>DASVFV010000057.1:0-6451 GCA_036379875.1 Burkholderiales bacterium | reverse complement strand
TCGGCCATTGTTTCGAGCATCGTGAAGTGGTTGAGCCCCTTGCCGATCAATACGAGCGCGCCGAGGCGCTCGGCGAACTCCTGCGACTGGCGGTAGAACTCGGCCGACTCGTTCTCCGACCAGGCCACCGTCACCGGGCACCGGATGCGCCGCGCGTGCCGGATCGGCGAATACTCGTCTTCCAGCCGCTCGTCCAGGCGCACGTAGTCGTTCCGCGAGCTGAGCCTGACGGGATGCAGCTCGTACAGCCCGGAGATCAGAAGAGATTTCCTTATGGAGCTCAATCTCGTCAGGGCGCAGCCGGCCAGATGCGCACCCGATGAATGGCCGCACAGCACGACGTCCTTGGACAGATTGCGGTACACCCACTCGATGCCGCGGCACACCTGGCCAACCATCTCCGGCAGCGTGACGGTGGGCAGGAGCGCGAAATTGAGCGCCACGTACGCCGCGCCCGCGGCCATGATCGGCTCGGCGGGAAAGGCCTGCTCGCGGCTCGACTGGCGCTTCCACGCGCCCCCGTGCACGAACACGAACGCCTTCGAGCCGCCGCCGTAGATGTCGAGCGTCTCGGGCCGCGTGGGACCGTAGCGCTCGACCCGCGGTTCGCCCAGCTTCTTTCGAACCCCATCGCTTTTCTCGGCGTAGCGCCGGATGATCTCGTCGGCGTGCGGCACCCAGACGCGCTGCTCGTACTGGTCGTCGAGCGCCTTCTGGTCGTAGTCGCGGAACAGTTTCCCGATAGCCGCCATTGAATGCCGATATTGCCACTTCAAATTGGAGTTCCGGCGCTCGCGTCACTATATTGGCCGCAGGCGTTCGGCGGCGTGGCGGCGGTGGTCGAGCCGGCGGTCAACGTGCTCCTGCTGCCCCTGCACGAGCGTGCCTGGCAGCGCATCCGCCGCCGCCTGGCTCAGAAGAGGATCGCGATGCCGTCCAGCTCGCCTTCGGAGCTCACCAGGTCGACGCGCTTGTGGGCGATCCTGAAAGCGCCGTTCGCCTTGCGCAGGCGGTGCTCGACCAGCGCCGCGTAGAGCCGCTGCTTGTCGTTGCGGAACTCGACCAGCTGAAGCGTCGAGCTCACCTTGAGCTCGCTCTTTTGATCCTCGACGAGGATGTTGCTCACCTGATGAACCGTCCGCGCCAGCGGCTGGCGCGCGTGCGCGCGCGGGTGGCGCGCCTGCTTGACGCGCAGCTCGAGCAGGGTGCGGTCGTCGTGGATGATCGAGCTGGTCTCGTACGGATCTTTCTGGTCGCGCTCGAGCGGCACCCAGTAGGTCGCGTCGTCGGTGAAGAGCGCGAGCCACTCCTCGAGCCGCCCGGTGTCGAGCAAACGCGCCTCGTGGAAAAGAAATTGCTCTACGTTCACTGCGACATGTAGCGCAGCCAGGCGGCGAGCTGCGCGCGGATGAAGATCTCGCTCGTGCCGGTCGCGCCGCGCGCGGCTCCGTCGGGCTCCTTCACGTCGCGGCCGTGGCCGCGCCCGATGTAGGCCCAGTCCACCGCGCCCGAGGAGAAGCCGCGCTGGATGCGCTCGTAGACCTCGAGGTCGTCGGTCAGCACCCACGAGCCGGTGCCGTTCACCACGTTGGCGAACGCCACCGTGTCGCGGAACATGCGCTCGGGCGCGTTCTTCATGCGGAACGAGTAGGTGTAGACCACGCTTCGATCCACCGCGAGCGGATGGACAATGCGCAGCTGGCGGAACTGGCTCATGAACGAGCAGTTCGGGTAGATGATGGTGTTCCAGAGCGTGACGCGGAGGATGCGGTCGGCTTCTTTCTCGCCTACGCTCTGCACAAGCGTTTTCCGATACTGCTCGAACACCGGGTTTCCCATCCCGACGACCAGGCGGCTGTCGTCGTGGTAGTCGCCCATGTAGCCGTGGCCGTAGGGCGTGGTCCACATGCCGATCGCTTCCCAGACCGCGTCGGGCGCGCCGTTCTGGCGCATCTGGCGCACCGCGATGTCGGAATAGCGCTCCTCGCCGGGCTTGCCCGGCTCGGGCGCGCTGCGCGCCACCGTGACCGACGATGCGTGCACCCACGCCGGGTGCGCGCCGTCGAGGTGGTTCTCGAGCATCAGCTTCCAGTTGCCGTTGTACGCGTGCTTGAACACGCCGCCCGCGACTTCCAGCTCGCCGCCGGGCGCGCGGTCGACGAAGTCGTCGAAGGAGGCCTTGGCGGGTCCAAGGAATTCCAGCAAATCCGGTCCGGACGGGGACAGGGAAGCGAAAATGAACCCGCGATAGGTCGCGACGCGCGGCACGGCTTTCAGTCCGGCGGGCAGGCTGCCCTTCTCATAGCCGGACTCGAAAGGCACGGCGCGCAGCACGCCCGCCGTGTCGTAGCTCCAGCCGTGATAGGGGCACACGAAGCGTTCCGTATTGCCCTTGCCCTCCGCGCACACCATCGATCCGCGGTGCGCGCAGCGATTGATCAGCACCGCGACCTGGTTATCTTCTTTTTTTACGACAATTACGGGTTCCCGCCCCATGCGCGTGGTGAAGTAGTCGCCGGGGTTCTTGACCTGGCTCTCGTGGCCGAGCACCAGCCAGGCGCGGCCGAAGATGCGCGCCATCTCGAGCGCGAAGATTTCCGGGTCGGCGTACACGCAGCGGTGCACGCGGTCGGGCTGCACCAGCATGGCGAGTTGCTCGTTCGCGGCCATGCGATGATTGTAGCCGTGGCGCACCTGCACGCCGACGAAATCGCCCATTACCAGCGCGAAGGCTGGGTGGTGCCGCGCTATCGCCTGCCGCCGGCGCGCGTCGCGGCGATGGTGCAAGCCCTCGAGCAGTTGCTTCGGGACAACCCGGGCGTGCGGCCGGAGAAGCTGGTCTCCGCCCATATAGAAGGGGACAACGGCGAAGGGGTGCGCGGCAGCCGCGCGTTCCTCGAGCTCGCGCTCGATCCGCAGATCGTCGAGCTGGTCTCCGGCGTGCTCGGCGACGACGTCATCCTGTGGGGCTGCCACGTGTTCTGCAAGCCCGCCGTGGAAGGCTACGAGACGCCGTGGCACCAGGACGGCCACTACTGGCCGATCCGCCCGCTCGCCACCTGCACGGCCTGGGTCGCGCTCGAGCCCTCGACCGTGGCGAACGGCTGCCTGCGCGTCATCCCGCGCTCGCACGCCAGGCGGCGCCTGTATGAGCACCTGCATGAGGAGCGCACCGACCTGACGTTGAGCCAGCGCACCGCGGCCGGCGCGTTCGACGAGGCGCAAGCGGTGGACATCGAGCTCGAGCCGGGCCAGATGTCGCTGCACGACGTGTACATGATCCACGGCGCCAAGCCGAATACTTCGGGAATGCGCCGCACCGGCGCCGCGCTGCGCTACATGCCGTCCACTTCGGTGTTCGACCGGCAGCTGCGACCGGTCGATGGCAAGAGCGGCGTGCCGGTCGACTTCGCGCGGCGGCCGCTCTGGCTGGTGCGCGGTGTGGACCGCAGCGGTCGCAACGACTTGAGGACCGGACATGGAAGCTAGGACACAGGCAGTGCTCGGCGGCGGTGCGCATCGCTACCGCGTGGTGGAGAACTGGGCGAAGCTGCCCGACGGCTGGGAGTTCAAGGACGTCGCCGCGGTGGCGGTGGACAGCAAGGACCGCGTCTACGTCTTCAACCGCGGCGAGCACCCGATGATCGTGTTCGACCGCGAGGGCAACTTCATCCGCTCATGGGGCGAAGGCACCTTCCCGCGCGCCCACGGCCTGCACATCGACGCGAACGACATCCTCTACTGCACCGACGACGGCGGGCACGTGGTGCGCAAGTGCACCACCGACGGACGAGTGCTGCTCGAGCTCGGCGTGCCGGGGCAGGCGGCGCCGTACATGAGCGGCACGCCGTTCCACCGCTGCACGCACACCGCGCTTTCGCCGCGCGGCGACATCTACGTGAGCGACGGCTACGGTAACGCGCGCGTGCACAAGTTCTCGCCCGACGGGAAGCTCCTCAAGTCCTGGGGCGAGCCCGGCACCGACGCCGGGCAGTTCAACATCGTGCACAACATCGTCACCGACGCCGAGGGCTGGGTGTACGTCGCCGACCGCGAGAATCACCGCGTGCAGGTGTTCGACGGCAACGGCAAGTACGAGACGCAATGGGTCAACATGCACCGGCCCTGCGCGCTCTACTGCCGCCGCGGCAAGGCGCCGCAGTTCGTGATCGGGGAGCTCGGGCCCTCGATGCCGATCAACCGGAACCACCCGAACATCGGGCCGCGCCTGTCGTTCGTCGACGCGAAGGGCAAGCTGATCGCGCGCCTGGGCGGCGAGAACGGGCCGGGCCTCGAGCCCGGAAAGTTCATCGCCCCGCACGGCCTTGCGATCGACTCGCGCGGCGACATCTACGTCGGCGAAGTGAGCTATACCGAGTTTCCGCGCCTCTTCCCGGAGCAGAAGATCGCATTCCGGATGCGCTCGTTACAGAAGCTGGAAAAGCTCAGCTAAGTACAGAGGCTGCAAAAGCTCGGCTAGCGCCCTTCCAGCATTCGCGCCATCTCCGCGTAGCCCCGGCTGCGCGCCAGCTGGAGCGGCGTACGGCCTTCCCGGTCGGCGAGCTGGAGGTTGGCGCCCGCGTCGATGAGTGCGCGCAGCGTGTCCTGGTGGCGGCGGCCGCCGTCGCCGAGCACGATGGCCTCGATCACCGCGGTCCAGTGCAGGTTGTTCACGTGGTCGAGCGGCGCGCCGGCGGCGATCAGCTGGCGCACCACGCCGTAGTGGCCCAGGTGCGCGGCGGCGATGAGCGCGGTGCCGTCGTAGCGGCTGGTAACGAGCTTCGCGCTCGCGCCGAGCGCGAGCAGCAGGCGCAGCGTCTCCTCGTCGTCGGCGACCGCTGCGATCGTCACGCAGTCGTAGCGGTCGTTCTCCAGCAGATGCAGGTCGGCGCCGGCTTCGACCAGCGCGCGGATCGCTTCCCGCTGGCGGGCGAAGGTGGCGACGTGCAGCGGCGTGCGCCCGTACGCGTCGCGGGCATCGAGGGCTTTTCGGTCGCCCGCGAGCTTGCGAATGGCCGCGGCGTCGCCGCGGTGGGCGGCGGCATGCGGACCCGTATAGCGTGCCGCCTCGGCCGCGCTTGGCGGTACCTGCGCGTGCACGCTGGTGGCGAGCAGGAGGACGAGAAGCTTCATTAACATGGCGATTGATTGATTCTAGTGAAACGCGGATGGCTATGAAGATTGAAGGCATCGAGACGGCCTACTATCGGCTGCCGCTCGAGGCGATGGGCGACGCCGGCCACGGCGCGATCGACTCGGAAGAGATCATCACGGTGAAGCTGCGCGCCGGCGGGCTCGAAGGGCACGGCTATGCCTACACCATCGGCCGCGGCGGCCGCGCGGTGCGCGCGCTCATCGAGCACGACCTTGCGCCCCTGCTGACCGGCCGCGACGCGGCGGACATCGCGGGCCTGTGGGATCTCATGTGGCAGCGCCTGCTGTACGTCGGGCGCGGCGGGCTCGCGTCCTTCGCGATCGGCGCGCTCGACATCGCGCTCTGGGACCTGCGCGGGCTGCGCGAGCACAAGCCGCTTTACAAGCTTTTTAATTGCTCATCAAAAGAGATTCCGGCGTACGGCTCGGGCGTCGATTTGCCCAAGCCGCTGCCGGAGCTCATGAAGCAGACCGAGAGCTTCCTCGCGCGCGGCCTGCCGGGCGTGAAGGTGAAGATCGGGCGCCAGGAACCGCGTGAAGACGAGGAGCGCGTACGCGCGGTGCGCGGACTGATCGGCGACAAGGTGCACCTGATGGTGGACGCCAACATGGCGTGGAGCGCCGACGAAGCGCTCGAGCGCGGCCGCCGGCTCGAGCAGTTCCGGCTCCACTGGTACGAGGAGCCCGCCATTCCCGAGGACGTCGCGGGGCACGCGCGCCTGGTGCGCGAGCTGTCGACGCCGATCGCGGTGGGCGAGAGCCTGCATTCGCCGCATGAATTCCTCCGCTATATCGACGAGCGCGCCTGCGGCGTGGTGCAGATCGACCCGGTGACGAACGGCGGGATCAGCGCGTCGCTGCGCGCGCTCGAGATGGCGAATGCCGCCGGCCTGGACGCGAGCAGCCACTACTGCGACGAATTGGCCGCTCACCTGCTGTGCGTGTCCACGCGTTCGGTCTACCTGGAAAAGCACGCATTCGCGCTCGACCCTTATCTGCGCTCGCCGCAGGAAGTGAAGAACGGCCGCGTGCGCCCGACCGAGGTGCCGGGTACGGGGATGCGCTTCGACGAGCGGGCACTGGCCCGTTTTTCGGTGTAGGGAGGAAAGCTTTCCTGACTTGAAGATCATCGACGCGCACCATCACCTGTGGGACCTGTCGAGCGGGCGGCTGCGCTACCCGTGGCTGCAGGACAAAGAGCCGCACGAGTTCTTCCTCGGCGATTACGCCAAGCTCAAGCGCGACTACCTGCCGCCCGACTACCGGCGCGACGCCGCCCACCACGAGGTGGTGAAGA
>DASVFV010000056.1:0-6505 GCA_036379875.1 Burkholderiales bacterium | reverse complement strand
AAGAAGCGCAGCGGCATGCACGAGGACACGCTGCGCGAGCTGCGCCTGACGCGCGGCGGCGTGGCGCTCGGCGAGCCGCTGCACGACTTCCATGGCGTGATGTCCGGCATCCCTGTCATCGCGAAGGAAGACGGGGACCTTGCAAGACGCTGAGCCGCGCTTTCGCGAGGAAGCCGTGCTGATCCTCGCGCCGACGTCCAGGGACGCGGCGCTGTCGCGCAAGATCCTGGAGGAAGCCGGGCTCGAATGCGCGGTGTGCCGCGACGTTGGCGAGCTGTGCAGCGCGATCGACGACGGCGCCGGCGTGGCGATGCTCGGCGAGGAGGCCCTCACCCCCGAGAGCGTCAACCTGCTGCGCCTCGCGATCCGCCGCCAGCCGGCGTGGTCGGACTTTCCGCTGCTGATCCTCACCGAGGAGGGCGCCGATTCCGAGGTGGTGCTGCGCACCCTCGAGACGCTCGGCAACGTCACGCTGCTCGAGCGCCCGGTGCGCGTGCCCGCGCTGGTGAGCTCGGTGCGCGCCGCGCTGCGCGCGAGGCGCCGCCAGTACCAGATCCGCGACCACCTCTCGGAGAACAACCGCGTCGCCGCCGCGCTGCTCGAGGCCGACCGGCGCAAGGACGAGTTCCTCGCCATCCTCGCGCACGAGCTGCGCAACCCGCTCGCGCCGCTGAGGAATGCCCTGGAAGCAATGCGCCTCAAGCCGCACGACCGCGAGGCCGCCACCTGGGCGCGCGCGCTGATGGAGCGCCAGGTCGGCCAGATGGTGCGGCTGATCGACGACCTGCTCGACCTCTCGCGCGTGAGCCGCGGGCGCATCGAGCTCAAGCACGAGCGCGCCGAGCTCGCCACGCTGGTGCAGGGCGCGCTCGACGTGTGCGGGCCGGGCATCGCGCAGGCGGGGCAGAAGCTCACCGTCGAGCTGCCGCGCGAGGCGATCGCGCTCAGCTGCGACCCGACGCGCGTGGTGCAGGTGATCTGCAACCTGCTCTCCAACGCGGGCAAGTACACGCCCGCCGGCGGCCACATCACGCTCGCGGCGCGCCGCGACGCCGGGATGGTGGAGATCTCGGTGCGCGACACCGGCATGGGCATCCCGCCGGACATGCTTTCGCGCGTGTTCGACATGTTCACGCAGGTGCCCCACGCCATCGAGCGCTCGCAGGGCGGCCTCGGCATCGGCCTCACGCTGGTGAAGCGCCTGGTCGAGCTGCACGGCGGCTCGGTGCAGGCGCGCAGCGCCGGACCCGGCCGCGGCGCCGAGTTCGTGGTGCGCCTGCCCGAGCAAGCGGCCGAGCCGGTGGCGCCGTCGGTCGCGGCGCTGGCGGCCGCCGAGCACGCCGGCACGCGGCACCGCATCCTGGTCGCGGACGACAACCGCGACGCCGCCGACAGCCTCGCCTTCATGCTGCGCATCGCCGGCCACGAGGTGCGCACCGCCTACGACGGCCAGCAGGCGCTCGACCTGGCCGAGACCTTCCGCCCGCAGCTCGCACTGCTCGACCTCGGCATGCCACGCGTGAGCGGCTACGACGCGGCGCGGCGCCTGCGCCAGACCCCGCACGGGCGCGACATGCAGCTCATCGCGCTCACCGGCTGGGGCCAGCCCGACGACCGCGCGCGCTCGCTTGGCGCCGGCTTCGACCACCACGTGGTCAAGCCGGTCGACCCCACGCTCCTGCAGCGGCTGCTCGCCGCGCCGCGCGAGGAAAGCGAGGCGGAAAAAAAAACGGGGCCCGCCTGTAGGGGGGAGGACGGGCCCCGGGGAGGAGTCGGTCTCGACGACCGACCGCTTGAGAAAAAGAGCTCTGCTTGCGGCCTAGAGAGTCCCCCGCGTCCACAATTGCGCTAGGTAGAGCAGCCCGGCAGAAGCGAAGCTCCAGATCAGGAAGTGCCAGACCAGCGTGCGCTCGGTGGGGTCGCCCCAGCTGCGCGAGAACCAAGCCAGGCCGCCCACCAGGGCCATCGAGCCGAGCGCCGCGGCGCCGGCGGAGAGGCTGCGCCCGAACATCTGGGCGAGCCAGCCCTCCGGGGAGATCACCTTGTAGATCGTGCCGCCAATGCCGCCCAGCACCAAAGACAGCAACACACAGCTCCAGAACGTGTGCGCGAACGAATAGAGTTCCTGCTTGAGCCTTAAGGTCGTCATGGTCTCCGCCTCCGCCAGCAATCGGACACTCTTTTGCAAAGCGCATGCCAGCCACGCGTCGTGCCGAGGAAACAGTGCCTTACGGCGCGAACGTGAAGGAAGTCGCGCTGCGCTTTTGTCGGGAGCGCCCGACGACGCAAGTCACGCCGGACCATGCCCCCTTGAACCCATGGTTCTTTTGACTGTCGGGCCGTGACGACAAAGCTCTCGATCCTGGACCAGTCTCCTGTGATGGCCGGGCTCGGCGCGCGGCGGGCGATCGAGGAGACCCTCGCGCTTGCGAAACGGGCCGATGAGCTCGGCTACCACCGCTACTGGCTCGCCGAGCACCACGCCATAGCGGCGCTCGCCGACCCATGCCCCGAGATCCTGCTCGCGCGCCTGGGCGCCGAGACCAAGCGCATCCGGGTCGGCACCGGCGGCGTGCTGCTCCCCTACTACAGCGCGTTTCGCACCGCCGAGACCTTTCGCATGCTGGAGGCCCTCTACCCGGGCCGCATCGACCTCGGCATCGGCCGCGCGCCCGGCGGCGACATGCGCACCGCGCAGGCGGTCGGCGGCGGGCGCTTCCCCGACGCTTCCGAGTTTCCCAACCAGGTTGCCCATTTAAAGGACTTATTAGAGGGAACTGCGCGGCCAGTACGTCTGCAGCCCGAGGTCGACACCGCGCCCGAGATCTGGCTGCTCGGCTCTTCCGATTACAGCGGCGCGCTCGCCGCGCAGCTCGGCCTGTCGTTCGCCTTCGCGCACTTCATCAACCCGCGCGGCGGCGACGCGGTCACGCGCCTATACAAGGAGAAATTCACGCAGAACTTTCCGGGCGGGAAGCCGCACGCGATCGTCTGCACGTTCGCGATCGTGGCCGAGACCGACGAGGAGGCCGAGCGCCTCGCCGCGCCCATCGACCTGCGCCGCCTGCACATGGCGCTCAACATCGACTCGGCGGTGCCCACCTACGAGGAAGCGGCGCGCCACCGCTACAGCGCGGAGGAGCGCCAGTACGTCCTGTCGCAGCGCGCTCGCGCCGTAATAGGCGGAGTCCGCAAAGCCGTTCCTGAAATGAAGCATCTTGTCGAAAAATATGACGCGGACGAGCTGATGGTGCTCACCATCACCGGCGACTACGAGTCGCGGCGGCGCTCCTACGAGCTACTGATCGAAGCGTTCCAGTAGCTTCGCGATCTCCGGGTGGCCCTCGCGCCGCGCGTAGTCGCGCGCGGTGAAGCCCTTCGCGGTCTTCTGCCGCGCGTCGGCGCCGCGCGCGAGCAGGCGCTGCACCACCACGATGTGCCCGCTGAGCGCGGCCCAGTGCAGCGGCGTCTCGCCGTCGGCGTTGCGCGCGCGCGGGTCGGCGCCCGCGGCGAGCAGGAGCTCGGCGAACACCGGCTCGGAATGCAGCGCGGCGAGGTGCAGCGCGGCCTCGCCGTTCCGGGTGCGCGCCTGCACATCGGCGCCGCGCGCGAGCAGCGCCTCGAGGAGCTGCTTCATGCCGGTCTCGACCGCGCGGTGCAGCGCGGTGTCGCCGCTCGCGTTGCGCGCGTTCAGGTCGGCCTCGCCGGCGCGCACCATCTGCACCGCCGCGCCCTCGCCCTGCTGGTCGATGGCACGGAACAGCGGCTCGGCGGCGAGCGCGCCGTGGCCGAACTGCGCGACCAGCATGATCGCCATGATCCAGAGCGCCTTGCGCAGCCAGGCGCGGTAGGTATCGGCGTCGATGCGGCTGCGCACCCGCATGCCGGCCGCCAGCGCCGCCACGGCCGGGACGCTCAAGCCCGCCACCGTGAGCCACAGCCCGCCGATCGCGCCCGAGGCGGCGAGCGTGGCCACCTGCGAGCCCTTGCCGATCGAGAAGCACAGGTTCAGCGTCTGCACGATCTGGGAAGGTGCGGCGCCGAGCAGCATGAAGTACACGAACAGCATCGGCCCGGCCACGTTGGCGATGGCCTCGAACACCCCGGCGAGGAACGCGAACGCCACGCCGAACGGCACGCGCAGGCGCTGCACCGTCTCGCTCTTTCCGCGCCCGACGCGCTCCAGGTTCAGGTAGAAGACCAGCACCAGCGCGAGCACCAGCGTGAACGGCTCGGGCGGCGCGGCGAGCAGGATGCGCGTGCCGAGCCACGCGCCGGCTGCGATCGCGAGCGGCAGGTACCAGAACTCGCGCACGATGGCGCGCACGCTGCCGCCGCGCAGCGCGGAGATGACGACCAGCACGAGCGTCACCGGCGCGAGCAGCGTGATCGCCGAGCGCATGTCGGTCACCATCGCGACGAGCGGCGTCGCGACCAGCGGGAAGCCGAAGCCGATCGCGCCGTGCGCGAACCCCGACAGCGCGCACACCGCGGCCACGTACAGCAGCACCTCGGTGCTCATCCGCGCGCGAGCAGCTCGGCGATGTGCAGCGTCGGCCTGCCGGCGAGCGCCTCGATCTGCTCGCGGCACGAGAAGCCGTTCGCCACCACCACCGCGTCCGGCGCCGCGCCGAGCGCCGGCAGGAGCGCGAGCTGCGCGATGCGCCGCGACGCTTCCGCGTGCTCCGGCTTGTAGCCGAACGAGCCGCTCATGCCGCAGCAGCCGGTATCCGGTGCGCTGACCTCCATCCCGCAGCTTTTCAACAAGTTGAAGTCCGCCTGCGTGCCCCACAGCGCCTTTTGATGGCAATGCGAGTGCATCACCACTCGCCCCGCTGCGCTGGCCTTGAAGTTCCGCTTCACGAGAAATTCAGAAAGCGAAGTCGCTTGCGCGGACAGCCGGGCGGCGCGCTCGTCCGAAGGGAAAAGCTGGCGCAGCTCGTCGCGGAATACCGAGAGGCAGCCCGGCTCGAGCACCACGATCGGCCGGTCGGCCGGCAGCACTTCGAGCACGCGCTCGAGCGAGCGCTTCGCCTGGTCGAGCATGCCGTAGTCGTAGTAGGGCCGTCCGCAGCACACGCGCTGCGCCGGCAGCTCGACCGCGCAGCCGGCGCGCTCGAGCACTTGTTGCGCGGCGAGAGCGGTCTGCGGCCGGAAGTGATTGTTGAAGGTGTCGTCGAACAGCACGACGGGTTCACCCTTGCCGCCCGGCTTGAATCGCGCGCGGAACGTACGCTTTGCGAATTTCGGCGGCTTTCTGTCCGGGCTCATGCCGGCAAGCCGCTTGGAAACTCCCAAAGAAGAAAATGCGTTGACCATTCCCGGAAAGCGCGCCGCAAGCGGCGCCCACTCGCCGATGCGCCCCATCGACCAGGCCTGGCGCGGGCGCGAGTGCGTTTCGTAGTAGTGCGAAAGGAACTCCGCCTTGTAGGCCGCCATGTCGGTATGCGTCGGGCAGTCGCTGCGGCAGCCCTTGCACGCGAGGCACCAGTCGAGCGCCTCGCGCACCTCGTGGCTCGCCCAGCCCTCGGTGATCACCTCGCCGCGCAGCATCTCGGCGAGCAGGCGCGCGCGCCCGCGCGTCGAGTAGCGCTCCTCGTGCGTGGCGCGGTAGCTCGGGCACATGGTGCCGCCGCTCTGCGCGCGGCACTTGCCCATGCCGACGCAGTGCTCGGCCGCCCGGGCGAAGCCTTCTCCGACCGGGGTAAGAAAAGAAAACCTGGTGTTCACCGTCACCGGCTTGTAATGCGGTCCGAGCCGCAGGTCTTCGTCGAACGGCCGCGCGTCGATGAGCTTGCCGGGGTTCATCCTGTTGCGCGGGTCCCACGCCGCCTTGAACTCGCGGAACGCCTGCATGAGCTGCGGCCCGTACATGATCGGCAGCAGCTCGCCTTTCGCCTGGCCGTCGCCGTGCTCGCCCGAGAGCGAGCCGCCGTACTTGACCACCAGGCGCGCCGCGTCGGTGAGGAAGCGCCGCCAGTGCGCGAGTCCCTCGCGGGTGCGAAAGTCGAAGTCGATGCGCGCGTGGATGCAGCCGTCGCCGAAGTGCCCGTACAGCGAGGTGCGGTAGCCGAAGCGCTCGACCAGCGCCTGGAACTCGCGCAGGTAGTCGCCCAGGCGCATCGGGTCCACCGCCGCGTCCTCCCAGCCCACCACCGGGTCGGGCTTGCGCCCGGCGAGGTTGAGCGCGGTGGCCGACGCGCCGGTCTCGCGGATCGTCCAGAGCTTGCTCATCAGGATCTTGTCGGTAATCACCACGCCCCCGAGACGCGATGCCCGATCGACGGCCTCCGTCTCCGTGTCCGCGCCGTACTCGACCATCAGCCAGGCCCTGCCCTGCGGCAGGAGCTTGATGTCCTCGAGGCGCAGCTTGCGCTCGCGCAGGCCGCCGATGATCTGCTCGTCGAGCCCTTCGCAGGCGATCGGGCCGGTGGCGAGCACGCGCGGCACCGCATCGCCGGCGGCGTAGATGTCCGGGAAGCCGAGCACCACCAGCACGCGCTTC
>DASVFV010000055.1:0-7530 GCA_036379875.1 Burkholderiales bacterium | reverse complement strand
GGCGGATTTCAACACCCGGATCAACACGGCCAGTTCGATCGAGCGCCAGATCACCGCCCTGCCCGCGCTGGCGGCCGGCTATGACGGAAGGTATTTCCAGGCTTCGCTCGAAGGGGGCGCCGGATGGTTCTTCCTGGAAATCGACGACGACGCGCCCCGCGCGCAGGGCTACGGCCGGGAGGGCCTGCGGAACAGCACGCTCGCCTACGCGCTTACCGCCAAGGCAAGGGTGAAGCTCGGCGAATCCTGGGCGCTTTCCGGCTTCGCACGGCACTGGCAGGACGGCAGCCAGGCGCTGGAGAACCAATACCGGGTAGAGCTGCGCGGGGACGTCAGCCGGTGGATCGGCGGCGGTCCGATGAAGAACCCGGAGCTGGTGCTCAGCGCCGATGCCTACCGCTACAACCTGAACGTCTACAACCGGGCCGGCCTGCCGCCGGTGCTGCGGTGGGACGACGACGTGACGTTCAGGGTATTGCTCGAAACCAGGTGGTGAACCTGAAAGCCGGCTCGATCTACCCCGCGCCGGCGCCCGGCACGAGGCCGTAGCGCTTCATCACTGCGACGAGAGCGGCCTTGTCGGGCGGTGAGCTGGCGCGCACGACCTCGGCCACGTCGACGAAGTACTGCGCGCCGATGTCCGGCGACAGGATGATCAGGGCGCGGGCCGCTTGCGAAAACGGATTCGAGAATGCATGCACGACGCCTTTCGGCGTGTGCATCGAGTCTCCCGGCCCGAGGTCGCGATTGTCCGGGCCCACTGTGTACCGCAAGGTGCCCTCGACGACGTAGACGATCTCCTCGTTCTGCGAATGGCTGTGCGGCGGCGGGACGTTCGCGCCGGGCGGCACCGTCAGCTCGAACAGGCCCATCGTCCCGGTCTTCGAGCCGTCGAGCAAATAGCGGATGCCGAGCTTGCCGACGTTGATCGTGGTTGCTGTCATCGTCATGGAGCCTTTAGTGAGGATAGTACGGTTCGATTTGCGGCAGATGCTTAAGGCGAGCCCTTCGGCCGCTCCGGCAGAGGCTTCCAAACCGTCCGAGGACGTGAAGTCGGCGCCGCATTCGCACTTCTGCGTGGTAGCCCCTTTCCTTCTGCGAAAGCATTATCCCGGCTTCGACGCCCTCTTATAAGATAGCCCGCAGGAGGAAGCCACCATGAAAAAGCTGCTTGCCGCCGCACTGGCCGTCCTGTCGACGGCCGCGCACGCGCAAACCGTGGACCCGGCCCGGCTGGAGCGGGCGAAGGCCGAAGGAAAGGTCGCGTACTACGCCAACATCACGGCGATCGACCCGATCCTGAAGGCGTTCGGCGCCGACACGGGGATCAAGGCCGAGTACACCCGCATCTCCACCACCAAGTTCGTCGCCACCGCGATCACGGAGTTCCAGGCCGGGCGGTTCATGGCCGACGTGGTACAGGGGCCGCTGCCGGTGCTCGAAATCCTGAAGGACAAGGGGATGCTGGCGAAGTACAGCTCGAAGGCGACCGCCGCCTACCCGGACTGGACGCGCAAGGACGGCATCATCCAGCTCTTCGGCATCGAGTACATCGCCGTGATCTACAACAAGGAGCGCATTTCCGCGGCCGAAGCGCCGAAGCGCTACGAGGACCTGGCCGATCCGAAGTGGCGCGACAAGATCGTCATGCCGAACCCTTCCAACCACGCGACGACGATCGCCTGGCTGCGCGGCCTGCGCCAGCACGTGTTCAAGAGCGACGCGGACTGGATGAAGTTCCTGCACGGGCTCGCCGCCAACCGGCCGCTGTTCGTCGCCTCGCTCGGGCCGACGCCGGCGCCGATCGAGAGCGGCGAGCGGCCGATCGGCATCTCGATGCCGAAGTACATCGTCACCAAGGCGCCGGCGCCGCTCGACTGGGCGCGCATCGAGCAGCCCATGATGGGCACGCCGCGCGCGATCGCCATCTCGGCCAAGGCGCCGAACCCGAAGGCGGCGCGCGCCTTCATGGACTACTGGCTCTCGTCGAAGGCGATGGGGATCATGGCGAAGGACGTCGGCGAGTACGTGATGGCGCCGGGCGTCTACCCGCCGATCGACGGCATCGCCAAGGCGAAGGTGATCGCGATCGAGGAGCTGTCGGACGAGGAAACCCGCAAGTGGGGCGCCGAGTTCAAGAAGATCTTCGACCTTAGGTAAGTGGAGATCCAGGTCCGGGGCCTGTCGCGCCGCTACTTCTCGGAAGGGCGCGAGATCCGCGCGCTGGACGGCGTGGATCTCACCATCCCCGCCAACCGCATCTTCACGCTGCTCGGGCCGAGCGGCTGCGGCAAGACCACGCTGCTGCGCTGCATCGTGGGGCTGGAATCGCCCGACGCGGGCGAGATCGTGATCGGCGGCGAGACCGTGTTCTCGAAGGCGCAGGGCATCTCCGTGCCGCCCGAGAAGCGCGGTCTCGGCATGGTGTTCCAGACCTACGCGATCTGGCCGCACATGAACGTGTTCGACAACGTCGCCTATCCGCTGCAGGTGCGCGGCGTGGCGCGCGACGCGGTGCGCGAGCGCGTCGCCCGGACGCTGGAATTCGTGCAGCTCGAGGGCTACGAGAGCCGGCCCGCCACCAAGCTCTCGGGCGGCCAGCAGCAGCGCGTGGCGCTCGCGCGCGCCCTCGTTGCCGAGCCCAAGGTGATCCTGTTCGACGAGCCGCTCTCCAACCTCGACGCCAAGCTGCGCGAGGAGACGCGCAAGGAGCTGAAGGCGTTCCTCGGCAAGCTGAACATCACCGCGCTGTACGTGACGCATGACCGCGTCGAGGCGCTGGCGCTCTCCGACCTGATCGCCGTGATGCGCGCCGGCCGCCTGGTGGAGATGGGCACGCCGCAGAAGATCTACTTCGACGCCGACACCCAGTTCGTCGCGGATTTCATCGGCCGCGCCAACCTGGTGAAGGCGCGGGTGCGCGCGCAGGAGGCGCAGCGCACGCTGGTCGATTGCGCGCTCGGCGCCATCGCGTGCCAGCGCCGCGACCTGCCGGTGGGCGCCGAGGTGACGCTGTGCATCCGGCCCGAGTTCATCCACGTCGCGCCGGGCGCCGGCGCCGGCGAGAACGTGGTGAACGGCCGCATCGAGTCGCAGGCCTTCGTCGGCGAATCCTACGAGTCCGAGATCCGCGCCGGGGGCGAGCTGCTGCTCGCGCGCATCGAGCCGCACGCGCGCCTCGCGACCGGCGACGCGGTGCACTTCCGCCTCGACCCGGCGCACGGGCTGCTCGTCGCGCGCTGATCCCGGGAGCCCGTGGACAGGACGCGCGCCCGGCTCACGTACTCGCTGCTCGCCATGGTGGGCTTCCTCACCGTGTGCCCGGTGGTGATGCTCGCGCTCGGCAGCTTCTCCGAGGGGCTCACCGCGTTCGGCAGGTTCACGCTCGACAAGTACATCGGCGCCTACGCCGACCCGGCGTTCTTCCGCGTCATGCTGAACACCGCGCTCTTCGTGCTCGGCTCGTCGGTGCTCGCCACCGTGCTGGCGGTGTTCCTCGCCTACCTCAACACGCGCACCGACATCCCGTTCAAGGGCCTGTTCGCGATCCTCTCGATCATCCCGATGATGATCCCGCACCTGCTGTTCTCGGTGAGCTGGGCGCTGCTGCTCAACCCGTCGAACGGCATGGTCAACACGGTGCTGAAGGGCCTGTTCTCGCTCGAGCGCGCGCCCTTCAACGTCTACAGCCTGGAGGGCATGATCCTGGTCGAGGCGCTGCTCGACCTGCCGATCGCCTACCTCATCATCGCGCCCGCCATGCGCTCGTTCGACGTGGCGCTGGAGGAATCCTCGCGCGTGTTTGGCGCCGGCCCGTGGCGCACGCTCGTGCGCGTCACGCTGCCGGTGCTGCGCCCCGCGATCCTCGCCGCCTTCATCCTCGGCGTGGTGCGCAGCCTGGCCTCCTTCGCGGTGCCGCAGGTGCTGGGCATGCCGGGGCGCGTCAGCGTGCTCGCCACGCACATCTACGAGATGGTCTCGCTCGGCTTCTCGCCCGATTACGGCAAGGCCGCGGCGCTCGGCATGAGCGTGCTCGCGGCCTCGGTGACGCTGATCTACGTCTACCGCGCGCTCACCGCGGAAAGCGAGAAGTACGTCACCATCGCCGGGCGCGGCTACCGCCCGACGCTGATCGAGCTGGGGCGCGCGCGCATCCCGCTGTTCGGCGCGGTCGCGCTGCTCTCGCTCGCCATGATCGTGCTGCCGGTCGCGGTGCTGCTCTACACCTCGTTCGTGCCCTACACCATGGTGCCGAGCGCGCGCGCGTTCTCGATGATGACGCTCAAGCACTGGACGGACGTGCTGAACGACCCGCTGTCGCTCCTCGCATTGAAGAACAGCCTGTTCCTCGCCGTGGGCGGCGCGACGCTCGGCGTGCTGCTCTCGATCTTCGTCGGCTACGCCGTGGTCAAGGTGCGCACCCGCGCCGCCGGGATCCTCGAGTCGCTCTCCTTCCTCTCGTTTTCCTTCCCGGGCATCGTGATCGGCGTGGGCTTCATGTGGTTCTTCGTGCAGACGCCGCTCTACGCGACGATCTGGGCGCTGCTCATCGCCTACCTCGCGACCTACCTGCCCTACGGCGTGCGCCCGATGGCGAGCGCGTTCGTGCAGATCCACTCGCACCTGGAGGAGTCGTCGCTGGTGTGCGGCGCGAGCCAGCTCACGACGCTGCGCCGCATCATCGTGCCGCTGCTCGTGCCGGGCATCGTCTCGGCGTGGATCCTGATGGCCAGCATGTTCGTGCGCGAGCTCACCGTGTCGGTGGTGCTGTCGCGCCCGGGCACCGAAGTGCTGGCGATCCAGATCCTCCGGTTCTCCGACGACGGCTTGTGGGGCAAGCTCTCCGCGCTCGGCATCGTCATGATCGCGATCTCGACCGCGCTCGTGCTCGCCGCCAACTTCGTCGGCGCGCGCTACTCGAGGGCCGTGGCGGCCGGCGCGGGCTGACCCTCAGCCGTGCAGCGCGGCGTACTTCTCCTGCAGCTGCTCGGGGGTTTCTTCGAACTCCGGGTTCGCGACGATGCAGTCCGACGGGCAGACCAGCTTGCACTGCGGCTCGTCCTTCGCGCCCACGCACTCGGTGCACTTGAGCGGGTCGATCACGTAGACCGGGTCGCCGGCCTTGATCGCTTCGTTGGGGCAGACCGGGACGCAGGCGTCGCACAGCGTGCAGGCGTCGTTGATCATGAGTGCCATGTCTCTCTCCTTTCCTATGCCGCGATGCGGTCCTGCAGCTCTTTCAGCTTCTTGTGGCGGAATGCGCCCCACAGCGCGGCGCCGATCGCGCCGGCGTAGATCGAGTCCGGGTGGCTGAGCGCGGTGAGGCCGGTCACTTTCTCGGCCACCAGCTCCTCCTGCAGCGCGGCGAGCAGGCCCGCGTCGAGCGCGAGGCCGCCGGTCAGGAGCACGGTGCCGGTCTTGATGCCGGTCACCTTCAGCAGCTTCACCAGGCGCGAGGCCATGGAGATGTGGATGCCCTTCAGGATGTCGGGCGTGGCGATGCCGCGCGACACCATGTTGATCACGTCGGTCTCGGCGAGCACCGCGCAGATCGAGCTCACCTTCTCCGGGTTCTTCGAGGTGCGCGACAGCGGCCCGATTTCCTCGACCGCGACGCCGAGGTAGCGCGCGATGTTCTCGAGGAACTGCCCGGAGCCCGAGGCGCACTGGCTGGTCATCTTGTAGGACAGCACCTTGCCGCGCTCGTCGATGTAGATCGCGCGGCCGTTCAGCGCGCCGATGTCCACCACCGCGCGCGCCTGCGGGTTGAGGAAAATCCCGCCGCGCGCGTGCGTGGTCATGGAGTAGAAGTGGCCGGTGGCGAACTTGACGTTCTCCCCCTCGCCGGTGGTGGCGACGTAGGAGATGTCTTTTTCCGCGAGGTTCTGTTCCCGGAGGACTTCCTCGAAGCCTTGCCGGGCCAGCTCCATCGGGTCGCGCCGCCGGATGCGCTCGACGCGCTTGGCGAGCCATTGCTCGCCGTCGAACAGCACGGTCTTGACCGCGCCGGAGCCGATATCGATGCCGACGGTGTAAGTCATGCCGCCACCTTCTCCTTTTCCTTGCGCTCCGCGGTCTTGCCCTCCTCGGTCACCGCGCGCCAGGCGAAGGTCGCGGCGCCGAGCGCGCCGGTATAGATCGAGTCGGGGTTGATGTTGAGCGTGAGCTCGCCGTAGTTCTCGCGCACCAGGCCGGTGAGCGACTTGACCGCCGCCTCGTTCTTCGCCACCCCGCCGGTGAAGGTGAACTCGTTGCGAATCCCGCCCGAGCGCGCGAGGATCGACATGGCGCGCAGGATGATGGCGCGGTGCAGGCCGGCCATGATGTCCTCGCGCTTCTCGCCGAGCGCCAGGCGGTCGCGCAGCTCGGCGCCGGCGAACACCGTGCAGGTCGAGTTGATGCGCACCGTCTTGGTGGCCTTCATGGCGAGCGGGCCGAGCTCGTGCAGGCCCATGTTCATCTCGTCGGCGATGTAGCCGAGGTAGCGCCCGCAGCCCGCCGCGCAGCGGTCGTTCATCTGGAACGACTCGACGATGCCCTGCTTGTCGACCTGGATCGCCTTGGTGTCCTGGCCGCCGATGTCGAGCACCGTCGCGGTGTTCGGGTACATGACGTGCGCGCCCAGGCCGTGGCACAGGATCTCGGAGCGGATGTGCTCCTTGGAGAACGGCAGGCGCGCGCGCCCGTAGCCGGTGCCGACCACGTAGGTCTCGTCCATCGCGACGTCGAGCACCGACTGGATGGGTTGGCGGATTTGCTCCGCGAAGTTCCTGGTGTGCGGCAGGGCGGCGAAGCTGCGCTCGAGCGCCGCCAGCAGGTGCGGCTTGATGGAGGAGTCGTAGACGCGGTTCTCGACCTCGATGATCGAGCGGTCGAACACATTGAGCAGCTGGTCGTAGCGCACGCCCGCGTCCTTCGCCACCGCCTCGCCGAGCGCGAGGTACTGCGCGCCGGCGATGTCGCGGAAGAAGTCGCTCTTGCGCTTCGCGCCCGGGGCGAACAGCGCCGGGGCTTCCTTGTTCAGCAGGTCGAACAGGACTTGCAGGGCTTTCAGGACCGCCTCGCCGCTGTTCACGTTGCGCGCGCACACCTGCGCCAGGTCGGCGAGCTGCTCGAGGTACTGCTCGAGGCGGAAGTCGCGCTCGAGCTGCGCGACGAATTCCTCCAGGCCGGCGTTCAGCGCACCGGTTTTTTCCAGTTGTTTTCGGAAGAGAAAAAAGCGCGCCGCGAGCAGGGCCTCCTGCTTCGCTACCGCCGCCGCGGTGTCGTAGTTGGAGCGCGAGTTGGTGATGCCGCGCCCGAGCACGGTGCGGTTTTCGTCGATCACCACCGCCTTGGTGGTGGTGGATCCGAGGTCGATGCCGATGAAGGTTTTCATCTCAGTGCGCGGCGCGCTTCTGCTTGATCATCTGGAAATAGCTCTCCAGGCGGTTCTTGATGTTGGCCGCCGAGAAGTAGCGCGGGTCGACGAGGTCGGATTCGATGAACGCCGCCGGCTTGCCGGTGCGCTTTTCCACCTCGCGCAGGATG
>DASVFV010000054.1:0-5071 GCA_036379875.1 Burkholderiales bacterium | reverse complement strand
GCGAGGCCGAGCAGCACCCCTACGCCCATGCCCGCGAGGAAATTGCCGCCTTCTCGTTTGCGCATCACATCTTCTCCGGAGCGCTGACGCCTATCAGCGACAGTCCGCTCGCCAGCGTCTGGCGCACCGCCGCGCAGAGCGCAAGTCGCGCCGCGCGCAGCGCCTCGTCGTCGACGAGGATGCGCTCGGCATTATAGTAGCTGTGGAACTCGGCCGCGAGGCTGCGCAGGTAAAACGTGATCGAGTGCGGCGAGAGCTCGCGCGCGGCTTCGGCCACCACGCCGGGAAATTCGCCGATGCGCTGCGCGAGCGCGAGCTCCCTTTCATTCGTCAGCAGCGACAACTGCGCGTTCGCGAAATCCCGGCTGTCTGTTTTTGAGAAAACACTGCATACGCGCGCGTGCGCGTACTGCACGTAGTACACCGGGTTCTCGTCGGTCTGCGCGCGCGCGAGGTCCACGTCGAACACGAAGTCCGCGTCGGCGCGGCGCGAGAGGAGAAAAAAGCGCACCGCGTCGCGCCCCACCCAGTCGAGCAGGTCGCGCAGCGTGACGTACGAGCCGGCGCGCTTGGAGATCTTCACCTCCTCGCCGCCGCGCATCACGCGCACCATGCTGTGCATGACGTAGTCGGGATAGCCGGCCGGAATGCCGGCGTCGAGCGCCTGCAGCCCCGCGCGCACGCGCGCGGTGGTGCCCATGTGGTCGGTGCCCTGGATGTTGATCACCTTGCGGAAGCCGCGCCGCCACTTGGTGAGGTGGTAGGCGACGTCGGGCACGAAGTAGGTGTAGGTGCCGTCGGACTTGCGCACCACGCGGTCCTTGTCGTCGCCGTACTCGGTGGTGCGCAGCCACAGCGCGCCGTCCTTCACGTAGGTCTTGCCGCTTGCGACCAGGGCCTTCACCACTTCCTCCACCTTGCCGTCGCTATAGAGGCTCGACTCGAGGTAGTAGACGTCGAACCGGACGCCGAACTCGCGCAGGTCGATGTCCTGCTCCTTGCGCAGGTAGTCGACCGCGAAGCGGCGGATCGAGTCGAGGTCGTCGGTTCCGCCGTACGCGTCGGCGATGTCCTGGATGTACTCGCCGGCGTAGCCGTCCTGCGGCCAGCCGGCGTCGCCCGGCTTGAGGCCGCGCCTGCGCGACTGCACCGATAGGGCAAGGTTCTGGATCTGCGCGCCCGCGTCGTTGTAATAGAACTCGCGCGTCACCTTGTCGCCCTGCGACTCGATGAGCGACGCGAGCGCGTCGCCGATCGCCGCCTGCCGGCCGTGGCCGACGTGCAGCGGGCCAGTGGGATTGGCCGACACGAACTCGAGCTGCACCGATTCGGGCTTCTCCTTGCGCGCCCGGCCCCATCCTGGCTCGAGCGCGTGGCGAAGCGCGGCTAGCTTGAGGGCGGGATTGAGGCGGAAATTGATGAAGCCCGGGCCGGCGATCTCGTAGCCGAGGAAGTCCTGCTTGAAATCGGGATAGTTGGCGAGCGCGGCGCTGGTCAGCGCCTCGGCGAGCTGGCGCGGGTTGCGCTTCAGCCGCTTGGCGAGCTGCAGCGCGATCGAGCAGGCGAAGTCGCCGTGCTCGGGCTGGCGCGGCTTTTCGAACGCGACCTCGAAATCGGCGTGCTCGGGCGCTTCCTTGGCGAGCGCCGTTCTATAGGCGTCCGCGAGACGCGCTTTGGGATCAGAAGCCACTGAAAATGCAGCGATTCTAATCGAAGCCGATGGGTATTCGGGGACGGAGCCCTAAACTCCAACCCGAATTCGGGGTCAGGGCCACAAATCGTTTTTGCGTACGCATAAACAATTTGCGGCCCTGACCCCGAATTCGGTTCGGTATTAGGGCTCCGTCCCGAATTCCTCAATCGAACTCGATCGGATCGACATCGAGATGCCAGCGGACCTGGCGCTGGGCAGCGGCAAAGAGTTTTTCCGACAACGAGGCCAGGTACCCCTGGAGCGCAGGACGCGAGGAGGACTGCATCACCAGTTGCGCGCGCTCGAGGTTGGCGCGCCGCGTAAGCACGTTGGGCACGGGATCGTAGACGCGCACCTCGTCGGGCGACTTGAGGCGCATCTCCTTGAGGAACGCCATCGCGGTTTCCAGCTTCGGCGCCTCGGCGCGCAGCGCGGCCTCGAAGACGAAGGGGGGGAAGCCGGCCGAGCGGCGCTCGGCGAGCTGCGAATCGGCGAAGCCGGCGAAGTCGTGGCGCTCCAGCGCGGCGAACAGCGGGTGGCGCGGGTAGCGCGTCTGGATGAGCACTTCACCCGGCCGCTCGCGCCGGCCGGCGCGGCCCGCGACCTGCGAGAGGACCGCGAACAGGCGCTCGGGCGCGCGATAGTCCGTGGAGACGAGCGCCGTATCCGCGTTCAGCACGCCGACCAGAGTGAGGGCCGGGAAGTCGTGGCCCTTCGCGAGAAGCTGGGTGCCGACCAGGATGTCGCCCTCGCCGCGCCGGATGCCTTCCAGCGTGCGCGTGAGCTCGGACCTGCGCCGGGCGCTGTCCCGGTCGATGCGCACGACACGCGCGCCCGGAAAGCGCCCGGCGAGCGTTTCTTCCACGCGTTGCGTTCCGCGCCCCATCGGCTTGAGGTCCACGTTGCCGCAGGTCGGGCAGGCGCGCGGAATCGCGGCTTCGGCGCCGCAGTGGTGGCAGCGCAGGCGCCGGTCGGTCGCATGCAGCACCATGCGCGCGGTGCAGCGCCCGCAACCCGCGGTCCAGCCGCATGCTTCGCAAGCCAGCACCGGCGCATAGCCGCGCCGGTTGATGAAGATCAGGCTTTGCTCTTTTCTCTCGAGTCGTTGCGCCACTGCCTGCAGCAATTGACCGCATAACCCGTTATCGGGCGGGTCGGCGCGGATGTCGATGGTCCTCACCACCGGCAGCCGCGCGCCGGGCGACGCGCGCTCGGGGAGCTCGAGCTTCTCGTAGCGTCCCTGGCTCCAGTTGTGCCAGCTCTCGAGCGAGGGCGTGGCCGTGCCGAGGATCACCGGGCAATCGAGGAGCTTGCCGCGGTACACCGCGGCGTCGCGCGCCGAATAGCGCAGGCCTTCCTGCTGCTTGAACGAGGCGTCGTGCTCCTCGTCCACCACGATGAGCGCGAGCTTCGGCATGGGCGCGAGCACGGCCAGGCGCGTGCCGAGCACGATGCCGGCCTCGCCGCGCGCCGCGGCGAGCCAGGCGCTGGTGCGCGCCACATCCTCCAGGCCGCTATGGATCACCGCGAGGCGCGCCTCCGGGAAGGCCTCGCGGAAGCGCGCTTCGAGCTGCGGCGTGAGGCTGATCTCGGGAACGAGGACCAAAGCCTGCTTGCCACGCTCGAGCGCGCGCGCGGCAAGGTGCATGTAGACCTCGGTCTTGCCGCTGCCGGTGACTCCGTGCAGCAGATACGCACTGAAGCCGTCGCGGACCTTCGCCACCACGCCCGCTTGCGCCTCGGTAAGCGGAAATATGGGAGAAAAGCGCGCGCCGAACGCCTGCGGCTCCTGGCCGACCACTTTGCGAGGCAACGGCTTGATCGAACGCAGGCGAGGAGGCAGGGCGGCGACGATCGTTTCGCCGAGCGGACGCTGGTAATACGCGGAAAGAAAGCGCATCAGCGCGATCCAGTCCGGCGGAAGCGGCGGCGCGTCGTCGCGCAACGCGCTGATCGGCTTGATGCGCTCGCGCGCGAGCTCGGGCTGCGCGCGGTCCTCGATCACCACGCCGATTTTTTGCTGCGCGCCGAATCGAACCGCGACGCGATCGCCGACGCGCGCAGAAATTCCTTGCGGAAGCGAATACTCGAAAAGTTTTTGCAGCGGCACGTCGAGCGCCACCCGGATGCAGAAATTTTCCCGGTCCGGCAAGGACTTAGGGTTTGTGGATAAAGCTGTGGGTAAGCGCTTCATCCCCGTGTCACATCGTCCGCCCTTTGGCTGTCGCCTGGGGACGACGCTGGGCAAGACGCCCATTTCCGCAATAATGTCAGTGGTTTAGGAGACCCTACGTAGGGAAGCGTGGCGCTATAGGGAAAAGCCCGGCGCCGCCGCGCGGATGTGCATAAGTCAGGGCCGCGCAGCCGTTTTTCCCCGCAACTTCATGCTGTAAGCGCGCACTTCGTCTACAAGCGCTGCAACTGATTCCACCGGTGTCTTGGGCTGCAGGCCGTGGCCGAGATTGAAAACATGGCCGGGCTCGACGCCGAAGCTGTCGAGCACCTTGCGCGCGGCTTCGCGAACGCGCTCGGGCGGCGCGAAAAGCGCGGCGGGATCGAGATTGCCCTGAAGCGCGACTCGTCCGGCGGCCAAGCGACGCGCCGCGCGCGCATCCGCGGTCCAGTCCAGGCCGACTGCCGAGCATCCGCTCTCCATCATCGCCGCGAGCCATGGCGCGCCGCCTTTCGTAAACAGGATGCTGGGTGCTTTTTTGACCCTGGCGAGAATCTTCTTCGTATACGAAAGCGAAAAAGTCTCGTAGTCGTCGTGCGAGAGGATGCCGCCCCACGTATCGAACAGCATCACCGCGTCCGCACCCGCCTCGATCTGCGCATTCAGGTAGCCCGCAACCGACTGCGCGTTCAAATCGAGGATCCGGTGCAGGAGCTCGGGCCGCGAATGCAGCATGGTCTTGAGCGTGCGCCAGTCGTCGCTGCCCGAGCCTTCCACCATGTAGCAGGCCAGGGTGAACGGGCTGCCGGAGAATCCGATGAGCGGCACGCGTCCGGCGATCGCCCGCTTGCTTTCGCGCACTGCGTCGAACACGTATTGCAGTTTGGACAGGTCCGGAATTGCCAGCGCGCGAATGGCCGCTTCGTCTCGTAGCGGTTTGTCGAAGCGCGGGCCTTCGCCCTCCGCGAAGGCGAGCCCGAGCCCCATGGCGTCCGGGATGGTGAGAATGTCGGAGAACACGATCGCCGCGTCGAGCGGGAAGCGATCGAGCGGCTGGAGCGTCACTTCGGCCGCCAGTGCCGGCGTCTTGGCGAGCTTGAGGAAGCTGCCCGCCTTCGCGCGGGTGGCGTTGTACTCGGGCAGGTAGCGCCCGGCCTGGCGCATCAGCCAGATCGGCGTGTGGGGCGTTGGCTGGCACGCCAGCG
>DASVFV010000053.1:0-2550 GCA_036379875.1 Burkholderiales bacterium | reverse complement strand
GGCTCGGGCGGCCTGTCCGGCAAGGGCTGGCTGAACGGCACGCAGGCGCACCTCGAGTTCATCCCCGAGCGCCACACCGACTTCATCTTCGCGGTGTACTCCGAGGAATTCGGCCTGATCGGCAACCTGGTGCTGCTCACGCTCTACGCGCTGCTCATCGGACGCGGGCTGATGATCGCCGCCAACGCCGCGACGCTGTTCGCGCGGCTGATGGCGGGCTCGGTGACGCTCATGTTCTTCACCTACGCGTTCGTCAACATGGGCATGGTGTCGGGCATCCTGCCGGTGGTCGGCGTGCCGCTGCCGTTCCTCTCCTATGGCGGCACCGCGCTCCTCACGCTCTTCATCGGCGCCGGGATCCTGATGAGCGTGCAGCGCCACCGCACGCTGGTGCAGACGTAACGTGAAGCGCGCCCTTGGCCTAGCGCTCCTGCTCGTGTGCGCCGGGTCGTCGGCCCAGCAGTACCAGTTCAACGTGCCGCGCGAGCTGCACTGCTCGGCCAGGCCCTATTGCGGCACGCCCGGCCGCACCTGCAAGGGCGTGGAGAAGACCTACCGCGGCGCGGCCGCCGGCTCGGCGAGGAACAGCATCATCCAGGAGTGCGTGCAGGCCAATCGCCCCGACCGGTGCAACTGCATCCAGCAGTGCCGGCAGGTGGCGCAGTGCAGCAGAAATTGAAAGTCTCTGCCGCATCGTGAAATGATGATCATCTAAGCCCCTGTAACACCTTGTTTTTGTAACAGTCGGATGGGCCATATGGCGTGTTGCTGCGCGCCATACGGCGGGCGTAGCTTGGCGGAATCTTCAACCACCGCCGAGGAACGCATCGATGAGCAGCCAAGCACTAGAAAAAGACTGGGCCGAGAACCCGCGATGGAAGGACGTCAAGCGCGGCTATAGCGCTGAGGACGTGATGCGGCTGCGCGGCAGCGTGCCGATCGAGCACACGCTCGCCAGGCTCGGCGCCGAAAAGCTCTGGAAGCTGGTGAACGAGCGGCCGTACGTGAATTCGCTCGGCGCGCTGACCGGCAACCAGGCCGTGCAGCAGGTGCGCGCCGGCGTGCCGGCGATCTACCTCTCGGGCTGGCAGGTCGCGGCCGACGCGAACGACTCGCTGCACATGTATCCCGACCAATCGCTCTACGCCGTCTCTTCGGTGCCGACGGTCGTCAAGCGCATCAATAACGCGCTGCTGCGCGCCGACCAGATCCAGACCATGGAAGGCAAGGGCGACATCGACTGGCTGGCGCCGATCGTGGCCGATGCCGAGTCCGGCTTCGGCGGCGTGCTGAACGCCTTCGAGCTCATGAAATCGATGATCGAAGCGGGCGCGGCGGGCGTGCACTACGAGGACCAGCTCGCCTCGGTGAAGAAGTGCGGCCACATGGGCGGCAAGGTCCTGGTGCCCACGCAAGAGGCGGTGCAGAAGCTGGTCGCCGCGCGCCTCGCGGCCGACGTGACGGGCGTGCCGACGCTGCTGCTCGCGCGCACCGACGCCGAGGCCGCGGACATCGTGACCTCGGATATCGACGACAACGACAAGCCGTTCCTCACCGGCGAGCGCACCTCCGAGGGCTTCTACAAGACGCGCAAGGGCTTCGACCAGGCGCTGTCGCGCGGGCTCGCCTACGCCGAGTACGCCGACATGGTGTGGTGCGAGACCGGCACGCCGGACCTGGCGTTCGCGAAGAAATTCGCCGAGGGCATCCGCAGGAAGTACCCGGAGAAGATGCTGGCCTATAACTGCTCGCCGTCCTTCAACTGGAAGCGCAACCTGGACGACGCGACGATCGCGAAGTTCCAGCGCGAGCTCGGCGCGATGGGCTACAAGTTCCAGTTCATCACGCTGGCCGGCTTCCACTCGCTCAACTACTCGATGTTCGAGCTGGCGCACGGCTATGCGAGGAGCGGCATGAGCGCGTTCGTCGAGCTGCAGCAGAAGGAGTTCGCCGCCGCCGAGCAGGGCTTCACCGCGGTCAAGCACCAGCGCGAGGTCGGCACCGGCTACTTCGACGAGATCACGCAGGTGGTGACCGGCGGCAAGGCGTCCACCACCGCGCTGCACGGCTCGACCGAGGACGAGCAATTCTTCGACTCGCAGAAAAAGCCGAAGCTCGCCGCGGCGTAGATTTCGCGGCGCGCATCGCGCGCACCATCCTCGAGGGCTTCGACCGCCACTATCGCCTGTTCCGCGAGGCGGCGATCGAGGCCCGGCGCCTCTACGAGCGCGGCGCCTGGCGCGAGCTGCAGGCGCTCGCGCGCGAGCGCATCCAGATGTACGACGCGCGCGTCGGCGAGGCGGTGCGCGCGCTCGCCGAGGACTTCCCCGAGGCCGGGACCGACGAGTCGCTGTGGCCCGGGATCAAGGCCGCGTACATCGGCCTGATCCAGGAGCACAAGCAGCCCGAGTGCGCCGAGACCTTCTACAACTCGGTGGCCTGCGCGGTGCTGCACCGGCGCTACTACCGCAACGAGTTCATCTTCTGGCGCCCGGCCATCGCCACCGAGCACCTCGAGGGCGAGTCGCCCAGTTTCCGCTGCTTTTATCC
>DASVFV010000052.1:0-27487 GCA_036379875.1 Burkholderiales bacterium | reverse complement strand
CCTGAAGGCATAGAGCTCACGCTGCGCCTCGCCGGCCCGGTGCCGCGCGCGCTGGCGTGGGCGGTGGACTTCGCGCTGCGCGTGGTGGTGGTGCTGGTCGTGATGATGGTCGCTTCGCAGCTCGGCCGCGCGGGCTGGGGCGTGGTGCTGCTCGCGGCGTTCTTCGTCGAGTGGATCCTGCCGGCCCTCTTCGAGGCGCAGATGGGCGGCCAGACGCCGGGCAAGCGCTTCTTCGGCATCGCGGTGCTGAACGACGACGGCACGCCGCTGCGCTGGCCGGGCGCGCTGACGCGCAACCTGCTGCGCGCGGTCGACTTCCTGCCGTTCTTCTACGCCTTCGGGCTGGTCGCGATGCTGCTCAACCGCGACTTCAAGCGCCTCGGCGACCTCGCCGCCGGCACCGTGGTGGTCTACCACTCGAGAGAAATACAGACTCCGAGAACGATTCCCGAAGCCGCGCCGATTGCGCCGCCGGTGCCGCTCGACCTCGACGAGCAGCGCGCGGTGCTCGACCTCGCCGAGCGCGCCGCCGGCCTCACCAAGGAGCGCGTCGAGGAGCTCGCCGCGCTGCCCACGCCGCTCGTGGGCTCGCTCGACGGCGAGCGCGCCGCGGCGCGCCTGCTCGGCATGGCGAACTATCTGGCTGGGAAATCGTGAGAAACGCTTCGTGAAGCAGTCCCCGTTCGAGACCGCGCATGCGCGCGAATGGACCGAGTTCGAGGAATTCCTCGAGAACGGCAAAGGCTTCGACGCCGCGGAGATGCCGGCGCGCTTCCGCCGCATCTGCCAGCACCTCGCGCTCGCGCAGGAGCGGCGCTACAGCGCGGACCTGGTCGACCGCCTGAACCGCCTCGCGCTGCGCGGCCACCATCTGCTGTACGCCAACCGGCGCCGCGAGTCGCAGCAGGTGCTGGAGTTCATGCTGGCGGGATTTCCGCGCCTGGTGCGCCAGGAATGGCGCCTGGTGGTCGCGGCCGCGCTGCTCTTCTTCGGGCCGCTCCTCGCGCTGATCGCGATCCTTCAGCAGTTCCCCGACTTCGCGCACTACCTCCTCGCGCCCGAGCAGATCGCGAGCTTCCACCAGATGTACGACCCGGCGAACCGGCGCATCGGCATGCGCGAGGCCGATACCAGCGTCTACATGTTCGGCTTCTACATCTGGAACAACGTGCGCATCGGCTTCCAGACCTTCGCCGGCGGCATGCTGGCCGGCGTCGGCTCGGCGTGGTTCCTCGGCGCGAACGGCGTGATCATCGGCGCGGTGGCCGGCTACCTCACGCAGGCCGGCTTCGGCGAGACGTTCTGGTCGTTCGTCGCCGGCCACTCGGCGCTCGAGCTCACCGCGATCGTGCTCTCGGGCGCGGCGGGCTTCCGCCTCGGCCTCGCGGTGATCGCGCCCGGCAACCAGAGCCGCAAGGCCGCGCTGGTCGCCGCCGCGCGCCCGGCCGTGCGCATGATGTACGGCGCCGCCTTCATGTTCCTCGGCGCCGCGTTCGTCGAGGCGTTCTGGTCGCCGCTCACCGAGGTGCCGGTCGACGTGAAGGTGCTGGCCGGCATCGCCGCCTGGGTGGTGCTGCTCGCCTACCTGCTGCTGGCCGGACGCTCGCGTGCAGCCCGCTAACCAGGGGATGCGCCCCGAGGGCCTGGCCATCGCGCTGCGCCGGCGCTCGCCGTGGGAGGCGATGGACCTCGGCTTCACCATGCTGCGGCGCTGGTGGAAGCCGGTGTACGCGGCGCACGCCGTCGTCTTCGTGCCGCTCAACCTCGCGCTGATCCTGGCGTGCTGGGCGAGCGGCATGCTGTGGCTTGCGGTGCTGCTGGTGTGGTGGCTCGAGCCGCTCTACGACCGCGTGGTGCTGCACGTGCTCTCGCGCGCGGTGTTCGGCGAAGTACCGCCCTTGAAGAGAGTCATGGCGCAAGCGCGCCAGTGGCTGGGAACGGGATTGTTCTGGGCGCTCACCTTCGACCGCTTCGACCTGGCGCGCTCGTTCAACCTGCCGGTGCGCCAGCTCGAGGGCCAGCGCGGCGGCGAGCGGCGCGCGCGCAAGTCGCTGCTCGGCCGCAGGACGCGCAGCTATGCGGTGTGGCTCACCGTGGTCTGGGTGCACTTCGAGGCGCTGCTGCTCTGGACCGCGGGCGGCGCCGCGGCGCTGCTCCTCCCGGCGCAGGCCGAGCGCGCGCGCGGCGACGACGCGTTCCTCGCCGGCTTCTTCGAGGCCATGCAGCGCGCCTCGCTCGACGACGCGCTGGTGTACGCGCTCGTCATCTTCCTGCTCGAGCCGTTCTACGTCGCGGCCGGCTTCGCGCTGTATCTCAACCGCCGCACCCTGCTCGAGGGCTGGGACGTGGAGGTCGCGCTGCGCCGCATCGCGGAGAAGCACGTCGCGGCATTGGTTCTTCTGGCCGTCGCTTTTACCGCGATGGCGCCCGTCTACGCCCAGGAAAAGGACGCCAAGCGCGAGATCGCCGAGGTCCTGAAGGCGAAGGAGTTCGGCTACGAGCGCGAGGTGGAGCGCTGGCAGGCGAAGAAGAAAGCCGACAAGGAAGAAACCAAGGTCGACACGCGCGGCTGGGAAGCGCTCGGCTACGCGCTCGCGAAAGCCGCCGAAGTGCTGCTCTGGATCGGCGCCGCGGCGCTGGTCGCCTACGCACTGTGGTGGGCGGCGCGCATGCTGCCGCGCGGCGGCGCGGCGCCGTCCGAGCCCTACCGGCCGCCCGCCGCGCTGTTCGGCATGGACCTCGCGCCCGAGCGCTTGCCGGGCGACGTGGCGGCCGCCGCCGCGGCGCTCGCGCGCGAAGGCAGGTTGCGCGAGGCGTTGAGCCTCCTCTATCGCGGCGCGCTCTCCGAGCTGGTGCACAAGCGCGGCGTGCAGCTGCTGGCGAGCCACACGGAAGGCGATGTGTTGCGTCTTTCGGGAGATTCCATTTTCCTGAAAAGCCTGGTCGATGCCTGGCGAGCCTGCGCCTACGCAAGACGCATCCCGCCGGCCGCCGAGGTGGAGCGGCTCGCGAGCGACTACAAGGCCGCGTTCGCGTGAAGACCCGGATCTTCCTCGCCCTCGGCGCCGTCGCGCTCGTCGCGCTCGCGGTGCTGTGGTTCCGGCAGAACTTCGAGAAGCAGAAGGTCAAGGAATGGGTCGGCGCCTCGGGCGAGGCGCGCCTGCGCCAGTTCCTCGCCGCCGAGCGCTTCGCGCAGCGCATGGGATGGAAGGCCACCGAGGCGCGCTCGCTGCCCGCGCTCGACGCGCTGCCCGCGGGCGGCGTGCTGCTGCTGCCGAACCGCCGCCAGGCGTTCACCCAGGAGCGCTTCGCCGAGCTCGTGAGCTGGGCGGAGCGCGGCGGGCACCTGATCGTGGAGGCCGAATTCCTCGGCGTGCCCGATCCGCTGCTCGAGCGCCTCGGCGTGCAGCGCGCCGAGGCGCAGCCTCTGAAAACGATTGCCGTGGAAATACGAGCCTCCGGGCGCAAGCTCAACGTCTCCATGCCGAGCGCCATGCGGCTCGTCGTCGCCGCGCCCGACGTGCGGCTGCGCGCCGGCGAGCAGCTCGTCTCGTTCGGCCGCGGGCGCGGCGTGGTCACGGTCGCCAGCTCGCTCGGCTTCGCGCGCAACCGCGCGATCGGCGCCGAGGACCATGCCGAGCTGCTCTGGAACCTGATGCTGCTCGCGCCGACCCCCGAGCTCGTCGTGTACTGGTCGCCGGGCAAGCTGTCGTTCTGGGATTTCCTCAAGGACAACGCGGCGCCCGCGCTGCTCGCCGGGGCCCTGTTGCTCGCGCTCTGGCTGTGGAGCATCGCGCCGCGCTTCGGCCCGGTCGCGCCCGACGCGCCGCCGGGGCGCCGGCGCCTGCTCGACCACCTGCGCGCGAGCGGCCGCTACTTCTGGGCGAAGGGCATGCGCTCGCGCCTGGTGGTGGCGGCGCGCGACGCCGCGCTGCGCCGCGTCGCGCGCGCGCAGCCCGATTTCGCCGCCGCCAGTCAAAGCGAAAAAGTCGCGCGGCTCGCTGCGCTCGCGGAGATCCCGAAAGAAGACGCGGTGCGTTTCCTGGGCGCCGCCGGCGCGCTGCGCGGCGTCGACTTCATCAAGGTGACGCACCAGGCCCAACGCATCCACAGCGCATTGGAAAAGGGACGAAAACAATGAATAGACCGACCCCAGAGCAATTCAGCCAGGCCGCCACGGTCGCCGGCGCAATGCGCGCCGAGATCGGCAAGGCGCTGATCGGCCAGCCCGAGGTGATCGACTCGGTGCTGTGCGCGCTGCTTGCCGGCGGCCACGTGCTGGTAGAAGGCGTGCCGGGCCTGGGCAAGACGCTGCTCGTCAAGGCTCTCGCGCGCACCATCAGCGGCACCTTCGGGCGCATCCAGTTCACGCCCGACCTGATGCCGGCCGACGTCACCGGCCACACGCTCTACGATCCCAAGAACCAGGTGTTCACCACGCGGCGCGGACCGGTGTTCGTCAATTTGCTGCTCGCCGACGAGATCAACCGCGCGCCGGCCAAGACGCAGGCCGCGCTCCTCGAGGTGATGCAGGAGGCGCAGGTGACGATCGAGGGCGAGGCGCACAAGCTCGAGCCGCCCTTCATGGTGCTCGCCACGCAGAACCCGATCGAGCAGGAGGGCACCTACGCGCTGCCCGAAGCGCAGCTCGACCGCTTCCTGCTCAAGGTGAAGATCGACTACCCCACGCAGGCCGACGAGCTCGCCATGGTGCGCCATGTCACCGACGGCAAGGTGGGCGACCGCCTGGAGGTCGACCAGGTGCAGGCGCTGGTGAAGCCCGCCACCGTGGTCTCGCTGCAGGCCATCACCGCCTTGCTCGCCGCCGACGACGCGGTGCTCGACTACGCGCTGCGCCTGGTGCGCGCCACGCGCTCGTGGGCGGGCGTGGTGGCCGGCGCCGGCCCGCGCGGCGCGATCTCCATGGTGCGCGCGGCGCGCGCCGCGGCGCTCCTCGCCGGGCGCGACTACGTGACCCCCGACGACGTGAAGAAGATGGCGCTGCCGGCGCTGCGCCACCGCATCATGCCCTCGCCCGAGCTGGAGCTCGAAGGCCGCGACACGGACGCGATCCTCAAGGGTCTCCTGGAAAAGATCGAGGCCCCCCGCAAGTGATTCCATCGACTCGCCTGCTCTGGGCGATCCTGGTGCTGGCCGCGCTCGGCGTCGCGGTTTCCATCTTCCCGGACTTCCAGCTTCCATGGACGATCGGCGGCGCGGCGTTCCTCGTGCTCGCGCTGCTCGACGCGTTCGGCGGGCTGCGCCTCGCCGCGCCCGCGGTGGTGCGCCAGGTGCCCGGCTCGCTTGCGCTCGGCGTGCGCTCGGAAGTGCGGCTGCGCGTCGCCAACGCCGCCGGCCTGCGCGTGCGCCTCGACCTGCACGACCACCATCCCGCGACCTTCGAGGCCGAAGGCTTGCCGCGGCGCGTCGATCTCGAGCGCGGGCAGTGGTCGGAGGTGACCTACCACGTGAAGCCGGTCGCGCGCGGCGAGGCCGAGTTCGGCGCGGCCGAGGTGCGGCTGCATTCGCCGCTGGGATTCTGGCTGGTGAAGAAGCTCAGCGGAACATCAAACCGAGTGCGCGTGTACCCCAATTTCCGAGCATTGGCCAAGTACACCCTGCTCGCCACCGACAACCGCCTGTCGCAGATCGGCGTGCTGCAGGTGCGCCGGCGCGGCGAAGGCATGGAGTTCCACCAGCTGCGCGAGTACCGCCAGGGCGACGCGCAGCGCGCCATCGACTGGAAAGCCACCTCGCGCACGCAGCGCCTGATCGCGCGCGAGTACGAGGAGGAGAAGGACCAGCGCGTGCTGCTGGTGATCGACTGCGGGCGGCGCATGGCGTCGAAAGACGACGAGCTCTCGCACTTCGACCACGCGCTGAACGCCGCGCTGCTCCTCGCGCACGTCGCGCTGCGCCAGGGCGACGCGGTCGGCATGATGACCATGGCGGGCGTGAACCGCTACTGCGAGCCGCGCAAGTCGGTCGCGGCGGTGAACGCGATCCTGAACCGCGTCTACGACATCGAGCCGACGCTCGCCGTGCCGGACTACCACCTCGCCGCGCACGACGTGATGCGCCAGGTGCGCCGCCGCTCGCTCGTCATCGTGCTCACCAACCTGCGCGACGAGGACGACGAGACCCTGCTTCCGGCGCTCAAGCTCCTGCGCACGCGCCACCTGGTTGTCCTGGCGTCCCTGCGGGAGGCCATCATTTCCCGGGCCCTGTCCGCGCGCGTGGACAGCTTCGACCGCGCCGTCACTCATGCCGCCGCCGCCGACTACCTCGCGACCCGCGAGCGGGCGTTCCGCCGCATCGTGGCCGCCGGGGCGGTGTGCCTGGACGTCGAGCCGGAGCGCCTGGCCATCTCACTCGTCAACCGCTACCTGGAATTGAAGCGCGAAGGCCGCCTTTAAATAAATGGGGACGGACCCCATTTTCCTGCGGGCTGCGCTGAGCCACGGAAAATGGGGTCCGTCCCCATTTATTTCCTTTATAATGCGCGCCCTATGAAACCTGGCATCCACCCCGAATACAAGGCGGTGATCTTCCTCGACACCAGCTCGAACCACTCCTTCCTCACGCGCTCGGCGATCGACACCAAGGGCCGCGAGACGATGAAGTGGTCCGACGGCAAGGACTATCCCGTGGTGAAGGTCGAGGTGTCGTCCGAGTCGCACTCGTTCTACACCGGCAAGCAGAAGATCGTCGACACCGCCGGCCGCGTCGAGAAGTTCAAGCGCCGCTACACCAAGAAGCCCGCCGCCGAGAAGAAGTCCTGACGGCCGGGGGCATGCTCCCCCGCCTCACTCTCCCGCCGTCCCCCGCAGCGCTGGCGCTGATCGCGCTGGCGTTCGCGCTGCCCGGCCTCGTCGGGCACGACCTGTGGAAGACGCACGACGCCATCGGCCTGGGCATCGTGCACGACATGTCGGTGAGCGGCACGCCGCTCGTGCCGCGCATCGCCGGCCAGCCCTGGCTGTTCGACCCGCCGCTCTACCACTGGATCGCGCTCGGCTTCGGCCTCGCGCTGCGCTACGTGATGGAGTTCCAGGCCGGCGCGCGCCTCGCGAGCGGCGCGCTGGTGCTCGGCGCGTTCTTCCTCATCTACCTCGCGGCGCGCGACTGGGCGAAGCGCCCGGGGGAGGAAAGCGCGCTGGACGGCCGTACGCACGGCTCGGCGGCGATGCTGCTCCTGCTCGGCTCGATCGGCCTCATCGTGCACGCGCACGAGGCGCTGCCCGAGCTCGCCGGGCTCGCCGCGCTGTGCGGCGCGCTCGCCGCGCTGCCGCACGCCGCGCGCAAGCCGCTGCCGGCCGGCGCGCTGTTCGGCGCGGCCATCGGCTTGTCGATGCTTTCGGTGATGTGGATAGCGCCGGTTGCGCTGCTCGCCGCGGTGCTCGCCGCGCACCTCGCGTGCCCCGAATGGCGCGAGCGGCGTGCATGGGTTTTCATCCTTGTTTCCCTGGTACTTGCATTGGTCATTGCGGCCACCTGGCCGCTCGCGTTGTACGTACGCGAGCCGGAGGCGTTCGCGCTCTGGAAAGTCGCGGCCTGGCAGCCGCTCGGCGATCCGCTCGCCAACCTGCGCTACTTCCTCGTCACCGGCAGCTGGTTCGCCTGGCCGGCGTGGCCGCTCGCGCTATGGGCGGCGTGGGCGCTGCGCCGGCGCTGGAACGATCCGCGCGTGTTCGTGCCGGGGCTCGCGAGCCTGCTCGGGCTCGCCGGCATCGCCTGGTGGGGACCGCAGCAGGACGTGTCGCTCATCCCGCTGCTCGCGCCGCTCGCGATGCTCGCCTACCTCGGCGCGCTCGCCCTGCGGCGCGGCGCGGCCGGCGCGCTCGACTGGTTCGGCGTGCTCGGCTTCGGCTTCTTCGGCGTGCTGCTGTGGTTCTGCTGGTTCGCGATGGTGAGCGGCGTGCCGCCGCGCTTCGCCAACAACTTCTACAAGAGCGCGCCCGGCTTCGTGCCGCAGATCGAGGTGCTGCCGGTGCTGTTCGCGCTCGCCCTCGCCGCCGCCTGGGTGTACCTCATCTTCCGCACCACGCGCTCGCCGATGCGCAGCCTGCTGCGCTGGGCGGCCGGCATCGTGCTGCTGTGGGGCACCGGCGCGACGCTGCTCATGCCGTGGGCCGATCACCAGAAGAGCTACCGCCCGGTGGCGCTGCAGCTACGCTCCAAGATCCCGGTCGGCTCGGGCTGCATCGCGCAAAAGGCGCTCGGGGTGTCGCAGGCCGCGGCGCTCGACTACTATGCGGGCATCCGCACGCTGCCCTTCGATCCGGTCAAGCCGAACGCCTGTCCGCTGCTCCTGGTGCAGGGCAGCCCGCAGCACGAGTTCGACGGCCCCGGCGCGGGCTGGGTCAAGCTCGCCGACGTGGGCCGCGCCGGCGACCGGCACGAGCGCTATCGCCTCTACCGTCTTTCGAACTAGGTTCTGCTCTTGAACACGCGTTCCCCGGTTCAGTGCCCATCGTGGGCGAAGCTCGCGCAGCACGCCGAAAGCTGGCGCGGCGTGCACCTGCGCGAATTGTTCGCCGCGCCCAAAGGTGGGGAGCAGGCGCGCGCGCGCCAGTTCAGCGCCGAGGCGCCCGGCGTGCGCTACGACTATTCGCGCCAGCGCCTGGGCGCCATGACGCTGCGCCTGCTCACCCACCTCGCCGCGGAGCGCGGCTTCGCCGAGTGGCGCGAAGCGCTGCTCTCGGGCAGCGAGGTGAACAACACCGAGAAGCGCGCCGCGTGGCACACCGCGCTGCGCGCAGGCGACAGCGCGCCCCAGGAAGTGAAAGAGACCTTGGGTCGCATGAAAAGCCTGGTCTCCTCCCTGAGAGAAACAAGGAAGTTTCGTCGAGTCATCAACCTGGGAACCGGCGGCTCGGACCTGGGGCCGCGCCTGCTCGCCGACGCGCTCGGCGACGGGCGGCTCGACGTGCGCTTCGCCGCCAACGTCGACCCGAAGGACCTCGAGCGCGCGCTCGAGGGCGCGCAGCCCGACAGCACGCTGTTCATCGTCGCCTCCAAGACCTTCACCACGCAGGAGACCATGGCGAATGCCGCGGCGGCGAAGCAGTGGGGCGCGAAGGCGTTCTACGCCGTGACTTCGAACGTCGAGGCGGCAAGGAAATTCGGCGCCACCGAGGTCCTGCCGATGTGGGACTGGGTCGGCGGGCGCTTCTCGGTCTGGTCGGCGGTCGGCTTCGCCGCGGCGTGCGCGATGGGCTTCGAGGGCTTCGAGGAATTCCTCGCGGGCGGCCACGAGATCGACCGCCACTTCGCCGAAGCGCCGCTCGAGAAGAACGTGCCGGCGCTCATGGCGCTGATCGGGGTGTGGAATACCAACTTCCTCGGCACCCCGACGCACGTGGTGCTGCCCTACTCGAACGCGCTGCGCCTGCTGCCGATGTTCCTGCAGCAGCTCGAGATGGAGTCGAACGGCAAGCGCGTCGATCGCGAGGGCCGCTTCGTCGACTACGCCACCGTGCCGGTGGTGTGGGGCGGCGAAGGCACGGTGACGCAGCACTCGTTCCACCAGCAGCTCCACCAGGGCACGCACGCGGTGGCGGCGGACTTCCTCGACTTCGACCTGGAAGAGAACCTGTCGGCCAACGCGCGCGCGCAGGCCGACGCGCTCGCCTACGGCACCGACGACCCGAAGCTGCCGCCGCACCAGCAGTACCCCGGCAACCGGCCGTCGAGCTTTTTCTCGCTCGAGAAAGTCACCGCGCGCAATCTCGGGCGCCTGATCGCGCTCTACGAGCACAAGGTGTTCACCCAGGGCGTGATCTGGAACGTGAACAGCTTCGACCAGTTCGGCGTCGAGCTGGGCAAGGCGCTGGCGAAACGAATCCTTACAGGAGAACGCTAATGGACCAGGAAACCTTCAACCTCAGCATCCGCAAGTTCCTCAAGATGGTGGGCGTCAACTCGCAGCGCGAGATCGAGCAGGCGGTGCAGAAATCGGCCGACCGGCTGGGCAGCGGCTTTGCGGTCAAGATGACCCTGGAAATCCCGGCGCTGGGCGTGAAGGTGCCGTTCGACGGCGAAATCCGCCTAAAATGACCGCATGAACAAGGCACGGGAATTCGACCAGTCCGTCATCGCCGAGCTGAAGGCGCTGCTCGGCGAGCGGGTCTCCACCTCGGCGGCGGTGCGCGAGCACCACGGCAAGGACGAGTCGTATTTCCCCTACGCGCTTCCGGATGTGGTGGTTTTCGCGAAAACCACCGAAGAAGTGCGCGATGTGGTGAACATCTGCCGCCGCCATCGCGTGCCGATGATCCCGTACGGCGTCGGCACCTCGCTCGAGGGCCACATCCTCGCGGTGCAAGGCGGCGTGTCGATCGATCTCTCGCAGATGAACCAGGTGCTCGCGGTGCACGAGGCCGACCTCGACGCGGTGGTGCAGGCCGGCGTGACGCGCAAGCAGCTGAACGAGCACATCAAGCACACCGGGCTTTTCTTCCCGGTCGACCCGGGCGCCGACGCGACGCTCGGCGGCATGGCGGCGACACGCGCCTCGGGGACCAACGCGGTGCGCTACGGCACGATGCGCGAGAACGTACTGTCGCTCAAAGTGGTCCTCGCCGACGGGCGTGTGATTCAAACGTCCAGAAGAGCAAAGAAATCCGCGGCGGGCTACGACCTGACGCGCCTCTTCGTCGGCTCGGAAGGCACGCTCGGCATCATCACCGAGGTGACGGTGCGCCTCTACCCGGTGCAGGAGGCCATGTCGGCCGCGGTGTGCGCGTTCGACTCGGTGGACGGCTGCACCAACACCGTGATCCAGACCATCCAGTCCGGCATCCCGATCGCGCGCTGCGACATCGTGTGCGACAAGACCGTGGCGGCGATCAACAAGTTCAAGAAGACCAGCTACCGCGTGGCGCCGACGGTGTTCTTCGAATTCCACGGCAGCAAGACTTCCGTGGTCGAGCAGGCCGAGGCGGTGCAGGCCATCGCCAAGGAGCACGGCGGGCACGACTTCCAGTGGGCCACCCGGCCCGAGGAGCGCACGCAGCTCTGGCAGGCGCGCCACGACGCGTACTTCGCCTGCCTGCAGATCCGTCCCGGCTCGCGCGCCGTGTCGACCGACGTGTGCGTGCCGATCTCGCGCCTCGCCGAGTGCGTGCACGAGACCATGGAGGACGTGAAGAACTACTTCGCGCCGGTGCCGCTGCTCGGCCACATCGGCGACGGCAACTTCCACCTCATGCTGCTGGTCGACCCGGCGCGCCCCGAGGAGACCGAGACCGCCAAGCAGTTCAACCGGCGCCTGATCGAGCGCGCGCTGCGCCTCGAAGGCACCTGCACCGGCGAGCACGGCGTCGGCCTGGGCAAGATCGGCTCGATGCGCCTGGAGCTCGGCGAGGACGTGATGGACGTGATGCGCGACATCAAGCAGGTGTTCGACCCGGACAACCTGATGAACCCCGGCAAGGTGGTGCCGCCCGCATGAGGACGCTTCTGGTTTTTCTCGCGCTGGCGGTGCTGCCGGCTCTGGCCGAAGAAACCAAACCGGTCCCCCAGAAGGACGAGCGGCGCCCGCTCAACCTGAAGCTCGACAACCCGGGCTCGTTCGCGACCGTGGCTCCGCGCGCCGACCGGGAGGAAAAGCAGGACCTGCCCGGCCTCGGCGAGGATGCGCGCCCGATGCCGACCCAGGTGCCGCGCACCACGACCCGGTCGCCGTTCCCGGAAGACTCGAACCCCGGACGCTAGCCATGAGCGCGGAAAAGAAGCTGAAAGAGCTGAACATCGACCTCGGCAGCGTGTCCTCGCCGATCGCGAACTACGTGAACGCGGTGCGCACCGGCAACCTGCTCTACCTCGCGGGCAAGGGCCCGCGCCCCGGTCCGGACGGCAGGCGGCCGAAGGGCAAGGTCGGGCGCGACTACACCGTGGAAGAGGCCTACCAGCACGCGCGCACGGTCGGCCTCGACCTGCTCGCGGTGATGCGCCAGGAGCTCGGCAGCCTCGACCGGGTGAAGCGCGTGGTGAAAGTGCTGGGCATGGTGAACGCCACGCCCGAGTTCGAGGACCAGCCCAAGGTGATCAACGGCTGCTCCGACCTCTTCGTGCAGGTGCTCGGCGAGAAAGGCAAGCACGCGCGCTCCGCGGTCGGCATGGGCTCGCTGCCGATGGGCATCCCGGTCGAGATCGAGGTCATCGTCGAGGTGCAAGGCGCCGCGGCGAAGACAGCCGCGAAGAAACCGGCGAAGAAGAAGCGCCGCTAGCGCCTAACCGGCGGCACGTCCTCGCCGAGCACGCGCGCCGCGTTGTACCAGCGTAGCGCCAGCGCATAGTCCCGCGCCACGCCCGCAATGCCCTGGTCGTAGATGTCTGCAAGGCGCCTCGCGGCCTTGCCATTGCCGGCGCGCGCGGCGCGCTCGTACATCTTCACGGCTTCCGCGCCTCTGCCGGCCTGCTCGAGCTTGGCCGCTTCCTCCATCAGCGCCGTCTCGCCCCGACTCGGGGTCTCCCAGCGCAGCACCGGCGGCATGATCCCGCCCCTCTGTTGCGTGAGGTCACGGGGGTCTGCGGCGGACGCGCCCGCGCCGAGCAGCGCGAGCGCCAGGATTACGGTCGAGCTTTTCATCGCCCTCCCTCCGAGGGCATTTTAGCTAGCCGCGCGCCGGTCGCGGCGGGTTCCAGTACCAGTTGCCGCGCTCGATGATAAGGCGCAGCTCGCGCACGTAGCCCTGCGCGACCTCCGGCGGCACCCTACTGCGCCACTCCCGGAACCACGGCAGCTGGGTGAGGTCCGCTTGGTGGCGAAGCAGGTCGGCCGAGATCGCGCCGACGTGGCGGTCGCGGAACCAGTCGCCGGCCGCGTCGGTGTAGGCGACATAGAGCGCCGAGCGCGCCTCGTAGTAGGTCCAGAAGCCGAGCCGGTTGACCTGCACCTGCAGGTAGGTCGAGTAGGCGAGACCGATCGCGGTCACGGCCGCCAGCAGGCGGGCTCGCGTGGCTATGAATGAATCAAGGGCGAGAATGGCGGGAAGCGACAGCACCGGCACCAGGAAGAGCAGGTAGCGCGGCCCGTATGCGTACTCGCCCGACCACACCGGCAGCTTGCTGATCACGAGCAGGAAAGGCACGAACAGCGCGAGCATCGCGATCGCGTCGGCGCGGTGGCGTTGCCAGAACTCGCGCGCGCCGAAGAGGGCCAGGATCAGGAGCGGGTAGTGCAGGAACAGGCTGAAGCGCGGCGAGAACAGGAAGCCCCACACGCCGTCGGCGAGGTTGCCGGAGAACGAGGCGGTCTCGGGGCGCCACTGGTGGTAGCCGGTGAGGAGCGGCGAGCCGAACTTCACGTAGTTCACGTACGCGAGGACGGCGAGCGCCAGCAAAGGCGGCACGACCACGGCCAACGTAATCCTGCGCTTCTCCTTCCAAGCCAAAACCATCAGGATGGGGAGCAGCAAGCCGAAGGAGACGCGGGTGAGCAGCAGCGCCGCCGCGAACGCCCAGGCGCCGGCGAGCCACGCTTCCTTCTTCGTGCGGACAAACTTCGCGAAGCAGAGGAAAAGCGCCGCGAAGAACACCAGCTGCCAGAGCTCGGAGCTCTGCCCGCGCAGGTAGAACCAGAGCGCCGAGCAGTACAGGGTGGCGAGCACGAAGCCGTAGCGCACCGAGATGCGCGGCGTGTAGAGGCTCGCGAGCGCGTACAGCAGCCCGGCGAGGATCGCGCTGAGCGCGATGTTCCAGAGGTTGAAGGCGAGGAGCGACGGATAGGTGCCGGCGCGCGAGATGTCGCCCCCGGCCGCCATTTCGGCCCACAGCGGCGGCAGCGACACGAGCGCGTTCATCACGCCGTACTTCGAGTAATAGCGCCCGGTGAGCTCGTTCTTCGTGAAGTACTGGCCGGGCTCGAAGAACCGGGCGGCGAACTCGGGCGGCACGGAAAGCTCGCCGCGCAGCGCGAGGCTGCGCGCCTCCTCGCGCCACGCCGCGGGATCGCCGTCCAGGAACTGCCCCGGCATCCAGGCGAAATTGAACAGCGCGACCGCGGCGGCGAGGAGGACGGCCGCCCGCATGCCTATCGAAGCGTCGTCCCCGCGAAGGCGGGGATCCCGTTTAGAAAACCAGAAGCCGTTTCCCTGCCCCGCTTCATTCTTGTTTCCCCTCAAATGGGGTCCCCGCCTTCGCGGGGACGACCATCCGGCCGCTGCGCTAGATGGTCATCACGTTCTTGCGGTAGAACTTGAGCTCCTCGATCGACTCGAGGATGTCGGCGAGCGCCTCGTGCTTGCCCTCCTTCGCGAAGCTCTTGAGCTCGGGCTTCCAGCGCTTCACCAGCTCCTTGAGCGTCGAGACGTCGAGGTTGCGGTAGTGGAAGTGCGCCTCCAGGCGCGGCATCCAGCGCGCCAGGAAGCGGCGGTCCTGGCAGATCGAGTTGCCGCACATCGGCGAGCTGTTCGCGGGCACGTGCGCGGCGAGGAACTCGAGGGCCTGGCGCTCGGCCTCGGCCTCGGCGAGCCGCGAGGCGCGCACCTTCTCGATCAGCCCGCTCTTCGCGTGCGTGCTCTTGTTCCACGCATCCATGGCGTCGAGCACTTCATCGGGCTGGTGCAGGACCAGCACCGGCCCGGTGGCGAGCACGTTGAGCTGCGGATCGGTGACGAGCATCGCGATTTCGATGACGCGATCCGAGTCGGGCTGGAGTCCGGTCATCTCCATGTCGACCCAGATGAGGTTGTTCGCGTCCGCGGCCATGGCTTATTCTCTCACGGTGTTCACCACCATCTTTTTAGCCGCCCTCGCCGCGGCCACCGGCACCCGCCTGTGGCTCGCGTTCCGCCAGATGCGCCACGTGCAAGCGCACCGCGCCGACGTGCCCGGCCTGTTCGCCGACTCGATCCCGCTCGACGCGCACCAGAAGGCCGCCGACTATACGGTGGCGAAGACGCGCCTCGCGATCGTCGACGCCGTGCTGGACGCGGTGATCCTTCTCGCGCTCACGCTCGGCGGCCTGCTGCAATGGCTGTCCGAGCTCTGGGCGCGCGCGTTCGCGGTCGAGTCGATCTGGCACGGCACGGCGCTGATCCTCGCCGTGTTCCTGCTGCGCGGAATGCTCGGCCTGCCGCTCAACCTGTACCGCATCTTCGTCATCGAGGAGCGCTTCGGCTTCAACCGCATGACGTGGAAGCTGTTCCTCACCGACCTGGTCAAGGGCCTCGCGGTCGGCGCGTTGCTCGGCGTGCCGCTGCTGCTCGTGGTGCTGTGGCTGATGCTCGCCGCCGGGCCGCTCTGGTGGCTCTACGTCTGGCTGGTCGTGGTGGTCTATTCGCTCTTCCTGCAGATGATCTACCCGGCGCTGATCATGCCGCTCTTCAACAAGTTCTCGCCGCTCGAGGATCCGGCGCTCGCCGGGCGCATCGAGCGCCTGCTCGAGCGCACCGGCTTCCGCTCGCGGGGGCTCTATGTGATGGACGGCTCGAAGCGCTCCTCGCACGGCAACGCGTTCTTCGCCGGCTTCGGCGCCGCGAAGCGCATCGTCCTGTTCGACACGCTGGTCTCGCGCCTGCAGCCCGCCGAGGTGGAGGCGGTGCTCGCGCACGAGCTCGGCCACTACAAGCTCAAGCACATCGTGAAGGGGATGGCGCTGTCGTGGGGCTTCAGCTTCGTGCTGCTCCTCGCGCTCGGGCTGCTCGCCGGCCGGGCGTGGTTCCACGAGGGCCTGGGGGTCGCGACCGGCACGCTGCCGGTGACGCTGCTCCTCTTCATGCTGGTGGTGCCGGAGTTCACCTTCTTCGTGCAGCCGCTGCTCTCGCTCTTCTCGCGCAAGAACGAGTACGAGGCCGACCGCTATGCCGCGGCCAATGCCGACGCGCGCGACCTGGTGCAAGCGCTGGTCAAGCTCTACAAGGACAATTCCGCCACGCTCACGCCCGATCCGCTGCACTCCGCTTACTACGATTCGCACCCGCCCGCGGCGATGCGCATCGCGAGACTGAGGACCGCATGAATCCATTGGCGCAGAAGAAATGCAAGCCCTGCGAAGGCGGCGTGAAGCCGTTTACCGCCGACGAGGCGAGGCAACTGCTGAAAGGCATGAAGGGCTGGGCGGTCGAGAACGGCCGGCTGGCGAAAACCTTTGCGTTCCAGAACTACTACGAGACCATGGCGTTCGTGAACGCGCTGGCGTGGATCTCGCACCGCGAGGACCACCACCCCGACCTCGGCGTGCACTACAACAAGTGCCGCGTCGAATACTGGACGCACGCGATCGGCGGCCTGTCGGAGAACGACTTCATCTGCGCCGCTAAGGCCGACGCTCTGCTAGAGCTCTGATCTGCTGGTCCTGCAGCGGCGCGAGCAGCGCGAGGGAACTGACCGCGCCGAGCAGGGCGAGGAGCATGTCGGCCTGCGTGTCCCACGGATCGCCCTGCGTGCCGAGGAACTCGTCGGCGCCCTGGCCGAGCGCCAGCGCCGCGCCCCACTCGATCATCTCGTAGACCGCGCTGAAGGCGAGCGCCACGCAGAGCGAGAGAAAGCCGGTCATCGCCTTGCTGTGCAGGAAGCTCTTTCTCAGCAGGATCTCCCGGGCGATGAGCGCCGGAACGAAGCCCTGCATGAAGTGGCCGATGCGGTCGTACGGGTTGCGCTCGAGATCGAGCCATTCCTGCAGCCAGTAGCCGAGCGGCACGCGCGCGTAGGTGTAGGCCCCGCCCATGATCAGGACCATGGCGTGAACGCAGATCAGGAAGTAGAGGATTCCGGTCAGGGGAAAGCGGCGGTGGGTCGCGACCAGGATCGGCGCGGCCACCAGCACCGGCGCGACCTCCATCCACCAGGTGGCGCGGTCGTACGGCGCGATGCCGGACACCGCCAGCGCCGCGAGCACGAAGGACAGGCCGAAGAGCTTCAGGCCCAGACGCGCGAGCTGTAGGCGACCACGGCCATGCCGGCGAGCACCGCCACCCAGAGCACCAGCGCGCGCCACAGCATGCCGACCGTGGTGTCGAGGAACGGCCCGTCGGCCTCCTCGCCGACGCCGAGCTCGGGGCGCGGCTGCGCGCCCTCGACCTCCTGCACCGGCATGCCCAGGCGCACGCCCATGGCGCCCGCGCCGGCGGCGAGCAGCACGCCGGCGTCGGGGTCGTGCCAGCTGCGCGCCTGGGTGCGCCAGCAGTCCACCGCGTTCTCGAAGTCGCCGACCAGCGCGAAGGCGGCGGCGGTGAGGCGCACCGCCGGCCACTCGAGGAGGTGGAAGGCCTGCTGCGCAAAGCGGCCGAACGCGCCGAGGTGGCGCCAGCGCGCCGCGAGGTAGGCGGCGAGGCGGTAGAGGATCGCGCCGCTCGGCCCGGGCAGGATCAGGTACCAGAGCAGCACGCCGAACACGTGGCGATGCGCGGCGATGATCGCCTCCTCGATCGACAGGCGCACCACCTCCTCGCGCGTGCGCACCACGCCGGAAGCACCGCGCCACTCCTCGAGCAGGGTGCGCGCGCGGTCCACGTCGCCCGACTTGATCGCGACCTGGATGTCGGTGAAGTAGTGGCTGAACTGCCGGAAGCCCAGCGTCAGGTACAGCACCGCGATGTCGAAGGCGAGCGCGAACACCCATCCCGCCGCCGAGAGCAGGCCGTACAGCACGACCGCGAGCGCCACCGGCGGCAGCACCGCGACCAGCCAGGCGACCACGCCGTGGTCGCGCTGGCCGCCGTTGAACGAGCGCTCGAGCATGCCGGCCCATGCCGCGAGCGTGGCCGACACGCCCTTGCGCTCGCCCAGGGGGCGCCACTGCTCGATGGCCAGCGCGGCCAGGATTGCGAGGACGCTCATGCGAGCATTTTATGCAGGTTGACCAGCATGCCGGCGGTGGCGCCCCAGATCACGTGCCCCTGGTACTCGTAGACGTAGTAGCCGACCTGCAGCCCCTGGAACTCGCGCGTGCGCCGCTCGCGGTTGCGCTCCTCCAGCAGGAAGGCGAGCGGCACCTCGAACACCGACTCGACCTCGCGCGGGTCGGGCGCGAGCGCGAGCGGCGGCGCGACCACGCCGATCACCGGCGTGACGCGAAACCCCGTGCGCGTGCGGTACTCCGGCAGGCGGCCGAGCACCTCGACGCGCTCGCGCGGCAGGCCGATTTCCTCCTCGGCCTCGCGCAGCGCGGTGTACTCGGCGCTTGCGTCGCCCGGCTCGGCGCGCCCGCCCGGGAAGCTGACCTGCCCGGCGTGGCTCTTGAGGTGCGCGGTGCGCTGGGTGAACAGCACGGTCAGCTCCTCGTGCAGCACTACCGGGATCAGCACCGCCGCCGCGGTGCTGGCGTCCTGCCGACCCTCCGTGCCGTCGTCGCCGAACAGCGCGAAGGTGGGCGGCGCCCGCTTGAGGCGCGAGCGCAGCTCCCCGATATCCATCAGGAAGAGACCTGCCCGATGGCGAAGCTCGGCAAGGCGAAGAAGATGCGGGGTATCTAGGGAACCAGGATCACCGACCCGGTGGTCTTGCGTCCCTCGAGGTCGCGGTGCGCCTGCGCCGCGTCCTCGAGCCGGTACTTCTTGGTGGTCTCGATCTTCACCTTGCCCGACCTGACCACGTTGAAGAGATCGGTGGAGCGCTTCTCCAGGTCCTTGCGCGCCGCGATGTAGGTGGCGAGCGTCGGCCGGGTCACGTACAGCGAGCCCTTGCTCGCCAGGATGCCGAGGTTCTGCGGCGGCACCGGTCCGGACGCGTTGCCGAACGACACCATCAGTCCGCGCGGCGCCAGGCTGTCGAGCGAGCCGTCCCAGGTCGTCTTGCCGACCGCGTCGTAGATCACCGGCAGCTTCTTGCCCTTGGTGATCTCCTTCACCCTCTCGACCCAGTTCTCGGTGCTGTAGTTGATCACGTGCTTGTAGCCGTGCGCCTTGGCGAGCCTCGCCTTCTCCTCCGAGCCGACCGTGCCGATGGTGTTGGCGCCCAGCTTCTTCAGCCACTGCCCGGCGATCAGGCCGACGCCGCCCGCGGCGGCGTGCCACAGCACCGTCTCGCCCTTCTTCACCTTGTAGGTGGAATGGATGAGGTAGTGCACGGTCATGCCCTTGAGCAGCATCGACGCGGCCTGCTCGTCGCTGATGCCCTTCGGGATCTTCACCACGCGCTCGGCGGGCACCAGGCGCGCTTCGCAGTAGGAGCCCGGCAGCCCGGTGTAGCAGACGCGATCGCCTTTCTTGAGGCCCTTCACCCCGGGACCGACGGCGTCGACCACGCCCGCGGCCTCGTTGCCGGCGGTGCCGGGCAGCTGCATCGGATAGAGGCCCGAGCGCTGGTAGACGTCGACGAAATTGACGCCGATCGCGGTGTGCCGGATGCGAATCTGCCCCTGGCCGGGCTCGCCGACCTGCACGTCGTCGACCTGCAGCACCTCGGGCCCGCCCTGCTTGTGATACCGCACTGCCTTCGCCATTGCCTTCTCCCTAGTGGAATAAAGTGAGCACGCCGGTATAGCCGTACAACCGGTCGCGCGAAATCTCGCCGTTGCAGAAGAATCCTACCAGTGGGACTTCGCCCAGCGCGCGGCGGATCACGCCCAGTTCCGCACCGCGCGAGCCGAACATGTGCTCGCCGCGCGCCAGGCAGGAAAAATACAGCGCGCCGCGGGGCTCTGGAACATTGGTCTTGAGCTCGTGGGTGATTCGTTGCAGGTCCTGCCGCGCCGCATCCTCATCGCGCCTGCAGAACAGGATCTCGTCGCCCGCCTCGACCCGCTCGCCGATCGCGATCAGCTTGTGCTCGGGGTCGATGCCCACCAGGTTGCGCGCCGTGTAGTCGCCGGTGTCGGAGCCCGGGACGGGGATGCCGACCAGCACGCTTCTCTCACGCCCGATGACTTCCTTGAGGACCTCGAGCGCCGGGCGCCCGTCCAATGTGGCGATGATGTTCTGCTCGCACGCGGTGACGCGGAAGCGCCCCGGAAAAGGCACGCAGCCCTGCGTGAGGCGGGTCGCCACCGCGGTCTGCGGCTCGAGGGCCGCGCCCGACAGGCCGCCGGACAGCACCGCGTTGGCGATCTGCACGGTGCGCGAGCGCGAGCTCGACAGCCCGCCGACCAGGTAGCCGCTCGCCACCTTTGCCGAAAGATCCATCAGCAACCCGGGTACATCGGGCGCGGCCGGGTCGGCGTGCACCACCGCGAAATGCCCTCCCTTCAGGGGCGCGCGACCCGAAAACACCGAGAACCCGTCGATATCCGCCACCATCGCGACGAGCGCCGGCTCCTGCTGGTATTCCGCGCCGGTCGCGAGCACGCCCAGGCCGACGCTGCCCACCCAGTTTTCGACGCCCGTTCTCTCCTTCAGGGCATCGAGAATCTGCTGCGCGGAACCGACGAAGGCGTCCGTGAAATAGACGAAGCCGAGGCCGCGCCCCGGGCGGCCGAGGCGTTGCGCGCAGAGGGAAACGCATTCGCGCCAGCTCGGCGCGGCGGCGTGGCCGTACGCGAACAACTACTCCTCTTTCTTCGGTTGCATCGCCGACAGCGCCGCGTGCTGCATCTCGAGCGCCTGGATGGAGAACTTGAGCATGTTGAGGTTCATCTGCAGCCAGGCCTCGACCGACTTCAGCTCCTGGATGCGCTTTTCGACCTCCTGCGGGTCGAAGGTCGGCACCGCCATGCCGGGGATCGGCACGCCGAGCGGCCCCCACAGGCGGCGGAACATCTCGAACGGGTCCTGCGGCGGCGTTTCGTCAGGCATGCGCTGCGCTCTCTTCCATTGCGAAAAAATCGCGCACTTCCTTCTCGCGCGCCACCGTGTCCTGGTAGCCGAGGTCGATCAGCGCGCGGCAGAACGGCTCCTCGAACAGCAGGTAGCTCGCAAGGTTCGAGCCCGAGCGGTTGAGCGCGCCGGTGGGGCGCAGCACGAAGCGCACGGTGCGCGGCAGCTCGTGGATGAAGCGCGAGGCGATGCGCTCGATGGGCTGCGAGGGCGTGATGAACAGCACCTTCACCGCGCGCAGGTGCACGTTCGACCCCTCGAGGCGCTCGGGCGGAATCAGCTTCACCGTGCGGTTGATGCGCTCCAGGCGCTCGATATCCACCATCAGGCTGTCCAGGAATATGCTGTTCAGCGCGTGGCCGGCGATCTGCGCGAGCGACGGATAGGTGTTGGAGCGCGCGCGCGCGTCGTCGGTGGCCTGCCGGCCGGTGCCGACGATCAGCACCCGGTCGGCGCCCAGGTGCAGCGCCGGGCTGACCGGCGCGATCTGGCGCATCGAGCCGTCGCCGAAGTACTCGCGGTGCACCTTGACCGCCGGGAAGATGAACGGCAGCGCCGCCGAGGCGAGCAGGTAGTCGAGCTTGAGGTTGACCGCCGCGCCGATCCGCTGGTTGCGCTCCCAGGCCTCGAGGCCGCTGCCGCCCTGGAAGAACGACACGCTCTGGCCGGAGGTGTAGCCCGACGCGGTGACGCACACCGCGTACAGCGCGCCGGCGTCGATGTGGGGCTGGATGCGCTCGAAGTCGAGGTTCTTCTCCAGCATCTCGCGCAGCGGCGCGTTGTCGAGCAGCGAGATCGGGTTGTGGCGCGAGATCAGCATCATCGCCGCCAGCCACTTCGCGCCGCTGCGCATCACGTGCCAGGCGTCGGTGCGGTAGATGTGCTCGCAGCGCATGTTCTCCCACACCTCGAGCAGGTTGGCCACGCCGCGCGTGAAGTTGTCGGCGAACACCGCGAGCGTCGCGGCGTTGATGGCGCCCGCCGAGGTGCCGCACAGGATCGGGAACGGGTTCTTGACCGGGTTGCCGAGGATGTCGCGCACCGCCTTGACCACGCCGACCTGGTAGGCGGCGCGCGCCCCGCCGCCGGTGAGCACGAGCCCCGCGCGCGCCCTTACCCGGTTGGCGGGGAAGGACGCCACGTTGCTCGCCGTTTCCACGCTAGAAGAGATTCTGCTCCTGTCCGCGGGGGGCGTTCACGTCCGCCACCACCACGGCCGTCATGTTGACCACGCGCCGCACCGACGCGGAAGGGGTCAGGATGTGCACCGGGCGCGCCGCGCCGAGCAGCATCGGGCCGATGGTCACGCCGCCGCCGGCGGCGGTCTTGAGCAGGTTGAAGCCGATGTTGGCCGCGTCCAGGCACGGCATGACCAGCAGGTTGGCCTCGCCGCGCAGGCGCGTGGCCGGGAACACGCGCAGGCGGATCTCCTCCGAAAGCGCGGCGTCGCCGTGCATCTCGCCGTCGATCTCGAGCTCGGGCGCGGCGGCGCGGATTCTCTCGAGCGCCTGCTGCATCTTGCGCGACGAGGCGATCTGCGCCGAGCCGAAGTTCGACGCCGAGAGCAGCGCGACCTTCGGCGTGATGCCGAAGCGGCGCACCTCGTCGGCGGCGAGCAGGGTCATCTCGGCGATGCGCTCGGCGTCCGGGTCCTCGTTCACGTAGGTGTCGCAGATGAAGATGTTGCGCGCCGGCAGCATCAGCGCGTTCATCGCCGCGAAACTGCGCACCCCGGCGCGCATGCCGATCACCTGCTCGACGTAGCGCAGGTGCTCGGCGTGCATGCCGAAGGTGCCGCACAGCATGCCGTCGGCCTCGCCCTTGTACATGAGCATCGCGCCGATCAGCGTGGTGTGGCGGCGCATCTCGACGCGCGCGTACTCGGGCGTCACGCCCTTGCGCGCGGTGAGCTGGTGGTAGGTGCTCCAGTACTCGCGGTAGCGCGGGTCGGACTCCGGGTTGACCAGGTCGAACTCCCGGCCCGGCCGCACGCGCAGCCCGAGGCGCTCGAGGCGCTGCTCGATGACCTGCGGGCGGCCGATCAGCGTCGGCCGCGCGAGGCCCTCGTCCACCACGATCTGCGCGGCGCGCAGCACGCGCTCGTCCTCGCCCTCGGCGTACACCACGCGGCGCGGCTGCGCCTTCGCCGCGCTGAAGAGCGGCTGCATGATCACGCCCGAGTGGTAGACGAAGCGGCTGAGCGACTCGCGGTACGCCTCGAGGCTCGGCAGCGGGCGCGTCGCCACGCCCGAGGCCATCGCGGCCTGCGCCACCGCGGGCGCGACGCGCGCGATCAGGCGCGGGTCGAACGGCTTGGGGATGATGTACTCGGGGCCGAAGCTGATGGTCTCGATACCGTAGGCGAGCGCGACCTGCTCGGAGGTCTCGGCCTGCGCGAGCTCGGCGATCGCCTTCACCGCGGCGATCTCCATCTCGTCGTTGATGGTGGTCGCGCCCACGTCCAGCGCGCCGCGGAAGACGAACGGGAAGCACAGCACGTTGTTCACCTGGTTCGGGTAGTCCGAGCGCCCGGTGGCGATCACGCAGTCGGGCCGCGCCGCCTTGGCCTCGTCCGGGTTGATTTCCGGCTCGGGGTTGGCGAGCGCGAGGATGAGCGGCCGCCCGGCCATCTTCTTCACCATCGAAGGCTTCAGCACCCCGCCCGCCGACAGGCCGAGGAACACGTCGGCGCCGGCGATCACCTCGTCGAGCGTGCGCGCGCGCGTCTCGATCGCGAAGCGCTCCTTGTCCGGGTCCATCTCCTCCTTGCGCCCCTTGTACACCACGCCCTTGATGTCGGTGACCGTGATGTTGGCGCGCGGCAGGCCGAGCTTGACCAGCAGCTCGAGGCACGCGAGCGCCGCCGCGCCGGCGCCCGAAGCCACCAGCTTCACCTCGCTTATGTTTTTTTTCAGGAGTTTTAAGCCATTGAAGATCGCCGCGCCCACGGTGATCGCGGTGCCGTGCTGGTCGTCGTGGAACACCGGGATCTTCATGCGCTTGCGCAGCGCGCGCTCGACGATGAAGCACTCGGGCGCCTTGATGTCCTCGAGGTTGATCGCGCCGAAGGTGGGCTCGAGGGCGGCGACGATGTCGATCAGCTTCTGCGGGTCGCGCTCGTCGATCTCGATGTCGAAGCAGTCGATGCCGGCGAACTTCTTGAACAGCACGCTCTTCCCTTCCATGACCGGCTTGGCGGCGAGCGGGCCGATCGCGCCCAGGCCGAGCACCGCGGTGCCGTTGGTGACCACCGCGATCAGGTTGGCGCGCGAAGTGTAGTGGACCGCCTGCGACGGGTCCTTCTTGATCTCGTCGCACGCCGCGGCGACGCCCGGCGAGTAGGCGAGCGCGAGGTCGCGCTGGTTGGTGAGCTGCTTGGTCGGCGCCACCGAGACCTTGCCCGGCGGGCTGCGCCGGTGGTATTCGAGGGCGTTCCTCCTGAGCTGCTCGTCCACGCGACGATTCTATAATGCCCGGCATCAAATCCCTGCTAACGGCGCGCCGCGCCGCCGAAATCGAGCCCTTCGAGGTGATGGACGTGCTCTCGCGCGCGCAGGCGCTCGAGCGCGCCGGGCGCCGCGTGGTGCACATGGAGATCGGCGAGCCCGACTTCACCGCGCCCGCGCCGGTGGTCGAGGCGGGCATCCGCGCGCTGCGCGATGGCCGCACCGCATACACGGCGGCGCTCGGCCTGCGTTCGCTGCGTGAGGCAATCGGGCTTCACTACGAAAAATTCAAAGTCAAGGTCGACCCGGAACGGATCGCCATCACCTCCGGGGCATCGGGCGGCCTGCTCACCGTGGCCGCCCTCTATGTCGACGCGGGCGACGAGATCCTGGTGCCCGATCCGGGCTACCCCGGCTACCGGCACTTCGTGCGCGCGTTCGAGGGCGTGGCGAAGGTGCTGCCGGTGTCGGCGGCGAGCGATTTCCAGCCCACGCTCGACATGGTGCGCGCGGCGTGGGGCCCGCGGACCAAGGGCCTGCTTCTCGGCTCCCCTTCGAACCCCACCGGAACATTGATCTCGAAAACCGCGCTTCTCTCGATTGCGCAGTTCATCGCCGAAAAGAACGGCGTCTTGATCGTCGACGAAATCTACCAGGGGCTGGTCTACGGGCAGGAGCCGTGGACCGCGTTCGGCCTGCCGGGCCACGTGGTGCTGGTGAACAGCTTCTCCAAGTACTTCTGCATGACCGGCTGGCGCCTGGGCTGGGTGGTGCTGCCGCCGGAGGCGCTGCGCGGCTTCGAGAAGCTCGCGCAGCACCTCTTCATCAGCGCCCCCGCCGCCGCCCAGCATGCCGCGATCGCGGCTTTTGATCCCGAAACAATCAAAATCCTGGAAACGCGCCGAGGGGAATTCGCGAGGCGGCGCGATTTCCTCGTTCCGCAGCTCAGGAAAGCCGGGTTGTCGATCCCGGCCGAGCCGCACGGCGCCTTCTACGTGTATGCCGACGTGGGCGGCGACGCGCGGCGCTTCGCCCGGGACCTGCTGGAAAAGGAAGCGGTCGCCGCCACCCCCGGCGTGGACTTCGGGGGCAACGGCACCGAGCGCTACGTGCGCTTCGCGTACACGCGAAGCATGGAAGACCTGGAAGAGGCGGCTAGACGGCTTGCGCGGTTTGTGGCTTCCGCGCCTTCGCCCTGAGCGCGTCGAGGCGCGCCTTTTCGGCGAATACCTTGGTCGCGTACTGCGAGGTCGGCTCGTCGAGCGCGCCGGCGTACATCTGCAGCGCGGTCTCGGTGTCGCCGAAGCGCCGCTGGTACTCGCGCAGGATCTGCGCGCCGACGCGGATGTTGACCGCCGGCTCGAGCAGCGCCTGGTCGCCGCCGTGCGGCTCGAGCTTCTCCGGGTGGTACTTGGCGATCACCTGCATCAGGCCGCGCGCGCCCATCACGCTCTCGGCCACCGGGTTGTAGCGCGACTCGATCGCCATCACGGCGAGGATCAGCAGCGGGTCGACGCGGTACTCCTCGCCCGCCCGGTAGGCGAGCGCGACGAAGCCGGCGATCGCGTCGTCGGCCACGCGATAGCGCCGCGCGATGTACTCGGCGACCGCCTGCTGCTCGCGCTCGAGCGGGGCGTCGGCGACCGGGTGGACGGGCTCCGCCGCGAGCGGCGTGACCACCAGGGATTCGATCGCCGGAAGGACGGCCGGCAGCGCCTTCTCCACCGGCTCCCGCAGCGGGAGAAGGAGGAAGGCGAATACCGCCGCCACCCCGGTCAGGGCGAACAGGTCCTTGAGGGCGGCCATGGCCGTCGACAGGTGGCGCGTCATGCCTGTTTCGTTCATCAGATACCTCCTGCGTTATTGCGTCGCAGCGCAGCGCATGTTAGGCGAGATTTCCGTTACAGGTCAAGCACTTCGCTTGTACCCAACCCACCCCAAAAAGACCAGTCGAAACGGTGGTTTCGACGCGGTTTTTCAAGTTGGATCGGGGGTGGGGCCCCGGTAAGATGGAGGCACCCGAAGCTCACTAGGGAGTGAGCTCCAGGAAGCCTCGCGGACCGGCCTAAGTCTCCGTTCTTGGGCCGAATGACCAAGCCGGTCCGCTGAGCTTCGGGCCGGCGGGGGCTCTCGCCCTCGCCTCGTTCCGCCAGGTCTCTCCGGTTACGGCCGGGAGCCTGTCGGGAACGGCCACGCGGCCGCCGGATTCAGCGCGGGTCTCGCGCCGGAGGTCGCAGCGGTCGACGGCATTTCTGCCGTCGCTTCCGCGGAGCTGGCCGGTGAGGCGGCTTGTATCGCCTTTTTCTTTTTTCCCGCCTTTTTCTTCTTCTTGGCGGATTTCTTTTTACCTGCCGCCTTTTTCTTACCAGCTAGTCTCAACGACTTCTTCTTCTTTTTTGATGCTTTCTTCTTCTTCTTTTTCTTGCCGCCTTTTTTCGCTTTTTTCTTCGCCATGCTCAATCTCCTTGAAGGTTGTTGAACAAACGAAACCCGGCTGGCTGCTCCGGGCTATCCAACCGCCGGCGGCTCGACGCCATCGGCATGCTGAATCTGGTTTGCCTTCACGTCATGATAAAGAATATCCGCGTCGAGGCGTATGCCGCCCTCCCAGGTCACGGTCGCGGTGTCCGGGTCGACGCTCACCTTCTCGAACTCGCGCACGTCGCGCCAGAGCTGGAAGGCGCCGATCTCGAGGAGATTGCCGAGGAACACGCGGCCTTCAAGCCCGTCCTCGAAGCGCAGCCACAGCTTGTAGTCTTCTTCCGCCTTGCATGCTGTTATCCGCATCGTATCGAACTCCTCAAGCATGTTGCTCCCCCTCGTTAGCACTTGTTGCGTATTCCCAACTGCTACTCCCAGTTCAATGCGCCGCCGGTCTGGTACTCGATGACGCGCGTCTCGAAGAAATTGCGCTCCTTCTTGAGGTCGATCATCTCGCTCATCCACGGGAACGGGTTGCTCGCGCCCTGGAACAGCACGTCCAGGCCGATCTGCTGGCAGCGCCGGTTGGCGATGAAGCGCAGGTATTCCTTGAACATCGGCGCGTTCAGTCCCAGCACGCCGCGCGGCATGGTGTCCTCGGCGTAGCGGTATTCGAGCTCCACGGCTTTCTTGAACAATTGCTGGAGCTCGGCCCGGAACGAAACCGTCCAGAGGCCCGGGTTCTCGAGCTTGATCTGGTTCACCAGGTCGATGCCGAAGTTGCAGTGCATCGACTCGTCGCGCAGGATGTACATGTACTGCTCGGCGGCGCCGGTCATCTTGTTCTGCCGGCCGAGCGCCAGGATCTGGGCGAAGCCGACGTAGAAGAACAGGCCCTCCATCAGGCAGGAGAACACGATC
>DASVFV010000051.1:0-19115 GCA_036379875.1 Burkholderiales bacterium | reverse complement strand
GTCCTGGTCGAGCAGCTTGTAGTTGCCGCCGCCGCCGCGGTTCATCACCACCACGCCGATCAGCGCGGTGCGGTCCGAGGCGAGCGCCACGACCTGCCCCTCGCGCAGCAGCGCGAGGCCCTCGTCGCGCGTCGCCACCTTCACCAGCTCGGCGCCGAGCGGGCTCGCCTGCAGCGCGCGCTCGGTGGTGGTGCCGCCGATCACCGCGATGCGCTTGCCCTTGAGGTCGGCGAGCGTGCCCAGCTCCGCGTCGGACTTGACCAGCAGGCTGCCGCCGTCGACGAAGGTGATCAGGCTGAAGTCGACCAGCTTCTGGCGCGTCAGCGTCCAGGTCGTGGTGCTGCACTCCATGTCGACCTGGCGCTTGCGCACCGCGTCGATGCGGTTCTGGATCGTGAGCTTGACCCACCGGGTCTTCATGCCGGTGCGCTTCAACTCGGCGGCGATGCCGTCGGCGACGCGCCGGCACAGCTCCACCGAGTAGCCCTGCGGCTCGCCGTTGCCGTCGGTGAAGGAGAAGGGCGCCGCGCCGTCGATGTAGCCGAGCGTGATCACGCCGGTCTTGCGCACCTTGTCGAGGGTTTGCGCGCCGGCAGCGAGCGGCGCGAGGGCAAGCAGCACGAGCAGCAATCCTGTTCTGGTCATTCCAATCCTCGGGGTGACTTGGCGAGCGCGACGGAGATCGCGTTGAGCAGCAGGCGGTCGTCGAGCGGCTTGCGCAGATAGGCGGCGGCGCCCGCGGCGATGCATTCGTCGCGCGTCTCGGCGGTGTCGTGCGCGGTGATCACCACGACCGGCAGGCGCGAGCTCATGCGCCGGATCTGCCGCAGCAGCGCCTGCCCGCTCATCACCGGCATGTGCAGGTCGAGCACCACGCAGTCGGGGCGGCGCTCGGCGGCGAGGAACTCCTTGCCGCTCGCGTAGCCCTCGGCTTCCAGGCCGGCGGCGCGCAGCAGGCGCTTCAGCGCCTTGCGGACCGGCTCCTCGTCATCGACAACGGCAATGAACGGCACGTTAGGCGCATTGGATCAGGCCGGCGCGCCAGTACGTAATTGGACCAAGGTCTCATTCGAGCAGCCACTCCATCGCGTCCTCGTACGAGGTGAAGGCCGCGACGTTGAGGCCGCGGTTCTCGGCGCACAGCGCGAAGAAGCGGCTGTGGTCGAAGCGCTCGGTCGGGCAGAGGATCGCGATCCGGCGGCCCTCGCTGCGCGGCAGGCGCGCCACCTTGTCCGCCAGGTACCAGAGCTCGGTGGCCGACAGCCCGGCGCTCACGCGCCGCGTGTCGATCAGCACGTCGAATCCTTCCAGGCCGGCGCCGGCCGCGGCGATGTCCCGGAGCAGTTTCTCGGCCTCCTCCAGGTAGATCTGGCCCTCGGGCGTGCCGCGCACGAAGTCCTGCGCCAGGATTACCTTGACGTTTGCTGGCATGGCAGAGAGAGGAAGAAGGTCGCGCCGCGCCCGTCGGTCGAGCGGCCCCACAGCCGCCCGCCATGCGCGGCGACGATGGAGCGGGAAATCGACAGGCCGAGGCCGAGGCCTTGCGCCTTGGTGGTGTAGAACGGCTCGAACAGCCGGTCGTGCTGCGCGGGCGGGAAGCCGGGCCCGCGGTCGCTGAAGCTCACACGCACGTAGCCGGCGGAAGGCGCGGTGCGGATCAGCAGCCGGCGCTCGGACGGCTCGCACGCCGCCATGGCCTCGCCGGCGTTCATGATGAGATTGAGCATCACCTGCTGGAGCTGCACGCGGTCGCCCTCGATGCGCGGCAGCCCGGGCGCGAGCTGCAGCACGGTCTCGACGCTGCGCGTCGCGAGGTCGCCGTGCGCGAGGCTCAGCACCTCCTTCACCAGCTCGTTCGCGTCCAGGCGCTGCACCAGCGTCTCGCCGCGCTTGAACAGCGCGCGCAGGCGCTGGATCACCGCGCCGGCGCGCTCGTCGGCGGCGATGATGTCGCGCAGGATGTCCTGCAGCTCGGCGTCGTCGATGGTCTTGTTGGCGATGAACTGCTGCGCGGCCTGCGCGTTCGAGAGGATCGCGGTGAGCGGCTGGTTCAGCTCGTGCGCGAGGCCGCCCGACATCTCGCCGAGCAGCGCCACGCGCGAGAGATGCGTGAGCTGCAGGCGCTGCTCGGCCGCCTCGCGCGCGCCGCGCGCGCGCTCCTCCAGCGCCACGCCGAGCAGCAAGAGCGGCACCGAGGCGGCGATCAGGAAGAGCTGCAGGTCGCGCGCGGTGTCCTGCGGCGCGCCGCCGGTAAACGGGCCCAGGCCGTGCACCGCGCCCCAGATCGTGACCAGCACCATGGTCGCGATCGCGCTCGCGCTGCCGGCCGGCCCGAAGCGCACCGCGGCCCACAGCAGGAACGGCAGCGGCGCGTAGAACAGCGCCGGATTCCTGTTCGCCCCGAACTCGAGCAGGCCGGCGCCGATCAGGCCGATCAGGAGCGCCGCCGCCTCGACGTAGCGGGCGAGCGGCGCGGCAAGCAGTCGCCGCCAATCGAGCGCGGCCAGCGTGACCACGAGCGGCACGATGGTCAGCTCGGCGAGCACGTTGGAGAAAAAGCGCATGCGCACCAGGTCCCAGTACTCGCCGGTGCCGAAGCCGATCAGCTTCACCAGCCCGGCGTCGAGGAACGAGGAGACGAGCGGCGCGGCGAGCGCGCCGCCGAGCAGGAACACGCCGGCGTTGCGGAACGAATCGAGGCGCAGCGGGCAGGGCACGAAGGCGCACACCAGCGCCGCGCCGATCAGCGCCTCGCTGCAGTTGCTCGCGTACCAGCCGAGCACCATGGCGAGCGGCACGCCGCCCTGCAGCTCGGCGAGCAGGTGCGCCGGCAGCGCCGCGGCGAGCAGCACCCACCACGCGCGCGGCTGCGTGAGCAGCAGCGCCGCCATGAGCAGCGCGTTCGGCGGCCACAGCGTCGAGATCGGATGCGGCTGGAGAGTGAGCGCGAGGCCGAGCCGCGCTGCGAGGTAATAGCCGACCGCGACCAACAGAGCCGGCACGAGGATGCCGGAGTCGACCCGCAATGCCCTCAGCGCGAGCTTGGCGGCGGTCACGGCGCTTCCACTATATAGCACCAAGGTCCAATGGCGCACGGCGCAGTGAGCTCCAACAATCGCGCCATGAAAAGATCAATCGTTCTCGTTCTGGGTTTGCTGGCCGCGCCTGCCTTTGCGCAGCAGTCCAGCCGTAACGGCACCTGGGAGGTCTACCTCGGCCCGGTGTTCACCGACGGCAAGAGCTACTCCTTCGAGGGCGGCAGCAGCGCGCGCACCGATACCGGGGTCGGCTTCAATTTCGGCTTCGCGCGCAACATCGACCGGCACTGGAACTTCGGCATGGACTTCGGCTGGAGCGAGCAGGACTACACCGCCGACGTGCAGCCGGGCCTGGGCAATCCCAACCTCACCGGCCGGATCAACGGCACCATCGAGTCGAGCACGCTGCGCTTCCACGGCACGTTCAACATCCTGCCGGGCAACTTCACGCCGTTCGTGACCGGCGGGCTGGGCTGGACCTACGTCGACACCAACATTCCCTCCGGGCTGCCCGAATCGTTCTGCTGGTACTACCCGTGGTATGGCCAGTACTGCGGCACCTACGTGCCGACCCACGACACCACCAGGTTCAGCTACAACGCCGGCGCCGGCCTGCGCCTGGACGTCGGCACCGCGGTGTTCCGCTTCCTGGTGAATTCGCAGTGGGTGGATTTCGGCGGCTCGTACGGCTCGGCCAGCGCGCTGCAGTACCGCCTGGACCTCGGCACCAAGTTCTAGGAGACGCTCATGAGATACCTCGCTCTGGCGACGTGCTTCGCGCTCGCTTCCGGCGTTCATGCACAACCCAAGGACGCCGCGGTGGCGGTGCAGGAGACCGAGGCGGTGGTGACGGTGACCAAGGTCGACAAGCAGAAGCGCACCGTCACCTTCCGCGGCCCGAAAGGCGGCGTGGCGACGCTCAGCTTGCCGAAGGAGTCGCAGAACCTCGACCAGGTGAAGGCGGGGCAGCAGTACAAGATGAAGTACGTCGAGTCGGTCGCGGTGGCGATCGACAAGGGCGCGCCCGCCGCCGCGGTGGCGCGCGAGGTCAAGCTCGCGCCCAAGGGCGCGAAGCCCGGCGGCATGATGGTCAACACCATGCACCTGGCGGGCGTGATCGACGCCGTGGACTACACCAACCGCTACGTCGCGGTGCGCGGCCCGAAGGGCAACGTGGTGCCGCTCAAGGTGGCGGACGACGTGCCGCTCGAGCAGCTCACCGCGGGCGACCGGATCTCGGCGACGTATACCGAGGCGCTGGTCATCGAGCTCCAGCCCAAGTAGTCAGGGCTTCGGCTGCTCCGCCGGCACCGCGAGCTTGCCCGGCAGCTTGAGGGTGCGCTCGAAGATGCCGAGCAGCTGGTCGGTGATGGCGCGCGGGCCGAGCGGCACCACGTAGGGATTGCGGATATCGCCGATCACCTCGACCGGCAGCGCGACCATGGTGCCGCCGAACACGTCGCCGAGCAGCGGGATGGCGCCGACCACGCGCTCCACGGTGGTGAGCGGGGCGAGCAGCACGGTAAGGCGCGAGTTCGGGCCCAGGAGGTCGATATGGCCGTTGGCGGCGAGGCGCGCGGCGCTGCTGTCGAAGAAGCCCTCTTCGAGGCGGAACTGCCCGCCGGCGAACTGCCCCTTGGCGATCATGCGCCGGAACGGGAAGCCGTCGGACTGCATGTCCTCGAGCGAGGCGATGCCGCGAAACGCGAGGATGTTGCCGATCAGGGCGAACTTCTTCACCCGGCCGTCGCGCACCTCGGCCTGCGCGGTACCGGTCATGTCGCGCAGCAAGTGCGGGCGCTGCCCCTGGGTGCGCAGCTCGGCGCTCAGGTCGGCGGTGCCGGTCAGCTCGAGGTTTCCGCCGGTCAGGCAGCGCACCGCGCGCTCGAGCGGCTCGTCCTTCATGCGCACGTGCACGGCCGCGGTGTTGTCGTCGGGACGCGCTTCGATTTCCATCGGGAACGACACCCCGCACATGCGCGCCTGCTTCACCTCCAGGCGCGCGCGTTGCGGCTCGAGCGTCAGCACGCCGGCGAGCGGCTCGACGCGGTAGTCCTTGTACTGCGCGAACGCGGTGCTCATCTCGATGCGCCCGCTCACCGGCAGCGGCCAGAGCGCCGAGGACTTCCGGCGCGGCGCGTTCGGGTTGGGCGGCGGCAGCAGCCGCAGCACGTCCACGCCGGCGGACTCGACGCGCGCGTCGATCACCGGCCCCTGCTCGGTACGCCGGCCTTCGCCGCTCAGCTCGAAGTACTGGTCCTCCCAGCCGAAGCGCGCGCCGCTCACGCGCGTGGCGCTGCGGTCGGACACGATCTCGGCGCGCTCGATCACCGCTTTCTTGCCGGCGAGCCAGCTCAGGTCGAGCGCGGCGATGCGCAGCCTTCCCTCGGCGATCGTGCGCGCCGGGTCCTTGCGGTCGATGGTCGCGCGCAGCTCGCCCTGTGCGGTGCCGGAGGCGCCGGGCAGGGGCTCGCGCAGCATGGCCGGAATGCTGCGGCCGTCGAGCGTGCCGGCGAAGCTCGCCTGGATCAGGTCGCCCGCCACGGTCGCGCTGAACGTCGCGTCGCTGCGCGCGTCCTTGATTGCGACGCGGCGCAGCTCGAGGAGCTGCGGCCGCCAGGCGAGCGCCACGCCGAGCGCCGGCCCGCCGCCCTCGAACTCCACGCGCGCGTCGGCCTCGAGCGCGCCGTCGGGCTTCCAGGCGATGCGCTGCGCCGCGAAGCGCAGCGGCGTCTTGGGCTCGAAGCGTGCCGGCACTTCGGCCTTGCCGAGCGCCCAGCGCACCAGCTTTTCACCGGCCACCCCCTCGGCGAGGGCAAGCTCCAGCGCTCCGTCGAAGCCGACATTCCCGGAAACGCGCGTGCGAGCGTCGAGCATCGCCGCCGCGACGTCCGCGACGCGCGCGCGCTTCGGATCGATCCGCACCGTCCCGCCATCGACCGACACCGGCGCGGGCAGCATTTTCAGCACTGCGCCGACCTTGCGCGGCGCGACCACGGCGTCGTAGTCGGCCTGCTCCGGACGATCGAAGCGCAATGCGAGGCGATTGAGGGTTACCTCCGCGCTCCCCGAGACCGAAACGATCTCCTCGCGCTTCAGCAGCGGCAACCATTCGGCCAGCGCCACGCTCGCGCGGCCGGAAGCGGAGGAGATTCCCTTCAGGTCGAGCTGCGCGGCGACCCCGGAGAAGGAAGACGCGCCGAGCGTTCCCGATACGTCCTGCAGCGCGTAGCGGGTGCGCGTGGCACGCACCGAGCCGCTCTTCACGCTCACCGGCATGGGAAGCGACTTGAGCGTCGCGTTCAGGTTGCGCGGCGTGACCACGGCCTCGAAATCCGCCTGCGCCGGCTTGTCGAACGCGAGCGCCAGGCGCTGGAGTTCCACCTCCGCCGTCCCGCTCGCCGAGGTGATCTCCTCCAGCTTCAGCCACGCCAGCCATTGCTCGACGGGCAGCGTCGCGCGGCCCGCGCCGGAAGTCAGTTTCATGTTCTTGAGATCAATCTCGGCGGCCAGGCCGGTCACAGCGGACCTGCCGATCGCACCGTCCACGCCGGTGACGACGATGCGCTCCGGCGTCACGGTGACGCGCGCCGTGCGCGGCTCGATCTTCCAGGGCAGCGCGTCGAGCCTGATGGCCGCGTCCGTTTTCGTGACGTCGACCTGCGCCTGCCAGGTCTTCTCGAGAGTCGCGCTCGCCTTGAGCGTGACTTTTCCTTCCACCGAAACCGGAAGTTGCAGCCGGGCAAGCTCGAGGTCGGCGACTTCCGCCGTCGCGCGGGCGGCAAGGTCGGCGTACTCCAGGCGCGCCTTCGCGGCCACGCGCTTCCACCAGTCCGAGGCGGCGCTGAGCTCGAGCTCCACGGCCTTGTCGCTGGTGCGGCCGCGTGCGCTGACCTCGCGCAAAAAGAAGCCGTCGGCGAGCTCGACCGTGGCCTGCTCGATGCGCAGCTCCATGTCGGGCGCATATTCGCGCAGCGCCCGCGCTGCGGCATCCAGGGCGCTCCGGTAATCGAACGGTTGATCGCTTTTTCCGGTGCGTGCCACTCGCAATCGGGGGCGAAGCACGCTCACCGAGGAGACCTCGGGGCTGCCGCGCAGCAGCGGCCAGAGCGCGAGATACACGTTGACGTTCTCCGCGGCGGCGCTCAGCTTGCCGGGAATCTCGACGCGCACCTGCCTGAGCTCGCCGTGCGGCACCGGGAAGAGCGCGAGGTCGAGCGCCTGCCACTCGACCTGTCCCTGCAGCGCTTGCGCGAGGCGGCGCTGGATCTCGGCGCGCGCCGCCGGCGCATCGACGAAGAGCGGCGCGAGCACGACGAGCAGCGCCGCGAGCGCGAGCACCGCGCCGCCGAAGTAGGCCAGGCGTTTCACTGCGGCCGAGCATGAGCCAGCCGCGCACGCAGCACAACTGGCTCTTGGTCGTACTCCTCCTTGCCGCCACGCGCGCGCCGGGCGCGGATCCCGCGCTGCTCGGCCAGGACATGGGCATCGAGGCGCCGCGGCACTTCATCGAGGACTGGGTGGTGGCGCCGATCCCGATCTCCAACCCGACCATCGGCACCGGCCTCGCGGTGGTGGCGATGCCGTTCTACCACCTCGGAGAAGGCTCGCCGCTCTCGAACACCATGCTGGCGACCGGCTACACGTCGAGCGGCAGCTGGGGCGTGGCGGCGGCGCAGTCGACGCGCCTGCGCGGCGACCGCCTGCGCATCGACGGCATGCTGGCCTACGGAGAGCTGCACTACCGCTTCTACGGCATCGGCGATGCCGCAGGCGAGGGCGGCTCGTCGGTGCCGATCGTGCAGAAGGCCACCGTGTTCGCGCCCGAGCTCCTGTTCCACGCCGGCGCGCGCACCTTCGTCGGCCTGCGCTACCGCGGCATACGGGTCGAGACGGCGGCCGAGGCGGCCACGCCGTTGCTCGACTCGATCACCATCACCAGCTCGGGATTCGGGCCGCGCGTCACGCTCGACACGCGCGACAACGACATGAGCCCGGCCTCCGGGGCGCTGGTCGACCTGCGCGCCAATTTCGCCGACGAAGCGTTCGGCAGCGACTTCAACTACGAGACCTGGGAGCTGAGCGGCAACTACTACCGGCGCGCCGGACCCGGGGTGGTGGCGCTGCGCGCGTACGCCTGCCACGCCTCCGAGCGCACGCCGCTCTTCGACCTGTGCCTGTTCGGCAGCGGCTCGGACCTGCGCGGCTACGAGGTCGGCCGCTACCGCGACCGCGCGATGTTCGCGGCGCAGGGCGAGTACCGCTTTCCGCTCGGCGGGCGCTGGGGCGGCGTGGTGTTCGGCGGCTGGGGCAAGGTGGCGCCCTCGTTCGGCGAGATGGACGAGCAACTGGACCTGCCGAGCATCGGCGCCGGCCTGCGCTGGCTCGCGGCGGAGAAGGCCCGGGTGAACCTGAGCGTGGATGTCGCGCGCGCGCGTGACAGCACGAGTCTTTATGTTTACGTTAAGGAATCATTCTAGGGAGGCATCATGCGCGTCGCCGTCTTATTGGCTCTTCTCGTGGCAACTCCGGCCGTTGCGCAGAACTGGGTCGCGCTGCTCAAGAACACGCCGGCCGAGCGCTTCGACGACGAGGACTTGCGCATGTTCATGGACAACGGGCGCAAGGCGCTCGCCGAGGGCAAGGTGAACGAGACCGCGAGCTGGGAGAACCCGAAGACGCGCGCGCGCGGCTACATCAAGGTGCTGCGCGACTTCGAGCACAAGAAGATGCCCTGCCGGGAAGTGCAGATGCACAACGAGGCGCAAGGCCGCAAGAACACCAGCACACTGAGCCTGTGCCGCCTCGAAGGGAAGTGGCGGCTGCTGAGCCAGCCGCAAGCCGCGAAGAAGTAGGACCAAGGTCGTATATGGCGCCGGGGCGCCCTGCACTATGGTGGCCCGGTGCGATTGCTCGCCCTTTGCTGCGCTCTCCTTGCCGCCTGCGCCGCGCGGGCGCAGGCGCCGGAGGTCGCATGGCCGCGCGAGGTGAAAGCCGCGGACGGCACGGTGATCACCGTGTACCAGCCGCAGGTCGAGCGCTGGGCCGACAACAGCCTGTCGGGCCGCGCCGCGGTCTCGGTGCAGCGCCCGGGCGAGAAGGACCCGCACTACGGCGTGATCGAGCTCGGCGCGCGCACCGAGATCGACAAGTCGGCGGATCTCGTCACGCTGAGCAACGTGCGCGTCACGAAATCGAGCTTTCCCGGCGCGAGCGCGGAGGACGCGCAGAAGTACCTCGCCGCCCTGCGCGGCGCGGTGACGCGGACCTCGTGGCCGGTGTCCGCATCCGCGCTGCAGGCCAATCTGGCGGTCGCGCAGGCGCGCGTGCAGAAGGGCCAGGAGGTGAAGAACGATCCGCCGCGCATCCTGTTTCGCACCGAGCCGACGCTGCTCGTGATGGTGGACCGCGAGCCGCAGCTGCGCCCGGCGAAGGATGCGCCTGCGCTGTGGCGCGTCATCAACACCACCGCGCTCATCCTGCAGGACCCGCAGGCGAAGACGTTCTATCTGTGGGCCTACGGCCGCTGGTGGCAGGCCGCCGACCTGGGCGGCGAATGGCGCGGCGCCTCCGAGCTCAACCCCAACCTCGAGAAGGCGCGCCAGGCGCTCGACAAGCAGTTCGACCCGCTGGAAGGCAAGGACGCCGACGGTAAGGACGTGTTCCCGGCCGGCACGGTGCCGAAGATCATCGTGGCCACGCAGCCCACCGAGCTCCTGCAGTCGAACGGCAAGCCGGAGCTCACGCCGATTCCCGGCACGCAGCTCCTGTTCGTGAAGAACTCGCGCAACGACATCTTTCTCCAGCTCGGGGCGCAAACGTATTTCGTGCTGATCTCGGGGCGCTGGTTCACCGCCAAGTCCTTCGAGGGCCCGTGGACCTACGTGGCGGGCAAGTCGCTGCCGCAGGATTTCTCGCGCATTCCCGCGAGCCACCCGATGGCCGACGTGATGACCTCGGTGCCGGGCACCGCGCAGGCGAAGGAAGCGGCGATCGCCAACCAGATCCCGCAGACCGCCACCGTGCAGCGCGACGTGCAGCCCTCGCCGGTGCAATACGACGGCGGCGAGCCGAAGTGGACGCCGGTCGAGAAGACGCCGCTCGACTACGCGCCGAACACGCAGGCGCCGGTGATCCGCGTCGAGCCGAAGTCCTACTACATGGTGCAGAACGGCGTGTGGTTCACTGCCACGACTCCGCAGGGACCGTTCGCGGTGGCGACCACGGTGCCGGCGGTGATCTACACCATCCCGACCAGCTCGCCGATCCATTACGTGACCTATGTGCGCGTCTACGGCAGCACGGCGAGCACCGTATCGGTCGGCTACACGCCGGGCTACTACGGCACGGTGATGTCGAGCGACGGCGTGGTGGTGTACGGCACCGGCTACGTCTACCCGGTGTACGTCGGCACCTACTGGTATCCGCCGCCGGTCACCTACGGCTGGGGCTGGGGCTTCAGCGTCGGCTTCATGTGGGGTTTCGCGATGGGCGGCGGCTGGCACAACCCGTGTTGCTGGGGGGGCGGCGGCGTGTACGTCAGCCATCACCGCACCAACATCAACGTGGACAACAGCTACAACCGCTGGGGCAACCGCGCGCAGGCCGGCCAGCTGCCCGCCAACCGGCAGTCGAAGCAGGTCGGCAACACGACCCTCGCCAAGGGCGCGAACAACAACGTCTACGCCGGGCGTGACGGCCAGGTTTACCGGAAGAACGACAGCGGCGACTGGCAGAAATACGGCGGCAAGGGCGAAGGCTGGTCGGACCTCGATCGCGGGAATCGCCCGGAGCAGCGCCCGTCGGCGGAGCAAAGACCGTCGCAAAGGCCTTCCGCCGAGACGCGCCAATCGCTCGACCGGCAGGCCCAGTCGCGCGACATGGGCGCGCAGCGCGCGCAGCAGTACCGGTCCTCGGGAGGGTTCAGTGGTGGCGGCGGTGCTCGCATGGGTGGCGGCGGCGGTCGCCGCCGTTAGCGCCCCCGCGGCCGTGGCCGCCGGCATCCAGGTCGACGTCGTGCCGAATTTCGTCGGCGCGGGCCTCGGCTCGACCACCGAGTACCTCGGCGGCAAGGAACGCGTCTGGGGTATCGCCCCCGGCGCCCGCGTGGCGCTCGAGAAAAACCGCTTCGTCGAGGTCTACGGGCCGCTCGCCGACATGAATCTCCTCGACTCGCCGAGCTGGGAATTCGGCCCGGCAATCTCGTACCGCTTCGGCCGCAGCGACGTATCCGATGCGGCGATCAGCGCGCTGCCCGAGATCCGGGGCGGCCTCGAGGCCGGCGTGTTCGCGGGATGGCACTACGTGAGCGTCGAGGGCATTCCGTACCGCGTGCGCTTCGGCGTGCAGCTCGTCACCGCTGTCAGCGGGGGCGCCACCGGCGCGAACCTCACCCCGTACGCGAGCCTGTGGTTTCCGCTCAGCCCGACGCTGTTCGTCGGCCTGGGCGGCGGCTTCACCTGGGCGAGCGAGAGCTTCATGCAGCAGCGCTTCGGCGTTTCTGCCGACGGCGCCGCCGCGAGCGGATTGCCCCAATACTCGGCCGGCGCGGGCGTGCGCCAGTACTACGCCTGGCCCGCGTTGCTCCTTCGTGTTTCCAAAGAGTGGTACGCCGGGGCAGGGGCATTCTGGCAGCGCATCGCCGGCGACGGAGCTGGCAGTCCGGTCGTCCGAGAGAAAGATCAGATAACCGCCGGCGTCGGCGTGGGGTATTCATGGTGAGAGGACTGATCTTGCTGCTCTCGGCGGCCTGCGCTGCTTCCGTCCATGCGGCCGAGGGCTACATCCCCGAGCACCCGGCGCTCAAGGAGCGCTTCTGGGTGGGCGGCGGCATCTTCCACGCCCAGACCGCCACCTCGGCGCAGCTCGATTCGGCCAACCTCGGCGTCGGCACCAACGTGGACTTCGAGCGCGCGCTCGGCATGGACAAGACCTCGACTTCGCCTTATGCGTTCGCGCGCATGCGCTTCGGCGAGCGCTGGCGCGCCGAGCTCGAGTACTTCGAGCTGAACCGCAGCGGCTCGCGCGTCATCGACCGCACCATCCAGTGGGGCGACAACGTGTACACGGTCAACACGCAGCTCGAGTCGCGCTTCGAGTTCGCCGACCTGCGCGTCTCGGTGGGCTACGCGCTGTTCCGCTCGCCCGACAAGGAGCTCGGCGTGGCGCTCGGGGTGCACGCCACCTCGTACGACGTCACGCTGAACGGGCAGGTGGGCGGCCAGCACCAGGAGGACGTGATCGCGCCGCTGCCGGTGCTTTCGCTCTACGGACAGTTCGCGCTGACCGAGCGCTGGGCGGTGGCGAGCCGGCTCGACCGCTTCTCGCTCTCCTACGAGAAGTACGACGGCAGCCTGACCGCGCTCGGCGTCGACCTGCTCTACCAGCCGTTCCGGCACCTCGGCTTCGGCGCCGGCTTCCGCTCGCTGTTCATCGACCTCACCATCACCGACGAGCGCAAGGCGCTCAAGTTCGACCAGTCGTTCCAGGGGCCGGTGCTGTTCATGAACCTGGCCTTCTAGTGAGGCGCGCGCTCGTGGTGCTCTTTTTCCTCAGCGCACCGGCGGCGGCGCAGTTCACCGACCCGCAGGACGGCGAGTTCGACGTTTCCGAGTGGCTGCTGGAGAAGAAGGGCTTCCTGCCGGTGCCGATCCTCATCACCGAGCCGGCGATCGGCTACGGCGGCGGGGCGGCGCTCCTATGGTTCCGCGAGTCGCTCGGGGAGCGCCAGGCGCAGGGGCGTTATTCCCCGCCGGATATCTTCGGCGGCGCGCTCGCCGCGACCGAGAACGGCACCACGCTCGCGGGCGCGTTCGGCATGGTGAGCTTCGCGCAGGAGCAGTGGCGCTGGCGCGGCTTCGTCGGGCGGCCCGACGTCAACCTGGATTTCTACCGGGAAGACCTCAAGATCGGCTACAACCTGAACGGCTGGGCCACCACGCAGCAGGTGATGCGCCGCCTCGGCGAGAGCGAGAACTTCGCCGGCGCGCGCTGGAACTACATCGACTTCGAAGCAAGCTTCGACCCGTCGCGGCCCGATCCGGTGCTGCCGCCGCTCACGCGCGCGATCCGCAGCTCCGGGCTCGGCGCGTTCTTCGAGCACGACTCGCGCGACAACTTCTTCACTCCCGGGAAGGGCTGGAAGGGGTTCGTCGAAGGCGTGTTCTATTCGCCCGACTGGGGTAGCGAGGACGAGTACCAGATCTACCGCGCTTACGCGCTGGTCTATCTTCCCTTGTCGGAAAAATTCATCCTCGGCCTGCGCGGGGATGCGCGCGCGGCGCGCGGCGACGTGCCGTTCTATCAGCTGCCCTTCATCGAGCTGCGCGGCATCCCGTTCTTCCGCTACCAGGACACCGACGTGGCGCTGGGCGAGGCCGAGCTGCGCTGGAACGCCACGCCGCGCTGGGCGTTCGTGGCGTTCGCGGGCAGGGGACACGCCGCGGAGTCGGTGAGCGCGTGGGGCGTGGGGTTCCGCCGCCTGATGGCGCGGCGCCTGGGCATCTACATGGGCGTGGACGTGGCGCGCGGTCCGGAAGAAACCGCGTTCTATATTCAGGCGGGCAGCGCATGGCGGTGACGCGGCCCGGCGGCGCGGAGGACTTCTCGCTGGTCCTGGGCGGCCCGCTCTACCAGATGTACCTGCGCAGCCGGCTGCTCAAGCCGCCCGCCGAGCTCGCCGGGCGGCGCGTCGTGGTGTTCGTCGCGCTCACCTGGCTGCCGCTCGTCGCGCTCGCGCTGGCGAGCGGCACGGCGTGGAGCGGCGTGCAGGTGCCGTTCCTCCTCGACGTCGACGTGCACGTGCGCTTCCTGCTCGGCCTGCCGCTGCTCATCGCCGCCGAAGTGCTGGTGCACCGGCGCCTGCGCGTCACGGTGCGGCAGTTCGTCGAGCGCGGCATCGTGACCGCGGAGCACGAGGCGGCGTTCCGCCGCATCATCGACTCGACCATGCGGCTACGCAATTCGGCGCTGATCGAGGTCGCGCTGCTGGTCGCCGCGTTCACGCTCGGCTACGTGATCTGGCGCGGCACCACCGCGCTGCGCGTGGACACCTGGTACGCCGCGACCGGCGCGGACGGCGTGCAGCACCTCACGGTGGCCGGCTGGTGGTACGCGTTCATCAGCCTGAACGTGTTCCGCTTCATGATCCTGCGCTGGTACTTCCGCCTGATCCTTTGGTACATCTTCCTGTGGCGCGTGGCGCGCCTGCCGCTGCGCCTGAACGCCCTGCACCCCGACGCGTCGGGCGGACTCGGCTTCCTCGGCAACAGCCCCTTCGCGCTCCTGCCGCTGCTCCTCGCGCACACCACCACGCTGGCGGGCGTGATCGGCGGGCGCCTCTGGCACGAGGGCATGAAGCTCACCGAGTTCCAGCTCGAGATCGGCGGCTCGGTGGCGCTGCTCATGAGCGCGGCGCTCCTGCCGCTCACCTTCTTCATGTTCCAGATCGCGCGCGCTAAGCGCGATGCGTCGCGCGAGTACGGCGTGATGGCGATGCGCTACGTGGACGAGTTCCGCGCCAAGTGGCTGGGCAAGCGCGGCCCGGCCGGCGAGCCGCTGCTCGGCAGCGCCGACTTCCAGTCGCTCGCCGACCTGGCCGGCGGCAACGACCCGGTGCGCAAGACCGGCTTCTTCCCGATCGGCCGCCAGTCGGTGGTGACGCTCGGCATCCTGATCGCGCTGCCCTTCACGCCGCTGCTTCTCACGCTGATCCCGTTCGAGGAGCTGGTCGAGCGCGTGGTGAGGAAGATCGTATGAGCCCCGCGCCCGAGCGCGATCTCGCGCGCATCGTGCTGGCGGTGCTCGCGATCGGCGGCCTGATGGCGGCAACGCTGTGGATCCTGCGCCCGTTCCTCGGCGCGGTGATCTGGGCGGTGATGATCGTGGTGGCGACCTGGGGTCCGATGCTCGCGGCGCAGCGCCGCTTCGGCGGGCGGCGCTGGGCCGCGGTGACGCTCATGTCGGTCATCCTGCTGCTGGTGCTGGTCGTGCCGCTTTCCGCGGCGATCGGCACGGTGGTCATGCACGTCGACGACATGGTGGCGTGGGCCAAGAACCTGCACCAGTACCAGCTGCCGCCGCCGCCGTCCTGGCTCGCCGGCCTGCCGCTGGTGGGCGAGCGCGCGGTGACGGCGTGGCAGGACGCCGCCGCGCAGGGCATGCAGATGCTGGCGGCGAAGGTCACGCCGTACGCGGGCGACCTGACGCGCTGGTTCGTGGCCAAGGTCGGCAGCTTCGGCGCGGTGTTCATCCAGTTCGTGCTCACGGTGATCGCCGCGGCGGTGCTCTACGCGCACGGCGAGGACGCGGCGGACTGGGTGCTGCGCCTCGGCGCGCGGCTCGGCGGCGCGCGCGGCGAAGCGGCCGTGCGGCTCTCGGGCCAGGCGATCCGCAGCGTGGCGCGCGGCGTGGTGGTGACCGCCGTGGTGCAGGCGCTGATCGGCGGCGTCGGCCTGTGGATCGCCGGCGTGCCGTTCGCCACGCTGCTCACCGCGGTGATGTTCCTGCTCGCCGTGGCGCAGATCGGCGCGGTGCCGGTGCTGCTGGTGGCGACGATCTGGCTCTATTGGAGCGGGGCGGCCGGGATGGGCACCTTCCTGCTGGTGGTCACCATCATCGCCGGCACGCTCGACAACGTGCTGCGGCCGCTGCTCATCAAGCAGGGCGCCGCCGACCTGCCGCTGCTCCTCATCTTCGTCGGCGTGATCGGCGGCCTGATCACCTTCGGCCTGATCGGCATCTTCATCGGCCCGCTGGTCCTCGCGGTCACGCATACGCTGCTGCGCGCCTGGCTCTACGGCGAGGAAATGAGACCAAGGTCCAATACCGGGGCGTGAGGGGGGCGGGCAGGATGGGCCCATGCTGAAGCAGCTGGCCGGCGCTTTGCTCTTCGCGCTCGCCGCCCCGTCGGCGCGCGCCTCGTTCCTGTCGGGCGAGGCTCTCGACACCATGGCCGACATCCTGGCCATCGTGGTGCTGCTGCTCGTCCCGGCGCTCGCGATCGTGCTGTTCTGGATCGTGCACGTGCTGCCCGAGAAGATCGCGCACAAGCGCCATCACCCGCAGACCGAAGCCATCACTACCCTGTGCCTGCTGTCGCTCGTGTTCGGCGGGCTGCTGTGGCCGCTCGCCTGGATCTGGGCCTACACCAAGCCGATCGGCTACCGCCTCGCGTACGGCACCGACCGGCATCCCGAGTACTTCGACGAGATGGCGCTCAAGCACCGCGAGGGCAAGCTGCTCGGCGAGGAGGTGCTGCACCTGCGCGAGGAGCTCGAGGCGATGGAGGCGCGTGGCGCCCTGCCGCCGCGCTTGCGAGGCCTGAAGGACGAGCTCGCGCAGCTCAGGATCGCCGACGCCACGGTGCGGGGAAACAAGGCGGCATAGATGGAAGCCATCCTGCTCGGCATCTATGCGTTCTTCGTCTGGCTGATCTTCATCAAGCTGAAGTGGCTGCCGTGGAACACCGGCACGCAGGTCACGGTGGTGATCATTCCGATCGTCGGCCTGGCGGCGCTCATCCTGCTGCTCAACGTGTTCGCGCCGTCGTCCGCCGACCTGCGCGTCATCAAGTACTCGGTGCCGATCGTCACGCAGGTGCGCGGCCGCGTGCTCGAGGTGCCGATCGAGGAGGGCAACCGGCTGGTGAAGAAGGGCGACGTGCTGTTCAAGATCGACCCGACGCCCTACCAGCTCGAGGTGCGCATGCTGGAAGCGCAGCTCGTCGGCATGCAGGGCTCGGAGCGCGAGCTGGAGGAGCAGGCCAAGGGCGCGCAGGCCAAGATCGAGGAATCGCAGAGCCGCGCGCGCGAGATCTCGGCGCGCCTCGACCTCACGCGCAAGCGCGTGCAGCAGTACCAGGAGCTGGTGAAGAGCGGCGCCGGCAACCGCTTCGACCTGGAGCGCGCCGAGACCGACGCGCTCGAGCAGAAGGGCCAGCTCGACGCGGCGCGCAACGCCGAGGCGCAGGCGCGCGCGAGCCTCGGGCAGATCCGCCAGAAGCTGGGCGCGCAGGTGAAGGGCGAGTTCTCGCAGGTCGCGCAGGTGCGCGCGCAGCTCGAGACCGCGCGCTGGAACCTCGAGCAGACCACCACGCACTCGCCGTGCGACTGCTACGTGGTCAACCTGCAGCTGCGCCCCGGCGCGTTCGTCGCCGCGATTCCGTTCAACGCGGTGATGACGCTGATCGAGGCCGACGGCCAGGTGGTGGCCTACTACAACCAGAACGAGCTGCACCAGGTGGCGCCGGGCAACGAGGTCGAGTTCGCGCTGAAGACCCTGCCGGGCAAGGTGATCAAGGGCAAGGTCGACTCGGTGGTCTGGGCGCAGGGCCAGGGCCAGATGCAGCCGAGCGGCTTCCTGCCGGCGCCGATGCTGGTGCAGAACCTGCCGCCGGGCAAGTTCGCGGTGAAGTTCGACATCGCGGCGCGCGACAAGGAGCTGTTCCTGGCCGCCGGCGCGGCGGGCGACGCGGCGATCTACACCGACCACCTGCACGCGGTGCACATCATCCGCAAGGTGATCCTGCGCGTCGGCTCGTACCTGAACTACCTGATCCTCAAGCTGCACTGAGCATGCGGCGCGCCGCGCTCGTCCTCGTCGCGCTGCTCGCGGGCTGCGCGCTCAAGGCGCCGCCCGAGCGCCGCGACGTGGTGCCGCAGGCGCTGCCCAACCTGAAGCTGCCCGAGCGCTTCGCCGAGCCCGGCGGCGTGGCGGGCAAGGTGGGCGCGCGCTGGCTCGCCGCCTTCAACGACGTGCAGCTCGACGCGCTGGTGCGCGAGGCGCTCGCCAGCAACCCGGACCTGCTGGTGGCGGCGGCGCGCGTCGAGCAGGCCGCGGCGTACGTGAAGCTAGCCGGCGCCACGCTCAAGCCGCAGGTCAGCGCGCTCGCGCGCGGCGGCGGCGCGCTGTCGGGCGACTCGAGCGGGCTGGAGGGCGCGGGCATCTTCGCCAACTGGGAGATCGACCTGTGGGGCCGGGTGCGCGCCGGCCGCGAGGCGGCGAGCGGCCAGTACGAGTCGAGCGCGCTCGACGTCGAGTACGCGCGCCAGTCGCTCGCCGCGCTGGTGGCGAAGAGCTGGTTCCTCGCCGTCGAGGCGCGCATGCAGAAGGCGATCGCGGAAGAGATGACCGCCGCCTCCGAGCGCCAGGTCGGCCTCGCGCAGGACCGCCTGCGCGTCGGGCGCGGCGACGAGTACGACGTGGCGCTCGCGCGCGCCAACCTCGCCACCTTCCGCGACAGCGTGCGCAGCCTCGACCTCGCGTACCGGCAGGCGCTGCGCGCGCTCGAGGCGCTCGCCGGCCGCTACCCGGCCGCGGCGCTCGAGGTGCCGGCGCAGCTCGCCGCGCTGCCCGGGCCGATCCCGGTCGGCATGCCCTCGGAGCTGCTCGAGCGCCGGCCCGACGTGATCGCCGCCGAGCGGCGCGTCGCCGCGGCGTTCTACCGCGTCGAGGAGGCGAAGATGGCGCGCCTGCCACGCATCTCGCTTACCGCCGCGGTGACCAGCATCTCGAGCGAGCTGTTCATCCTCAAGGACCGCGACAACCCGGTGTGGAGCGCGGGCGCCTCGCTCAGCGCGCCGCTCTACCTCGGCGGCGCGCTGCAGTCGCAGGTCGAGATCCGCACCGCCGAGCAGAAGCAGGCCGTCGCGGAATACGGCCGGGTCGGCGCGCGCGCCTTCGGCGAGGTGGAGAACGCGCTGTCGATCGCGTTCGCGCTCGAGGACCGCGAAACGATCCTGCGGCAGGCCGTGGCCGACAACGCGCGCGCGCTCGAGCTCGCCAACGTGCGCTTCCGCGTCGGCACCGGAGACCTGCGCGCGGTGGCCCAGCAGAGCCTCGCGCTGCACGCTGCGCGCACCGCGCTCCTGCGCGTGCAGGCCGAGCGCCTGGTGCAGCGCGTGAACCTACACCTCGCGCTCGGCGGCGGGTTCTAGCACCGAGCAGAGCTTCGCCAGCGCGGCCACCGAGCGCACCTCCATCTTCTCCATCACCCGGCCGCGGTGCTGCTTGACGGTCTGGATGGCGATGTCCAGGTCGGCGGCGATCTGCTTGTTGAGCCGCCCGCGCAGCACGTGC
>DASVFV010000050.1:0-13954 GCA_036379875.1 Burkholderiales bacterium | reverse complement strand
CACGCCCGGCTCGAACGGCGCGTCGCTGCGCTCGTCGGCCTGCACTTCATCGGCGTTCCTCTTCAGGAAGCTGAGCGCCGCGTTGGTGGCGATGCGGTACAGCCAGCTGTAGAACGCCGCGTCGCCGCGGAACGAGGCGAGGCCGCGATAGGCGCGGATGAAGGCGTCCTGCACGACCTCCTCGACGTCGCTCGCGCGGCGCACGTAGCGCGCCACATGGCGCGCGATGCGGCGCTGGTACTTGACCACCAGCGCCTGGAACGCGCGCTCGTCGCCCTGCTGGGCGAGGCGCACAAGCTCGGCATCCGCCTCTTTGTCGGCCACGCGGGCCCCAGCATATGCGGGTTCAACGCGTTGCATGTGACAAAGCCGCCAATCCGGCGTCTGACTCGGCATGGAACGCTACGAATATGTGGATGGACGCTACGTTCTGTATGTCGGCGGAATGCGCACTGCCGCGACCGAGCGGGTCGCGCTGCTGCTCGATGCCGAGCAGGGGCGGCTCATCACCCACGGCGACCCGCGCAGCGTGCGCGGCGAGCTGGACGCGCTGCGCTCCTTCGACCCCGAGCGCAGCGCGGCCTGGCTGCTGCTCGAAGGCCGGCCGGCGCTCGCGCCCCTCAACCGCGCGCTCAACGGCGACGTCGACATTCATGATCTGCACCTCGCATTTACGCAGGCCAGCGCGCGTCGCCTGGCGGGCGAGCTGATCGCGCGGCTGCGTGACCGGCGAATGACCTAGGAAACGGGGGGCGGGTTTCAACTATTTTTCTGAAACCGGCCGGCCGCGCGGCGGGTCCGACGTCGCGTCGTTCAAACCTACCGAAAGGAATGCCATGAAAAAGCTGTTTGTCGCCACGGCGCTCGCCGCCGCTTCCACCCTCGCCAGCGCCGCCGACATCGTCGACACCGCGGTCTCGGCCGGCCAGTTCAACACGCTGGTCAAGGCGGTGCAGGCCGCCGGCCTGGTCGAAACCCTGAAGGGCAAGGGACCGTTCACCGTGTTCGCGCCCACCGACGAAGCCTTCGCCAAGCTGCCGGCGGGCACGGTGGAGGCGCTGCTCCAGGACAAGGAAAAGCTCGCCAAGGTGCTCACCTACCACGTGGTGCCCGGCAAGGTGACCGCGTCCCAGGTCAAGCCCGGCGACGTCAAGACCGTGCAGGGCCAGGCGCTGAAAGTGCGCACCGACGGCGGCAAGGTCATGGTGGACAACGCGCGCGTGATCAAGGCCGACGTGATGGCCTCGAACGGCGTGATCCACGTGATCGACACGGTCGTGCTGCCGAACTAAGCGGCGGCGATCTCCCGTGCGGCGCGCTGGCCGCTCGCCAGCGCGCCGCCCACGGTTCCGGATTGCTCGGTGTCGGTCGCTTCACCCGCGAAGTAAAGCGTCTCCTCGAGCGGCGCGGCCAGCTCCTCGCGCGCCCCGGTGCCGCCGACCTTCACGTAGCTGTAGCCGCCCCGCGCGAAAGGATCGGCCGCCCAATCGTGCATGAGCACCGCGCGCGGCGCCTCAATATCCCCTAGTACGCTCCGCACGCTTGCCATTGCGGCTTTCAACAAGCGCGCCTCTGAAGAACCGGTCAGTCGAGCGGCCTTCGGCCCGCCGGCCCAGCAGGTGAGCAGCGGCGCGTGCATCGGGAGCGGCGTCCAGAAGGTCGGGAACGGCGCATCGGGCGAGTGAAAGAACGCCACGCCCGGATGGCGCTTCTCCCAGAACGCTTCGCGGAACGCCATCGCGACGCGGATCACGGGGCCTGATTCGAGCTTCGCCAGGGCGCGGCGCTTTTCTTTGACGAGGGAAGGCAGCACGCCAATGGGCACCGCGATCACGGCGCGCGGCGCCCAGGCGCGCCACGCCTCGCCGCGCCGTAATCCCTCGATGTGCACCGAGTGGCGCCGCCAACGAACTCGTGTGACCACCGTCTGGAGCTGCACGGGTACGGCGAGCGATTCCAGGAGCGACGCATAGCCGCCCCACGGGCGCGGCTGCGACGCGCCGAGGCCGCCGCCCGTCCACTCCGCGATGATCTCGCGCGCGCTCGCCTTGCGCGGATCGGCGGCGTCGAAGCCCTGCACCATCATGCTCGCGAGCGTGCGCGTGAGGCGCGGCACGCGCTTCTTCTTCAGGAATGCCTGGAAGGAAACATCCCGGCCCGTGAACGTTCCGCGCGCCACGCGCTGCGCCTGGGCGAAGATGTTGACATCCTCGAGTTTTCCATTGAGCAAGACCCGCTGGGTGCGCGTGGAGTCGACCGCCGCCACGTTGGCTTGCTTGAGCAGCGCGAGGGTCGCTTGCGGGCGCCCGTGGATGAACTCGGCGCCGAGCTCGACCGGCGCCGGCACGCCCGGCAGGCGGCGCGTGAGGCAGCGGCCGCCGATCCGGTCTCTCGCTTCCACGAGCAGCACGGAACGGCCCGCGCGGCCGAGCTCGTCGGCGGCGGCGAGCCCGGCGGCGCCGGCGCCGATTACGAGGACGTCGACCTGAACCTGCGAACGAGCCAAGGAGCGATGGCGATGAGGGCGGTGATGGCGAGGAGCGTCGCCGAGATCGGGTGCGTGACGAAGACCGTCGCGTCGCCCTGGCTGATCGACAGCGCGCGGCGGAACTGCGTCTCGGCGAGCGGGCCGAGGATCAGGCCGATCACCGCCGGGCCGACCGGGATGTCCCAGCGCCGCATCGCGAAGCCGAGCAGGCCGAACACATAGAGCGTGGCGAGGTCGATCCACGACTGGTGCAGGCTGTAGGCGCCGAGCGTCGCGAACACCAGGATGCCGGCGTAGAGAAGATCGCGCGGGATCTCCAGCACCTTTACCCAGATGCCGATCAGCGGCAGGTTCAGGATGAGCAGGATCACGTTGCCGACATACAGGCTCGCGATCAGGCCCCAGACGAGGTCCTTTTGAGCTTCAAACAACAACGGACCGGGCTGGAGACCGTAGTTCTGGAATGCGCCGAGCAGGATGGCAGCCGTCGCCGATGTGGGGATGCCTAAAGTAAGTAAAGGGACTAAGACCCCCGTGGCCGCCGCGTTGTTGGCCGCCTCGGGTCCGGCGACGCCCTCGATAGCGCCGTGGCCGAACTCCTCCGGACGCTTGCTCAGTTTTTTCTCCGTGGCGTACGAAAGGAAAGTGGGAATCTCCGAGCCGCCGGCCGGGATCGTGCCGAACGGGAAGCCGATCGCGGTGGCACGCAGCCACGCCGGCCACGAGCGGCTCCAGTCGGAGGCCGACATCATGAGCGAGCCGCGCATTTTCTCGATGGTCTCGGCCACGCGGCTCTGGTACGCCGCGACATAAAGCGCCTCGCCCACCGCGAAGAGGCCCACGGCGAGCACCACCACGTCCACGCCGTCAAGAAGCTCGGGCACGCCGAACGCGAAGCGCGCCTGGCCGGTCTGGCTGTCGATGCCGATCAGGCCGAGGAACAGTCCGACGAAAAGGCTGGTGAGGCCGCGCACCGTGGAGCTGCCGAGCACCGCGGCGACGGTGATGAAGGCGAACACCATGAGCGCGAAGTAGTCGGCCGGCCCGAACTTGAGCGCGAGGTCGACCACGACCGGCGCGACGAGCGTGAGCAGGATGGTCGCGATGCTGCCGGCGATGAACGAGCCGATCGCGCTCGTTGCCAGAGCGGGGCCCGCGCGCCCCGCTTTGGCCATCTTGTTGCCTTCGAGCGCGGTGGCGATGGAAGCGGACTCGCCCGGCGTGTTGAGCAGGATGGTGCTGGTCGAGCCGCCGAACATCGCGCCGTAGTAAATGCCGGCGAACATGATGAGCGCCCCGGTCGGGTCGAGCTTCACCGTGAGCGGCAGGAGCATCGCCACGGTGAGCGCCGGCCCCACGCCCGGCAGCACGCCGACGAAGGTGCCGAGCGTGACGCCGATGAAGCCCCACATCAGGTTCATGGGCTTGAGCGCCACGCCGAAGCCCGCCATCAGGGCATCCAGAGCTTCCATCGTGGCGTTTCCCTATATACCGGCGCCGCCGAGGATCGGCGCGAGCCAGCCGGCCGGCAGGCCGACGTTGAGCAGCTTGACGAAGAAAAGGTAGATCGCGAGCGTGAAGACGAGCGCGATCGCCACGTCGCGCGCGAGGCGCCGGCTGCCGAAGCCGCGCGCCACGCAGGTGAAGAGCACGGTGCCGGCGACCACGAAGCCGGCCCAGCCGATGAGCGCCATGTGGGCGAGGAGGCCGGCGCTGACCCAGAGAAACGGGGCCTTCTCGAACACGTCCGGGTGCTCGGCCATGTCCCGCCAGCCGCCGGCGAAGGCCTGGATGCTCAGCCACACGCCGAGCACGATGATCCCGGCGGCGACCACCGCCGGGATGAAGTTCGGGCCGACGCCGGCGTAGCCGCCCTCGGAAGGCAGGGTCGCCGTTACGGCGGCGATGCCGATGCCCAAAGCCACGACGCCGAGCGACAGGGCAATCTCGGCGCCGTTTCTACGCATAAGGCGGTTCCCGGGCGTTTCTTCTATTTCTTCAGCCCGAGCGAATCCATGATCGCGGCGATGCGCTGCTCGTCCTGCTTGAGGAACTTGGCGTAGGCGTCGCCGCCGAGGAACCAGCCCTCCCAGCCGAGCTTCTCGAGGGTCTGCTTCCACGCCGGGGTCTCGACCGCCTGCTGCACCAGCTTCACCAGGTTGTCGCGCTGCTGCTTGCTGAGCCCCGGCCCGCCGAAGATGCCGCGCCAGTTGCCGAGCTCGACGTTGATCTTCTGCTCCTTGAGCGAGGGGATGCCTTCGAGCTTCTTCGGCGAGGAAACGGCGAGCGCGCGCATCTTGCCGGCCTTGATCTGCTCCTGGAATTCGCCCAGGCCCGAGACGCCCGCGGTGACGTGGCCGCCGAGGATCGCCGCGATCGCCTCGCCGCCGCCCTTGAACGGCACGTAGTTGACCTTCGAGGGCTGCACGCCGACTTCCTTGGCGATCAGGCCGATCAGGATGTGGTCGGTGCCGCCCGCCGAGCCGCCGCCCCAGGACACCTTACCCGGGTCCGCCTTGAACGCCTTGACGAGGTCGGCCATCGTCTTGTGCGGCGAGCTGGCCGGCACCACGATCACCTCCCACTCGCTGGTGAGGCGCGCGATCGGCGTGACCTGGGAAAGATTCACCGCCGATTTGTTGAGGATGATGCCCCCCACCATCACCATGCCGCCGATCATCACCGCGTTCGGATCGCCCTTCGCCGAGTTGACGAACTGCGCGAGCCCGATGGTGCCGGCGGCGCCGCCCTTGTTGTCGAACTGCACGCCGGACACGAGGTTCGCGCTCTGCATCGCGGCGGCGAGGTTGCGGCCGGTCTGGTCCCAGCCGCCGCCGGGGTTGGCGGGAATCATCATCTTGAGGCTCGGCTGCGCCGTCGCAATACCCGCGACCAGCGAGAGGGCGAGCGCAGAAAGAAAGCGCATGAGGGTCTCCTTAAGGAAATTAGGGTCCAATTTAAGCGATAATCCGCCCCCTTGAAAGACGGTCCCGCAGTAATCGCATGATCCGCATCGAGAACCTGGTGAAGGCGTTCGGGCCGAAACGGGCCGTGGACGGCGTGTCGTTCAACGTGGAGCGCGGCGAGGTGCTCGGCTTCCTCGGCCCGAACGGCGCCGGCAAGTCGACCACCATGCGGATGATCACCGGCTTCATGCCGCCCACCTCCGGCCGCGTCACGGTCGGCGGCCACGACGTCGCCGAGTCGCCGCTCCAGGCGAAGCGCCTGATCGGCTACCTGCCGGAGAACGCCGCCTCGTATCCGGACATGACGGTGCGGGGGTTCCTGGAGTTCGCCGCAGAGTTAAGAGGTTTGTCGGGAAGTCAGAAGAAACAAGCGGTGGCGCGCGTGGTGGAGCAATGCTTCCTGCAAGCCGTGCTGCGCCAGTCGATCGACACGCTGTCCAAGGGCTACAAGCACCGCACCTGCCTCGCGCAGGCGCTCATCCACGATCCCGAGGTGCTGATCATGGACGAGCCCACCGACGGCCTCGACCCGAACCAGAAGCACGAGGTGAGGAACCTGATCCGCGAGCTCGGCAAGTCGAAGGCGATCGTGTTCTCCACGCACATCCTCGAAGAGGTCGACGCGGCCTGCACGCGCGCGATCATCATCGACCGCGGGCGCATCGTCGCGAACGGCACGCCGGAAGAGCTGCGCGACATGTCGGAGCTGGCGGGCGCGGTGACGCTGTCGGCACATGGCGCAACGGTCGAGAAGTTGTCTACTTTAGGCAGAGTGCAGGATCTCGGCGGGGCGTTCCGCGTCTATCCGGCCGACAAGACGAAGTCCGCGGACCTCGCGCGCGGCGTCGTGGAGCTGGTGGCGCGCGAAGGCTGGAAAGTCGAAGGCATGTACAGCGAGCGCGGCGAGCTCGACGAGGTGTTCCGGCGCATCACGCTTCCCGATACCGTAAAGGGATGACGGCCCTCTGACATGAGAACCGTCTGGACCATCGCAAAGCGCGAGCTCGGCGCGTATTTCACCTCGCCGGTGGCCTACGTGTTCCTGGTCATCTTCCTGCTGCTCACCGGCTTCTTCACCTTTACCGCGGGCAACTTCTTCGAGCGCGGCGAGGCGAGCCTCGCCGCGTTCTTCGGCTGGCATCCGTGGCTCTACCTCGTGCTCGTGCCGGCGGTCGGCATGCGCCTGTGGGCCGAAGAGCGGCGCTCCGGCACGCTCGAGCTCCTGCTCACCATGCCGGTCGCGCCGTGGCAGGCGATCGTCGCCAAGTTCCTCGCCTCGTGGCTGTTCCTCGCGCTCGCGCTCGCGCTCACCTTCCCGGCCATCGTCACGGTCAACATCCTCGGCGATCCCGATAACGGCATCATCGCCGCGGGCTACGTCGGCAGCTTCCTCCTCGCCGGCGCCTACCTCGCGGTGAGCTGCATGACTTCCGCGATGACGCGCAACCAGGTGGTCGCGTTCATCCTGTCGGTGGTGGTGTGCCTGTTCCTGGTGCTGGCGGGCTTCAACCCGGTCACCGACCTCCTCACGCGCTGGGCGAGCCCGGCGGTGGTCGACACGGTGGCGGCGTTCTCCGTGGTTACGCACTTCGACGCCTTCCAGCGCGGCGTGATCGACAGCCGGGATCTCCTCTTCTTCCTGTCCGTGATCGGCTTCGCGCTGTTCGCGACCGGGGTCATCATTCGCGGGCATAGAGCAGGATGAAAAAGAACGAGCACCTGATCTATGGCGCGATCGGCCTGGTCGCGCTGTTCCTCATCCTGGTCGCGGCGAACTTCCTGGTCTCGCGCGTGCCGGCCCGCATCGACCTCACCGACGGCAATCTCTACACGCTCTCGCCGGGCACCAAGAAGATCCTCTCGAACCTGCAGTCGCCCGTCACGCTGAAGCTCTACGTCTCGCAGGGCGAGGCGGTGCCGGTGCAGCTGCGCAGCTTCGCGCAGCGCGTCGAGGACATGGTGCGCGAGTTCAAGGGCGTGGCGGGCTCCAACCTGGTGGTGGAGCGCTACAACCCGAAGCCCGACTCCGAGGAGGAGGACGCCGCGCAGCTCGACGGCATCGAGCCGCAGCAGCTCGTGAGCGGCGAGTCGTTCTACCTCGGCGTCGCGGTGAGCCAGCTCGACCGCAAGCAGTCGCTCGGCGCGATCACGCCGCAGCGCGAGCGCCTGCTCGAGTACGACCTGGTGCGCGCCATCGCGCGCGTCGGCTCCGCCGAGCGCCCGAAGGTCGGCCTGATGGCCGGGCTGCCGGTGCTGGGCGAGAAGTTCAACCCGTTCACGCGCCAGTCCTCCGACCCGTGGGTGCTCGCCAACGAGCTGAAGCGCGAGTTCGAGGTGAAGGAAGTGCCGCTCAGCGCGAAGGAGATCGACAAGGACCTGAACGTGCTCCTCGTCATCCACCCGCGCGACATCCAGCCCGTCACCGAGTACGCGCTCGACCAGTTCGTGATGCGCGGCGGCAAGCTCATCGTGTTCGCCGACCCGTACGCGTACTTCGACCAGATGCCGACCATGCCCGGCATGCCGCAGATGCCCTCCAGCTCGACGCTTCCGACGCTCTTCAAGGCCTGGGGCGTGGAGATGGACCCGGGCAAGGTGGTGTCCGACGTGGTGTTCGGCTCGGGCGGCGGGGCGCGCTACACGCCGACCGTGCTGTCGCTCAACCGCACCGCGTTCAGCCGCGACGACGTGGTGACGGGCCAGATCGAGACGCTCCTCTACGCCTTTGGCGGCGCTTTCCAGCTGAAAACCCTGGAAAACTTGAAGGCCACCGAGCTGATTCACAGCTCGCCCAACTCGATGCTGGTGGACAGCATGGCGGCCACCAAGTCGGGCGACGAGGCGACGCGCAGCTTCAAGCCCTCGGGCAGCCCGATGCCGCTCGCGCTGCGCCTCACCGGCAAGTTCAAGACCGCGTTCCCCGATGGCGTCAAGGAGAACGACAAGCCGCTGCCCAACACACCGGCGCTGCGCGAATCGCCCGAGAACTCGGTGATCGTGGTGGCCGACGTCGACATGCTCGCCGACGGCGCGGCGGTCGACGTGCAGGAAGTGTTCGGGCGCAGGATCGTGGTGCCGTCGAACGGCAACCTGGCCTTCGCGCTCGGCGCGGTCGAGCAGTTCGCCGCCGGCGACGAGCTCATCTCGCTGCGCAGCCGCGCCGCCTCGTTCCGCCCGCTCACCGTGGTGCGCGAGCTCGAGGCCGAGGCGCAGAAGCAGTACTTCGGCCGCATCCAGGCGCTCGAGGACGAGAAGCAGAAGACGCAAGCCCGGCTGCAGGAGCTGCAGAAGCAGCAGCCCGGCTCGGGCAAGTCGCAGATCCTCACCGCCGAGCAGCAGGAGGAGCTGGAGCGCTTCAAGAAGACCTACATCGAAACCAACCTGGCCCTCAAGGAGCTGCGCAGGAACCTGCGCCAGGACGCCGAGGCGCTGGTGTTCTGGACCAAGCTGGCGAACATCGCGGTGATGCCGCTGCTCGTCGCGCTCGCCGGCCTGCTGGTCGCGCTGCTCCGAAGAAGAACCGCATGAACGCGCGGGTCGCCGCGATCCTGGTGCTGCTGCTCGCCGTGCTGGGCGGCGGGGCGCTCTTCTACCAGTACCAGGAGCGCACGCGCCGTCCCGACAACGTCGCGACGCTCGGGCGCACGCTGTTCAAGGACCTGAAGGCCGCCGACATCGCCGCGATCAGGATCGTCGAGCCCAAGGAAACGCTCACCGTGCGGCGCAAGGACGAGCGCTGGGTAATCGCCGAGCGCGGCGATTTCCCGGCAGACCTGGCGAAAGTGCGCGAGTTCGTGCTCAAGGCGATCGGGCTCAAGGTCGGGCAGAGCGAGCCGCTCGGCGAGAAGGACCGCGCGCGGCTCAACCTCGATCAATCGGGCACGCGAGTCGAGTTCCTCAACGCCGAGGGGAAGCCGCTCGGTTCGTTCCTCGTCGGCCGCAAATACTTCAAGCGCGAGGTCGAGAATCCGGGCAAGGCGATTCCCGACGGGCGCTGGGTTGCGCTTCCCGCGGAGGCCGGGACCGCCTTCCTGGTCGGCGACCCGCTCACCCAGGCCACGGTCAAGACCGCCGAATGGGTCGACCGCACCTCCTTCCAGGTGGAGAAGGTCAAGACCCTCCAGGTGCGCTATCCGGGGGGTGAAGGCTGGCGCATCGAGCGCGCCGCCGACAATGCCGACTGGAGGCTTGACGGCATGAAGCCGGGCGAGAAGCTCGACACTTCGCGCGCCAATGCCGCGTCGTACTCGCTGCAGCTTCTCGAGGTCGCCGACGTGGCGCCGAAAGATGCTCCGGACACTGGGCTGGACAAGCCGATCACCATCGACGCGACCACGCTCGAAGGCGCGAGCTACGCGATCAAGGTAGGCAAGCTCGCCGGCGACAATTACTACGTGACGTTCACCGCCTCGGGCGTGAAGCCCGAGGCCAAGGGCGCCGAGCAGGCGAAGCTTCTTTCTCCGCATGTCCTGCTCATCCCGAAGTCGAAGCTCGAAGACACGCTGAAGAAGCGCCCGGAACTACTCGAGCGCGCAGACAAGAAATAAAAACCCTTCCTGCCGGACCACGTCCGGCGGCGCAGCGCGGATAGTCCCGTTACACGCGGGCTCCTACCCTGTCCGGCATCTTTACGGAGAGGAGCAACCGCCATGAGTCGTAGGGGACTTAAGGCGGCGCTCGCGGGGGCGCTCATCTGCGCAACCGCGCCATGCGCCGCGTTCGACAGCATCAGCCAGCTTTCGCAGTCGCAGGGCGTGACGTTCTACATCACCGTGCCGCTCGACGCGCCCCGGGCCAGGGACCGGACCTTCGGTGCCGGCCTGCTCGTGCAGGGCAAGCGCCAGGAGCAGACCTACAACTTCGACTCGCGCCTGTTCAACAACTTCCTCGGCAGCGGCATCGAGGCGAAATGGATCATCGCCGGCGTGGTCGCGGCGGGCGCCGCGGTCGCCGTGGGCAGCAAGAGCAAGACGCAGTCGAACAACGAGCAGCTGACTCAGCAACAGGCGCAGCAGCAGGTGCAAAACAACGCAGGGACCACCAACACCGCCGGCAGCTACCATCCCGACGGCACGCCGCACGTTCCGGGCGACAATTGCGCCTGCCACCAGTAGGAGCACCGATCACCCCGTAAACTGGGGGTTGTGGCCTTCGACCCCCACGTCCCCGAGATCGCCGGGGTAATCCAGCTCGCGATCGCGCCGGTGTTCATGCTCACCGCGGTGGGCACGGTGATCGGCGCCCTCAATATCCGGCTCGGCCGCGCGGTGGACCGGCGGCGCGAGCTGGAGGAGCTGCTGCCGCGCATGCCCCAAGCCGAGGTATCGTCGGCGCAGGACGAGCTCGCCACGATTGCGCGGCGCATCCGCTTCGTCTACCTTTCCATCGTGTTCGCGGTGGTCTCGGCGCTGTTCGTCGCGCTGCTGATCGCCGGCGCCTTCGTCGGCGCGTTCGTGCGCACCGACCTCTCGCTCACCATCGCCGCCATGTTCGTGTGCGCGATGCTGGCGCTCATCGTCTGCCTGCTGCTGTTTCTCCGGGAGATCTTCCTGGCGGTCTCGACGCCGCGACACGTGCCGCGGTAGGATAATTTTCGAGGAAGAGGAGGCAGGCCCGTGGCACATTCGATCAAGCGCATCAGGACCCTCGCGCTCGTCGGCCAGTCTGGGGCAGGCAAGACCAGCCTTGCCGAGGCGCTGCTCGCAAGAGCGGGAGCGATTCCCGCCGCCGGCAGCGTCGAGCGCGGCACTACCGTCGGCGATTACACGCCGTTGGAGAAGCAGCTGCAGCACTCGCTCAAGCTCGCGGTGGCGAGCTTCGACCACCAGGACCATCGCATCCACCTGCTCGACACGCCCGGCTACCCGGATTTTCTCGGCCAGTCGCTGCCCGCTTTGGCCGCGGTCGAGACCGCCGCGATCGTGATCAACGCGCAGAACGGCATCGAGATGATGACCGGCCGCTTCCTCGCCTGGGCGGCGAAGCGCGGCCTCGATCGCCTGATCGTGGTGAACAAGATCGACGCCGACGGCGCCGACCCCGAGCGCCTGCTCGAACAGATCCAGCAGGTCTTCGGCAAGGAATGCCTGCCGCTCAACCTGCCGGCCGGCAACCGCAGCAAGGTATCGGACTGCTTCTTCGCGCCCTCCGGCGACGCGGACTTCTCCTCGGTCGAGGAAGCGCACCGCAAGCTCGTCGATCAGGTGGTCGAGGTGGACGAGAAGCTGATGGAGAAATACCTCGAGAAGGGCGAAGTGAGCCCCGAGGAGCTGCACGAGCCGCTCGAGCGCGCGCTGCGCGAAGGCCACCTGATCCCGGTCGTCTTCACCTCGGCGAAGAGCGGCGCCGGGATCGCGGAGCTCCTCGACGTGATCGTGCAGCTCCTGCCCAATCCGACCGAGGGCAACCCGCCCACCTACGTGGTGACGAAGGCCGGCGACGGCCAGGCGAGCGACCTCACGCCGATCCCCGACCCGGCCCGCCACGCGCTCGCGCACGTGTTCAAGATCGAGATCGACCCGTACATCGGGCGCATCGCGGTGTTCCGCGTGCACCAGGGCCGCATCACCGCCGGCAGCCAGCTCTACATCGGCGAGGGGCGCAAGCCGATCAAGGCCGGCCACCTCTACCTGCTGCGCGGCAAGACCCAGGTCGAGGTGCACGAGGCGATCCCGGGCGACATCTGCGCGATCGCCAAGATCGACGAGATCCAGTTCGACCACATCCTGCACGACTCGGCGGAGGACGCGCACGTGCACGCGCGAGCGCTCGAGCTGCCCACCCCGGTGTTCGGCCTCGCGGTGCAGCCGAAGAAGCGCGGCGACGAGCAAAAGGTCTCCGACGTGCTGCACAAAATCCTCGCCGAGGATCCGTGCTTCAGGATCGAGCACAACGCGCAGGCCAACGAGACCGTGATGCGCGGCCTGGGCGAGATGCACCTGAAGACCGTGCTGGACAAGATGTCCACGCAGTACAAGCTCGAGCTCGACACGCGCCCGCCCTCCATCGCGTACCGCGAGACCATCGCGGCGCGCGCCGAGGGCCACAGCCGCCACAAGAAGCAGACCGGCGGCGCGGGCCAGTTCGGCGAAGTTTATTTGAAGGTGGAGCCGCTGCCGCGCGGCAAGGGCTTCGAGTTCGTCGACAGCGTGAAGGGCGGCGCGATCCCGAACCAGTTCATCCCCTCGGTCGAGAAAGGCGTGCGCGCGGTGCTCGACCACGGCTTCGTCGCCGGCTACCCGCTGCAGGACGTGCGCGTCACCGTGTACGACGGCAAGAGCCACCCGGTCGACTCGAAAGACGTGGCGTTCCAGTCCGCGGGCCGCAAGGCGTTCCTCGACGCGCTCGCCAAGGCGCGCCCGATCGTGCTCGAGCCGATCGTCAACGTCGAGATCGTCGCGCCGGAAGAGCGCATGGGCGACATCGCGGGCGAGCTCTCGGGCCATCGCGGCCAGATCAAGGGCTCCGACGCGCCGCGCCCGGGCCTGGTGCAGATCAAGGCCACCGCGCCGCTCTCCGAGCTCGAGCACTTCCCCGCGCGCCTCAAGTCGCTCACCGCCGGGCACGGCTCGTACAGCCTGGAATTCAGCCACTACGAGCCCGCCCCGCCGCAGCTCCAGCAGAAGCTGGTGGCCGCGCACAAGCCCGCGGCGCACGCCGAAGACTGAACTTCGTTCGCGACGGACGCGGCGCGCCGGCGCTGCTCTTCGTTCATGGCTACCTGTGCAGCCATGAGGACTGGCGCTTCCAGCTCAACGCACTGAAGGAAACGCACGAGGTCGTGGCCTGCGACCTGCGCGGCCACGGCGCCACGCCGGGCCGGCCGCAGGAGTGCTCGATCGAGCACTTCGGCGGCGATGTGGCCGCGCTCGCCAATAACCTCGAACTAAACAAGTACATCCTCATCGGCCACAGCATGGGCTGCCGCGTAGTGCTCGAAGCCAATCGCATCGCTCCCGAGCGCGTGGCCGGCATCGTGCTCGTCGACGGCAGCCGCTTCGCCACCGGCGACCCGGACGCAGCGGAAGCTTCGGCGCGCGCCGCGATCGAGCGCGTCGGCTTCAAGGCATTTGCCGAAGATCTGTTCCGCCAGATGTTCCTCGAGCAGACGCCCGCCACCGAGCGCCTCGTGCAGCGCGCGGTGCGCCAGGGCGCCGAGATCGGCGCGGCGCTGTGGCCGCGCTCGGCGCGCTGGGACGCCGGAAGCCTCGAGCCCGCGCTCGACGCCGTGCGCGCGCCGGTGCTCGTCATCCAGACCACCACGCGCGACCCGCAGACCGGCAAGCGCGGGCCGATGCAGCGCGGTCAGACCTCGCCCTGGCTGAATCTTCTTAAAAGCAGGCTAAACAACGTGAGGATTGAAGTGCTGCCGGGCCTCGGCCACTTCCCGCAGCTCGAGGCGCCCGACGAGGTGAACCGGCTTATCGCAGAAGCGAGTCGATGAAGCGGTGAACCTTGAGCGCCTCGGCGCCGCTGATGCGCGGCTCGCGCTTCTTCTCGA
>DASVFV010000049.1:0-21235 GCA_036379875.1 Burkholderiales bacterium | reverse complement strand
GACCACCAGCTCCACCGTGGTCGGCAGCTCGATCGGAATCTCGCCGGGTTTTCCGCCCTTCAGGATGCGGTCGACGAAGTAGGCGAGCCGGCGGTAGGAGAGCCGCAGGTTCGGGCCATAGGTGAGCAGGCAGCCCGCCTCCGCGATGGTGGCCCAGCCCGAGATTGCCGGGATGCGCCGCTCCCCGGTGAAGCGCCCGAGCTGGGCACGCTGCTGCACCATCAGGGCGTCCGGGTGCACGATGAGCGCCTCGGCGCGCGCCGCGGCAATCGCTTCCAGCGCGCGTCCGAGCTCGGCCGGATTGGTCGCCGGGTAGTGGGAAAGCTGCAGGCCAAGCCCGACCGCCGCCTCGCGCGTCGCGGCGAGCTCCTTCGCGTCGCCGCGATGCTCGGGATTGGAGAGCACGGCTACCCGCTTGGCCTTCGGCGCGACTTCGTGCAGCAGCTCGACGCGCTTGCCGACCAGCGCATACGAGAGAAACGTGATGCCGGTGAAGCGGCCGCCCGGCCTCGGCAGACTCTTCGCCACGCCGAACTCGAGCGGGTCTCCGCTGTTGCCGAACACGATCGGCGCGCTGCCGGGCAGCTTGAGCGCCACGTGCAGCGCCGGTCCCTGGCTGACGTAAATCGTGGGATTGGAACGCGCGGCCTCCAGCGCGAGCTGTTCCAGCCGCTCGAGGGAATTGTCGCCCCAGCGCTCGTCCAGCTCGAAGTTCCTGCCGCGCACATAGCCGAGCAGCGCCATGCCGTCGAGGAAGGCGGCGAGGAACGGGCTCTCCTCCGGGCGCGCAACGCTCAGCCACACGATACGCGGGCGCGTGCCCTGCTGCCCGGATGCCGGCAGGACCGCAGCGGCCGCGAGGCCCGCCAGCCCGGCGAGAACGCGGCGGCGCTTCACTCGATCACCCGGTCGGCGCGCGCGAGCAGCGCGGGGGAAATCGCCAAACCAATGGCCTTCGCGCGCCCGGAGTGCAGCACGAGCTGGAAGTTCTTGGGCTGCTCGATGGGCAGCTCGGCCGGATTCGCACCGCGCAGGATGCGATCCACGAATGACGCGCAGCGCATCGCCGCCTCGTCCCAGCTCACCGAATAGGCCAGCGTGCCGACGTTCTGGAAGGTGCTGCCCGCGATATCGCACATGATCGGCAGGCGACGGCGCTGCGACAGCTCGCCAAGACGCTTGAGATTGTGCGGCAGGCTGTTGAACGGGCCGCTGGTGGCGAAGATGGCCTGGATCGGCGCGCTCTCCATGGTCGAAAGCGCTTGGTCGAAATCGGCCTGCGTGTGAATGGGCAAGTCGCGGCTTCGAACCCCGAGCGCCGCGGCCGCGCGCTTCAGCTCGCCCACGCCCTGCTCGACTTCCTTTTCGAGGAACATCGGCGCGACGTAGTCCCACGCCACTGCCATCTCGCGCAGCGACGGCACCAGCTCCTTCAGCAGGGCCATGAACTTGGCGAACAGCTTGTCGCTGCCGCCGTAGGTGGACAGGCCCGTGATGTTGCCGCCCGGCCGGGCATAGCTTCGCACCAACCCGCCCTCCACCGGCCAGCCGCTCAGGTACATCACGATCGGCGTCTTCGCGGTCGCGCGGCCAGCCGCAGCCGCCATGTGGGTTCCGACGACGACGATGACGTCGGTGCGCGCCGCGACCAGCGCCTTGGCGAGCTCGTCGATGTCCGCGGGCGAGGCGCTCAGGCGCACGTCGAGCTGGACGTTGCGGCCGACGGTCCAGCCGTGCGCGCCGAGGGCCCTGGAGAAAGGTTCCACCAGCCAGGTCCCGGCTTTCTGCACCAGCAGCCCGATGCGATGCACCTTCTGCGCGAATGCCGCAGGCGCGGCGAGCAGCACCGACGCAGCGAGGAAATTCCGGCGCTTCACTCGATCACCCGGTCGGCGCGCGCGAGCACCGCGGCGGGAATGGAGACGCCGAGCTGCTTGGCAATCTTCAAGTTCACCGCGAGCGACAGGCGCGTGGGTTGCTCGATCGGCAGCTCGGCGGGCTTCGCGCCGCGCAGGATCTTGTCGACATAGCTCGCCGCGCGCCGGTAGCTCTCGACCAGGCTCACCGCGTAGCTCATCAGCGCACCGGCGTCGGCCCACTCCTCGAACGGGCCGACCAGGGGCAGCTTGAGCTCCGCCGCGCCCTTCACGATGCGCTCGCCGAGCGCGAAGAACATCGACCCGGGCAGCGCGAGCGCGATCGCCGGCCGCTCCCTGCCGGCGGCGGAGAGGACCGCGGCGAGCTCGTCGGGCGTGCCGGCCGGGAAGTACGCCGCATGCAGGCCGAAAGCTTTCACGGCGCGCTCGATTTCCTGCCGGTGTGCGCCGCTGGCGAAGGGGCTTTTGGCATCCACGAACACCGCGACGCGCTTGCCTTGCGGCACGATTGCCGCGGCGAGCTCGATCATCTTCGCCGGCATCACCTCGTAGAACCCGGACAGGCCGGTGACATTGCCGCCCGGGCGCGCCAGACTCGCGACCAGCCCGCCGCCCACCGGGTCGGCCCCGGTCGCCATGACGATCGGGATGGTGGAGGTCGCCTTCTTCATGGCGAGGTTGACCGGCTGCGCGGCCGTGAGGATCACGTCGGGTTGCAGGCGCGCAAGTTCTTCGGCAAGCGGCTGCAGGCGCGCCAGGTCGCCTTCCGCCCAGCGCAGCTCGAGCGCGATGTTGCGGCCCTCCACCCAGCCGTGCTCGCGCAGGCCGTCGCGAAATGCGTCGAGCAGCTTGGCGTGCGACTTCGGCGAGCCGCCGGTGAGCCAGCCGACGCGCTTGATCTTCTGCGCAAACGGTTCCGCGATAGGAAAGCCGGCAAGAACTCCTCCCAGCAGCGCGACGAAGCTGCGCCGCCTCACTGGATCACCCGATCGGCGCGCGCGACGATGGCTGGCGGAATCGCCATGCCGATCAGCTTCGCGCGCTTCAGGTTCAGCACCAACTCGAAGCGCGTCGGCTGCTCGATCGGCAGCTCGCCGGGCTTCGCGCCGCGCAGGATGCGGTCCACGTGTCCGGCGCTGCGCGCGCCCAGCTCGCGCCAGTCGACCGAGTAAGAGAGCACGCCGCCGGTGGCGAAGAAATTGCCGGCCACGTCGCACATCGTCGGCAGGCGGCGGCGCTCGCAGAACGCGGCGACTTTCGCGATTCCGTCCGGCGCCGATTGCGCGCCGCCCGCGGAAACGAATACCGCGTCCAGCGCCGCGGGCTCGGCTTGGGCGAGGGTGCGGTCCAATGCCGGCAGGTCCGGGTTCATCCACACGCTCGTCTGGATCCCGAGCGCGCTCGCAGCGCGGCGCATTTCGCCGACCGCGATGTCGGTCTCGATCTGGGGAAAGGCGGGCGGCGCATAGCCCCAGAAAATACCCAGGCGCTGCAGCTGCGGCACGGCTTCCTTGAACAGCGCGACGAACTTTCCGAACAGCTCCGTGCCGGCGTACACGCTCACCCCGGTCACGTTGCCACCCGGCCGCGCAAGGCTGACGGCCAAGCCGGATTCCACCGGGTACCCGCACGCCAGCGCAACGATCGGTACCGTCTTCGACGCCTCGCGCGCGGCGACGGCGTTCGCCGTGCCAGTGACGGCAATGACATCGGCACCCTTCGCGATCATCTCGCGCGCCATGTCCGGCGCGCGCGCCTGCTCCGCCGCCGTCACGCGGGTCTCGACGTGCAGGTTCATGCCGACGGACCAGCCGCGCTCGCGCAAGCTGACGAGGAAAGGATCAACGAGGGCCGGGAACGGTCCGAGAAGCAGCAGGCCGATGCGTGCCGGCTTGGCCGACGGCTGCTGCGCGCGCAGCAGCGGCGACGCCAAGGCGGCGCCCAAGCCGGCCAGCAGCTTGCGCCTGTCGGTATCCGTGACCCCTCCTCCTGCAAGCCCCCTAGAGGGGCAGTATCGCGCTCCCTTGGAATTTATTCATCTAGTCCGGCGCATTGTTCTTATTCGGCCGGGCGCTCGTCCCCGCCTGCGGGGTCTGCGACCGGCACGCCGTGCACGGCCGCCATGGCGGCCTGGGGTACGGGGTCGGACGCCGGGAGCCCCAGATCTGCCATCGACAAGGCAGCCGCCGCGAGGACGAGGAAGGTCGGGATCATCAGGATCAGGAACTGAACGTGCTCGGACTTGCTCATAACCCACCCCCGGTGAGATTCCCGTCAGGCTAGGCCGCGCCATCGTGCGGGTCAGCGAAACACGGCGCCGGGGGGAAGTGATTTATTCACTGGGCTGCCGCAAAATGGGCTCGATGAGGCTCGGGTGAAAGACCGCTCCGTCGAGGTGCTGCCGCAGCCGCTGCTCGACAAGATCGCCGCGGTGGCCACGGTGCGTACCTTTCCCAAGCGCGCCATCATCGTCACGGAGGGCGACGACACCGACTCGCTGTACGTGATGCTGTCGGGCAAGGCGCGTGTGTTCGTCGCGGACGACAAGGGCCGCGAGGTGCAGCTGAACCAGCTCGGCGCCGGCGAGTACTTCGGCGAGGTGACGCTGGACGGCGGGCCGCGCTCGGCGTCGGTGATGGCGCTGGAAGACTGCCGCTGCGCGGTGGTGAAGCGCGCCGAGCTGACCGGCTTCCTCGAGCGCCAGCCCGAGCTCGCGCTGCACATCATGCGCAAGCTCGCGCGCCGGGTGCGCGACCTGACCGAGAACGTGCGCAGCCTCGCGCTGATGGACGTGTACGGGCGCGTGGCGCGCCTGCTGCTCGAGCTCGCCGAGGACAAGGGCGGCAAGCTGGTGATCGGCGAGCCGCTCACGCACAAGGACATCGCCTCGCGCGTCGGCGCCTCGCGCGAGATGATCAGCCGCATCTTCTCCGACCTCTCCGACGGCGGCTACGTGCGCAAGGAAGACGGCCACCTCGTCATCGCGCGCAAGCCGCCGCCGCGCTGGTAATCGTTCACACGTAGCGAGCGCACACGGTCATTGAGGCTTGCAGGCGGCGCGCGTAGCTTCGCGTCATGCCCGATGAGCTCGCCGAAGCGTTGATCTGGATGATCCGCGTGGTGCTGTTCGCGGGCATCGCCTGGGGCGGCTGGCTGTGCGTGAGCTCCACGCTGCCGCCGCGCTCGGAGAAGAGCGCGCCGCTCGAGCACGTCGCGACCTTCGCGCTGCTGGTGCTGCTCTTTACCACGCTGGGGGGATTGCTGCGTGCCGGCTAAATGGGGACGGACCCCATTTTTCGCAACGGCAAGTCATTCGCAAATGAGAAAAAATGGGGTCCGTCCCCATTTATTGATTTATTGGTCTCGCATTTTCTTCAGCCTGAAGGCCGGCACCGGCTGCTGGAAGCCGCGCAGCGTGAGCGCGCCGACGAACTCGGTCTCGGCGACGTGCACGATGTCCTGCTCGGTCTGGCCGTCGAGGATGATCTCGCCGGCGTGAGCGGCGCCGCATAGCCGCGCCGCAAGGTTGGGCACGTTGCCGATCGCCGCGTACTCCCAGCGCTGCTCGAAGCCGATCACGCCGAGCGTGGCGTCGCCCTGCGCGATGCCGATGCCGAGGCCGACTTCGTGCCCGATCTTGGCCCAGGCCTGCGCGATCGGGTTGAAGGCGCGCTGCAGCGCGAGCGCCATGCGGATCGCGCGCTCGGCCGGCTTGTCGACCTCGATCGGGTCGTTGAAGAAGATCATCACGCCGTCGCCGGCGAAGTGCTCGAGCGTGCCGCCGAACTCGTCAACCGTGCGCCCGAGCGTGGCGTGGTACTCGCGCAATAGGTCCATCACCTCGTCCGGGTCGGCACGGTCGGTAAACGCGGTGAAGCCACGCAGGTCGAGGAACACCGCGGTGATCTCGCGCCGGTGCGGCTCGAGCAGCTCCTCGCCGCCCGCCACGATCGCCTCGGCGACCGCGCGCGAGAAGAAGCGCTTCATCCTCGATAGCCGCTCGAGCTGCGCGACCTGCTCGCGCACGCGCTGCTCGAGGCGCGCGTTCAGCTCCTTGATCTCGTCCTGCAGCGACTTCACCTGCAGCAGGCGCTTCACGCGGCCGAACAGCTCGGCCCAGTTCACCGGCTTGGCGATGAAGTCGTCGGCGCCCGCCTCGATGCCCTTCACGCGCTCGGTCTGCGGGTCGGCCGAGGTGACGAGGATCACCGGCAGCAGCGTGGTAGCCGGGTTGGCGCGCAGCCGGCGGCACAGCTCGTAGCCGTCCATCATCGGCATCAGGATGTCGGAGATCACCAGGTCGGTGCCCTTGCTGCGCACCGTGTCGAGCGCGCTTTGCGCGTCGAGCGCGATATCGACCTCGTAGCCGAGATTGCGCAGCAGCCCGGACACCATTTCGGCGTTGGTGCGCTGGTCGTCGACAACCAGGATGCGCGATGCCAAGGGGAAATAAGCCTAGAAGACGATGACGCCGCGCGCGTTCTTCCCCGCCTGCAGGTCGGCGAACGCCTGCGGCGCCTCGTCGATCGAGTAGCGCCGCGTGATCAACTCCTCGAGCTTGAGCTTGCCCGCCATGTAGAGCGACAGCATGCGCGGGAAGTCGACGCGCGGCACGCACGAGCCGAAGTAGCTGCCGGTGAGCGTCTTCTCCTCGAACGGCAGCGTCATGGTGCGCACGCTCGTCGAGTCGCTCGGCTTCGCGACGCCCACCACCACCGCGAGTCCGCCGCGCCGGATGGCGCGGTACGCCGTGCCCGCGAGCTCGCCCGAGCCCACGCACTCGAACGCATAGTCCGGGCCGCCGCCGGTCAGCTTCTTCAGATCCTTGGTGGGATCGTCCTTGAAAAGCAGGACGTCGGTTGCGCCGAACTTCTTCGCCATCTCGAGCTTGGCGGGCAGCGTGTCGATGGCGATGATCTTCTCCGCGCCCGCGATGCGCGCGCCCTGGATCACCGAGAGGCCGACGCCGCCGCAGCCGAACACCGCGACCGACGAGCCGGGCTCCACCTTCGCGGTGTTGAACACCGCGCCCACGCCGGTAGTGACCCCGCAGCCCACCAGCGCCGCGCAATCGAGCGGGATCTTCGGATCGATCTTGATCAGGTTCTCCGCCGACACCGTGGCGTACTCGGCCATCGAGCCGCAGCCGGAGAAGATGTTGAGCGGCGCGCCCGACGCATCGCGCGTGCGCGGCGTGCCCTCGAGCGGCGTGGTGAGCGCCTTTCCCTGCTCCAGGCACAGCACCGGGCGGCCCGCCACGCAGAAGCGGCACTTGCCGCACATGTAGATGAACGAGAACACCACGTGGTCGCCCTTGGCGAGGCCGCTCACGCCCTCGCCGACTTCCTCGACCACGCCCGCGCCCTCGTGGCCGAGCACGAGCGGCAGCGGCAGCGCGATGGTGCCGGTGATCGCCGAGAGGTCGGAGTGGCACACGCCGCACGCGCCGAGCTTCACCGTCACCTCGCCGCGCTTGGGCGCGTCGACCGCGATGGTCTCGACCACCACCGGCGCGTTATGCGCGCGGCACAACGCCGCTTTGGCTTTCCGGGGCACGAGTCGAGTATAGCTAGAATTACGGCATGCTTACCCGGGACCAGTTTTTCATCGGCGGCGCGTGGGTCGCGCCCTCCAGCAAGCACACCACCGAGGTGTTCAACGCCGGCAACGGCGAGCGCATGGGCCGCGTGCCGCTCGGCGAGGACAAGGACATCGACGCCGCGGTCAGCGCGGCGCGCAACGCGCTCGAAGGCTGGAGCGGCGGCTCGGCGGAATGGCGCTCGGGCTTCCTCGACAAGATCTCGGCCGGCCTCAAGGCGCGCGCCGACGAGCTTGCCAAGCTGATCGCGCAGGAAGTGGGCATGCCGCTCAAGCTCGCGGCGCGCATCCAGGTCGGCCTGCCGATCGCGAACTTCGCCAACTACGCGAAGATCGCGCGCGAGTTCAAGTTCGAGGAGAGGGTCGGCAACTCGCTGGTGGTGCGCGAGCCGGTCGGCGTGGTGGGCGCGATCACGCCGTGGAACTACCCGCTGCACCAGATCGCGCTCAAGGTCGCGCCGGCGCTCGCCGCGGGCTGCACCGTGGTGCTCAAGCCCTCCGAGATCGCGCCGCTCAACGCCTTCGTGCTCGCCGAGGTGATCGAGATCGCCGGGCTGCCGAAGGGCGTGTTCAACGTGGTCACCGGCCTCGGCGCGAAAGCCGGCGAGGCGCTGGTGAAGCATCCCGGCGTCGACATGATCTCGTTCACCGGCTCGACGCGCGCCGGCAAGCGGATTTCAGAATTGGCTTCTTCTTCAATAAAGCGTGTTGCACTGGAGCTCGGCGGGAAAAGCGCCTCGGTGATCCTCGAGGACGCCGACCTCGCGGCCGCGGTGAAGGGCACGGTGAACGGCTGCTACCTGAATTCCGGCCAGACCTGCACCGCGCTCACCCGCATGCTGGTCCCGGAGAAAAACTATGACGAGGCCGCCAAGCTGGCGGCCGAGGCGGCGAAGAGCTTCGTGCCGGGCGATCCGCTCGACGAGAAGACGCGCCTCGGGCCGCTCAGCTCGCTCGCGCAGCTCGAGCGCGTGCGCGGCTACATCAAGAAGGGCGTCGAGGAAGGCGCGGAGCTGATCGCCGGCGGCGCCGAGCCGCCCGAAGGCGCGCCGGCCGGCGGCTACTACGTGCGGCCGACCATCTTCGGCAGGGTCAAGAACAGCATGACCATCGCGCAGGAAGAGATCTTCGGCCCGGTGCTGGCGATCATCCCGTACAAGGACGAGGACGAGGCGGTGCGCATCGCGAACGACAGCCCGTACGGGCTGGCCGGCGCGGTGTGGTCGAAGGACGACGCGCACGCGCAGCGCATCGCGCGCCGCATCCGCGCCGGGCAGGTCGACGTGAACGGCGGCGCGTTCAACCTCAACGCGCCGTTCGGCGGCTTCAAGCAATCCGGCCACGGGCGCGAAGCCGGCGTGTACGGTCTGGAGGAATTCCTCGAGTACAAGTCCCTTCAGCTGAAGGGATGAGGCTTCTTCGTCTCGTCACGGGGCTGGTCATCGCCAGCTTCGTGGTCGGGCATTTCTTCAACCATTCGCTCGGCGTGGTGTCGATCGAGGCGATGGACCGGCTGCGCATCGTCCTCGCCGCGTGGTGGCGCAGCCCCGTTGGCAGCCTGCTGCTGTACGGCTCGCTGGTTACCCATTTTTTTCTTGCCTTGATTTCTCTTTATCGACGCAGCACCCTGCGCATGCCGTGGTGGGAGGGCGCGCAGCTCGCGCTCGGCCTCGCGGTTCCGCCGCTCCTCATCGCGCACGTGGCGGGCACGCGGCTCACCTGGATGCTGCTCGGCCACAACGTGGACTACGAGCGCGTCGTGGGGCTGCTCTGGTCGAGCGAATGGTCCACCGCCAGGCAGGTGCTCCTCCTGCTCGTGGTGTGGGCGCACCTCTGCGCCGGCATCCATTACTGGCTGCGCGTGCGCGAGTGGTACCGCAACGCGATGCCGCTCGCGTTCGCCGCGGCGCTGCTCATCCCGGCGCTCGCGCTGTCCGGCTTCGCGAGCGCCGGCTCCTACCTCTGGCCGTCGGTCGAGAGCGTGGGCGGGATGGCCAAGTACAACGCCGACATCGCCGGCATGACCGAGCGCGAGCGCGCGCTCATCACGCATTGGCGCGAGGCGCTCGAGTACGGGTTCTGGATCGCGCTCGGCGGCACGCTGCTCGCGCGCTGGCTGCGCACGCGCATCGGCGCTACCTACCGCGTGCGCCACGCCTCCGGGCGCGTGATCGTCGCGCCGGTCGGGCGCTCGATCCTCGAAGCGATCCGCGACGAAGGCCTGCCGCACGCCTCGGTGTGCGGCGGGCGGGCGCGCTGCACGACGTGCCGGGTGCGCGTGAGCGAGGGCCTCGATCACCTGCCCGCGCCGTCGCGCGCCGAGGCGCAGGCGCTCGGGCGCATCGAAGCGCCGCCCAACGTGCGCCTCGCCTGCCAGTGCCGGCCGACGCGCGACGTCGCGGTCACGCCGCTCCTGCCGCCGAACGCCGGCCCGGCCGCCGCGACCGACGCGCGCGGCGGAGCGCAGGGGCGCGAGCGGCCGATCGTCGCGATGTTCGTCGACCTGCGCGACTCGACGCGCCTCGCCGACGGACGCCTGCCCTACGACACCGTGTTCGTCATGAACCAGTTCTTCGCCGCGATGCATGAGGCTTTACGTCTAACCGGCGGCTACTACGCGCAGTTCCGCGGCGACGGATTGCTCGCCCTTTATGGTCTCAACTCCCCCTTAAACGAAGCTTGCAAGGCCGCGATGCGCGGCGCGGCGGAGATGCAGGACCGCATCGAGGCGCTGAGCCGCAGCCTGGCCGCCGACCTCGAGCAGCCGCTGCGCATCGGCATCGGCGTGCACGCCGGCGTGGCGATCGTCGGCACCATGGGCCCGCCGCAGGCGCCCATCTACTCGGCGATCGGCGACATGGTGAACACCGCGGCGCGCCTGGAGAACATGACCAAGGCGTTCGCGTGCTCGCTGGTGGTTTCGGAAGTGGTGCTGCGCGAAGCGGGCATCGAGCCCGGCGATGCGCCGCGACACCAGGTGCGCGTGCGGGGCAAGACCGAGCGCCTTGCCGTCTATGCCGTCAGCGATCCACGGACCCTCAATCAGGGACGGGTTTGACTGAGGGTTCGCGACAACTGGGCCGTGGTATTGGCGAGGCGCCCGGCCAGCACGCGGATCAGCTCCAGCGCGGCGTCGGGGTTCTCGCGGATGATCTTGGTGAAGAGCTCCTTGGAGATCTTGAGCGCCTCGACCTTGGCCTGCGCCCTCGCGGTGGCGGTGCGCGGCACGTCGCCGAAGATCGCGATCTCGCCGATGATGTCGTTGTTGCCCAGCGTGTTCACCACGATCGGCCCCGAGGGGCTCGGCACGCTGATTTCCACGCTGCCCTCGATCACGATGTAGGCCGCGTCGCCCATGTCGCCGGCCTTGAACATCTCCTGGCCCGGCGCGTAGGTGAGGCGCTCGGCGCTGAAGCACAGGAGCTTCTGCATCGCCGGCTGGATCTTGGCGAAGATGGGGAATTGCTTGATCAGCTCCACTTCCTGTTCGAGGCTCATCCGGTTTTCCTTTTCAGCTCCGCGAACGCGCCGCGCTCCACCAGCCGTCCGCCCTGCATCACCAGCACCACGCCGAAGCGCTCGGCGTACTCCGGGCGCGACAGCACCCAGGCCACCGCCTGGCCCTTGCGCTCGGCCAGCACGCCTTCCACCACGCGCAGCTGCGAGGCCGGGTCGAGCACCGCCGCGGCCTGGTCGAGCACCAGGAGCGCCGGGCGCTTCAGCATCGCGCGCACCATCGCGATCTTCTGCCGGTCGGCCACCGCGAGCCGCGCGCCGCCCACGCCGACCTGGAAGTCGAGGCCGTTCCGCACCACCATCGGGCGCAGGCCGAGGTCCTCGAGCAGCTCGCGCACCAGCTGCATGATGCGCTCGGTGGCCCCGGCCTGGCCGGTGACGACCTTGCCGAACAGGATGTTGTCCTGCAGGGTCGCCGCGCTGTTGTAGCGCGCCGGGTCGAAGAATTCCACCGCGCCGCGCAGCTCGCGCGGCAGGTGCTGGGCGAAATGCCGGCGCGCCTCGAGCACGCGCGCCTCGAAGCTCTCGTCGATCAGGCCGAGGCGGTGCCGGGTGGCGATCAGCTTGAAGGGCAGCGCGAGCAGCGCCCGCCTCTGCTCCTGGTCCAGGTCCTTGAGGCCGACCTCGGCGGCGCGCTTGAGGATGGCCTCGAACAGCGGCAGGTCGTCCTGGTTGATGAAGCTGTACTGCGCGAAGAATTCGTGCCCCGGCGGCAGCCCGCTGAAGAGTTCCACCATGGTCTCGGCCACCTTGTGGCCGGTGCGGATCAGCAGCTCGTCGAGGCCGGTGGCGCGCAGCACCTGGCGCACGTACGCGTTGCCCGCCAGGTTGTCGATGTCGAACACGCGCCCGACCGGCGTGCCGAACAGCAGGTTCTCGGCGAGCGTGGCGTTGCGGTTGTAAGCCGTCGGGTCGAAGCGCTCCACCCAGTCGGCGATGTGCAGCGACTGCAGGCGCTCGCGCAGCTGGCGGCGCGCCTGCAGCACGCGCTCGGAAACGTCGGCGCCGGCGTGCTTCTGCGCGCGGCTGCGCAGCCCGAGCTCGAAGATGGTCTCCTCGAGATCGACCGCGTGCAGCAATTCAAGGATGCGCTTCTCGATGTCGTCGGGCCCGCTGCAGCCCGCCGCCGCGTAGTCGATCCACTCGGCGTCGATGTCGAGCGTGCTGTTGCCGGTGCGCTTCGCCTCGCGCAGCTGGAACGCCTTCTCCTCCGAGACCTCGCCTTCGGCGGGCCGCACCGGGCGGTGCTTCAGGCCGTAGAGCACGTTGTCGCGCACGCGCGCCGGGAAGAGATACGCGGGCGATCCGACGTAGCCGATGCAGCGCCCGGTGATCGACTCGGGCGCGCGCGTGATGTCGAGTCCGCCGAGCTCGATCGAGCCGCTCGAGGGCTGCACCAGGCGCGCGAGCAGCTGCGCGAGCTCGCTCGCGCCCGAGCCGGGCCGGCCGATGATGGCGATGTGCTGGTCGAGGCGCGCCTCGAACGACACGTCCTGCACCAGGCGCGCGCCGCCCTCGTCGGCAAGCGACAGGTTGGCGGCGCGCAGCACGCCGTCGCGCGCGATGCGCGGCACCTCGGCCGGCGCCTGCATCTCGGGCGGCGCGACCTGCTCGTCGAGGAATTGCTCCATGACCTGCTGGTACTTCACTTCCACGTCGAGGCGCTGCTGGTCCCAGTCGATCATCTCCTTCACCGGCCCGGGCAGGTCCTTGTACGCGGCGATCACGGCGACCAGCGCGCCGATGTCGAGCCGGCCCATGATCACGAGGTAGCCGCCCACGGTGTAGAACAGGAACGGCGTGACCTGCGAGAGGAAATTGTTCAGGAACTTGATCAGGAACTTGCGCTGGTAGAACTCGAAGCGGATGTTGAAGATGTGCCCGAGGCGCGCCGAGATCTCGGCGCGCTCGTAGTTCGAGGTGGCGTTGGCGTGGATCTCGGCCGCGCCGTCGACCGTCTCGGCGATGCGTCCGGCCAGCGCGCGCGCGGTGAGCTGGCGCTCGCGCCCGAGCACCAGCAGGCGCTTGCGCAGCCGCGGGATGAAATAGGCCTGCACGCCCACCACCGCAAGCGCCACCAGGCCGAGCACCCAGTGCTGGTAGAGGATGAAGAACATCGCGGTGAGCGCCTGGCCGCCGAGGAAGAGCGGCGTGATGAGCGCCTCGCCGATGAAGCCGCCGAGCGGCTCCACCTCGTCCTTGATCATGGTGGCCATCTCGGCCGCCTTCACGCGCCGGAAGCGCGTGAGCGGAAAGCGCAGGATGTGGTCGTAGAGGGCATAACGAAGGCGCCTCAACATGCGCTCGCCCATCCAGCCCTTCATGGTGTTGATGCGGAACTTGAGCCAGCCGTTCAGCACGATGAGGGCGAGGAAGATCATCGACAGCGCGAACAGGTACTCGATGCGGCCCAGCTCCAGCCACAGGAACTTCGCGCTCTGCGCGCCCTCGGGGAAGCTGCGCCCCTGGATCGCCTCGTTGATGATGGTCTTGGGCAGGTCGAGCGAGGCGTAGTACACGACCATGGTCATCAGCACGAACGGCACGATGCGCAGCTGGTCGCGCTTGCTGTAGCGGATGATGAAGCCGAAGAGGCTGCGTTCCACCAGGGTCCCCTGGTCGAGCATCTTAGTGAATATTCACCTCCCCGGCGGGGGAGGCGTTCCTAGCCGGTTTCCCCGCTATAGTTAAAACATGGCCGACGCGTTCACGGTGCGCTTCTGGGGGGTGAGGGGCTCGATCGCCTGCTCCGGCCCGCGCACCGTGCGCTACGGCGGCAACACCTCGTGCGTGGAGATGCGCTGCGGCGGCCGCCTGCTGGTGTTCGATGCGGGCACCGGGCTGCGCTACCTGGGCAACGCGCTCGCGGGCGACGCATCTCTCCCTCTGGACGCCGACCTCTTCCTCACCCACACGCACTTCGACCACGTGTGCGGGCTGCCTTTCTTCAAGCCGTTCTTCCTGCCGCAGAACCGCTGGCGCCTGTGGGCCGGGCACCTGGCCGAGGGCATGACGCTGCGCCGCGTGCTCGGCGAGTTCATGATGGCGCCGCTCTTCCCGGTGCCGCCGCAAGTGTTCCGCGCGCGCATGGAATACCGCGAGTTCAAGGCCGGCGAGACGCTGCGCCCGGGCGACGGCGTGGCGGTGCGCAGCACCGCGCTCAACCATCCGGACGGCGCGACCGGCTACCGCGTCGAGCACGGCGGGCGCTCGGTGTGCTACCTCACCGACACCGAGCACGTGCCCGGCGCGCCCGACCGCAACATCCTCGAGCTGATCGCGGGCGCGGACCTGGTGATCTACGACAGCATGTACACCGACGCCGAGTACGAGACCTACACCGGCTGGGGACACTCGACCTGGCAGGAAGGCGTGCGCCTGTGCCGCGCGGCGGGCGCGAAGCGCCTCGCGGTGTTCCACCACGACCCCGAGCACGACGACGAGCTGCTCGACGGCATCGCGCGCGACGTGGCGAAGGAGCTGCCGGGATCGCTGGTGGCGCGGGACGGCCTGGTTGTTGAGGTTGATTGAGCAGTACGCGGCGGCGCTCGAAGCCATCGGAGCCGAGCCGCCGCCCGCACCGCGCTGGAACCAGGACTGGTTCCCGCGCCTCGACGCCGCCGCAGCCTACGCGATGGTGCGCAGCGCGCCCCCGAAGCGCATCGTCGAGGTCGGCTCGGGGCATTCGACGCGCTTCCTGGCGCGCGCCGTGTCCGACGGCGGGCTGGACACGCACATCGTCGCGATCGATCCGAACCCGCGGGCAACGCTTGCGGGTCTGGATATCGACTGGATCGCAACCCCCGTTCAGCGAGTGGCGGCGTTTCCGGCGCTCGCCTCAGGCGACATCCTGTTCATCGATTCCAGCCACCAGCTCAAGCCCGGCAGCGACGTCGAGTTCCTGCTGAACGCGGTGCTGCCGCTGCTGCCGGCCGGGGTGCGCGTGCACTTCCACGACATCTTCCTGCCCGACGACTATCCGGCGCACTGGGGCTGGCGGCGCTACAACGAGCAGGCCGCGGTCGCGGCCCTGATCGAAAGAAATATCCTCGCGGTGGAGTTCGCGAGCCACGCCACGGTGACCCGCCAGCCCGAGACCCTGACCGGCGTGCTCGCGCGCCTGCCGCTCGTGCCGGGCGCCGTGGAATCGAGCCTGTGGCTGACCAAGAACTGAATATCCAGCCCGTCATCGACTGGCTGAACGAGGGCGGGCCGGGCGCGCGCCAGCCCGCCGAAGTGCTGCGCGGCACGTGCCGCCGCCTCGTGGAGCACGGCCTGTCCGTCTACCGCGTCGGCGTGTTCGTGCGCACGCTGCACCCCAACGCGCTCGGCCGCTCCTTCATCTGGCATGGCGAGCGCAACCTGGTCGAGATGAACGAGGCCGGCCACGAGCTGATCGCCTCCGAGGTGTTCCTCAAGAGCCCGATCCGCGCGGTGTTCTTCGACAACGTGGAGGTGCGGCGCCGGCTGGCGGATCCCGCCACGCCGCGCGACTTCCCGATCCTCGCCGACCTCGACAAGGAGGGCGCGACCGACTTCCTCGCCGCGCCGCTGCGCTTCATCGACGGCGAGGTGCACGCGGCGAGCTTCGCCACGCGCCGCCCCGGCGGCTTCAGCGCCGCCGACATGGCGGCGCTGCACCGCCTGCTGCCGCCTTTCACGCGCCTGGTCGAGATCTTCTCCAACATGCGCAAGGCGCAGAACATCCTCAACGCCTACCTCGGGCCGACCGCCGGCGCCAAGGTGCTGGCCGGCCAGATCAAGCGCGGCGACGGGCAGGACATCGACGCGGTGATCTGGTTCTGCGACCTGCGCGACTCCACGCCGCTCGCCGACTCGATGGCGCGGCGCGACTTCCTGGCGCTGCTCAACGAGTACTTCGAGTGCGTGCTCGGCCCGGTGCTCGAGAGCGGCGGCGAGGTGCTGCGCTTCATCGGCGATGCGGCGCTCGCCATCTTCCCGGTGGACGGCAAGCCGGCGGAAGCGTGCGCCAGGGCCGTGGCGGCGGCGCGGGAGGCGCTCGGGCGCATGGATAAACTCAATAAAAACAGGCCGCGGCCGCTGCGCTTCGGCATCGGCCTGCACCTGGGCGAGCTCACCTTCGGCAACATCGGCACGCCGACGCGCATCGAGTTCACCGTGATCGGCGCGGCCGCCAACGAGGCGGCCCGCATCGAGGGGCTGTGCAAGACCCTGGGGGTGGACCTGGTGGTCTCCGAGCGCGTGGCCCGGCTGCTGCCGGGCGCCTGGAAATCGCTCGGCGCCCACACGCTGCGCGGCGTCGGCGATAAGATGGAGCTATTCACTCTGCCCTGAGCGCCCAAGAAACGTGAATAGCGTGTCCGCCCTCGGCGGCCTCTTCGCCGACTGGTACTGGGAGATGGACGGGCAGCTGCGCCTTACCTACACCTCCCACGAATTCGCGATGAAGACCGGGCTCGACCCGGCCGACGACTATTGGGAGCACAACCGCCGCAGCCTCGAGCGCCACGAGGCGTTCCGCGACTTCGAGATCCAGCGCTTCGGCGCCGGCGGGCGCAGCGTGTGGCTCGCCCTCTCCGGCGAGCCGGTGTTCGCCGACGACGGCTCGTTCCTCGGCTACCGCGGCGTGGGGCGCAACATCACCGAGCACAAGCGCGGCGAGCAGCTCCTGCGCCTGGAGCACGCGGTGGCGCGCGCGCTTGCGCAGGCGAGCGGGGTTGCGGAGGGCCTGCAGGCCGGCCTGCGCGCGATCTGCGACATCGAGGGCTGGGACTACGGGCGCTGCTTCCTGGTCGACCCGGCGAGCGGCGAGTTCACCCTCGAGCAGGGCTGGTTCGCGCGCGAGCCCGCCACCGAGCAGTTCCTCGCGCGCTCGCGCAACACCTGGGAGGAAGGCAAGCCCGTGTTCGCCAAGTCGCCGCGCGAATCGGCCGGCAGCTTCGCGACCTTCGCCTTCCCGGCGGTGGCGCAGGGCCGCACCATCGGCCTGCTCGCCTTTTCCGGCCACCGCGCCGGCGAGCCCGACGAGCGCCTGCGCGAGGCGGCGCAGGCGATCGGCAGCCTGTTCGGCCAGTTCCTGCAGAGGAAGCAGACCGAGGAGCTGCTGCGCGCGAGCGAGGCGCGTTTCCGCGGCCTGACGCACCTGTCGTCGGATTTCTTCTGGGAAATGGACGCGCAGCACCGCCTCACCAGCATCGTGCACGGCCCGAGCTACGGCACGGCGCAGATCGGGCGCGGCATGGTCGGCAAGCACCCCTGGGGCGTGGCCTCGGTGAGCCCGGACCAGGCCGGCTGGGCCGCGCACATGGCGCAGCTCAACAGCCACCTGCCGTTCCGCGACTTCGAGTTCGCGCGCGTGATGCCCGACGGCGGCACACGCTACTTCTCGGTGAGCGGCGAGCCGCGCTTCGACGCGGCGGGCGCGTTCCTCGGCTACCGCGGCATCGGCCGCGACGTGACCGAGATCGCGCTCGCGCGCGAGCGCATCGCCTCGCTCGCCTACAACGACGCGCTGACCGGCCTTGCCAACCGCACCAGCCTCGCGCCGGCGCTCGAGCAGGCCATCGAGCGCACGCGCCGGCACCGCTCCAAGCTCGCGGGCGTGTTCATGGACCTGGACGGCTTCAAGCAGGTGAACGACCTGCACGGCCACGCGGCCGGCGACGCGTTCCTGGTCGAGGTGGCGCGGCGGCTGCGCCGCAGCCTGCGCGCGAGCGACGTGGTGGCGCGCCTGGGCGGCGACGAGTTCTTCGTGGTGCTGGAGCAGATGCAGGACACGCCCGGCGTCGAGCGCGTGGTCTCCAAGCTCGCCGCCGAGGTCCTGAAGCCCTACGAGCTCTTTGGCGGGGTGAAGGCGCGGGTCACCGCGAGCCTGGGCGTGTCGATCTTCCCCGACGACGCGGGCGATGCCGCCACCCTCATGGCGCACGCCGACAAGGCCATGTACGCCGCCAAGCGCGCCGGCAAGAACGCGTTCTGCGTATTCTCCGCCGGCACCTCCGGCGCGCCGAACTCGATCCCCTCCTCGACCGACCAGGCCGCTTAGCGGCGCTCTAGGTGCGGGCCACGCTGGAGTAGGGATCCGCGGCGTCGCGCAGGCCGTCGCCGAAGAAGTTGAAGGCCAGCACCACGATGAACACCGGCACCACCGAGAGCATGAGCCAGGGATAGAGCGCGACCACGTTGATGTTCTGCGCCTCGTTCAGCAGCACGCCCCAGCTCGTCACCGGCGGGCGCAGGCCCAGGCCCAGAAAAGAGAGCGCCGTCTCGCCCAGGATCATCGCCGGCACCGAGAGCGTGGCCGAGGCGATCAGGTGGCTGGTGAAGCTCGGCAGCAGGTGCTTGCGGATCACGCGCGCGGGGCTCGCGCCCATCAGCACCGCGGCGGTGGCGAAGTCTTCCTCTCTCAACGCCAACAGCTTTGAACGCACCGCACGCGCGAGTCCCGGCCAGTCGAGCAGGCCGAGGATGATGGTGATGCCGAAGTAGACCAGGATCGGGCTCCAGTTCACCGGCAGCGCCGCCGAGAGCGCCATCCACAGCGGCAGCTCGGGGAACGAGCGCACCATTTCGATGAAGCGCTGGATCACGTTGTCGATCCAGCCGCCGTAGAAGCCCGAGATGCCGCCCAGCGTGATGCCGATCAGGAACGACACCGCGATGCCGAGCAGGCCGACGGTGAGCGAGATGCGCGTGCCGTACACGATGCGCGAGAAGAGGTCGCGCCCCAGGCGGTCGGTGCCGAGCAGGTAGAGCGTGCCGTTCTCGGCCGGGCAGACGAAGTGGAAGCGGCCCGGCACCATGCCCCAGAACTCGTAGTCGTCGCCCAGGCAGAAGAAGCGCAGCGGGTAGACCGCCTTGCGGTCCTCCACGTACTCGCGCTTCAGCGTCTCCATGTTGAGGCGCATGGTTTGGCCGTACACGAACGGGCCGACGAACTCGCCCTCGTGGAAGAGATGCAGGCGCTGCGGCGGCGAGTAGATGTGGTTGGTGTCGCGCGTGTGCAGCTCGTAGGGCGCGATGAACTCGCTCACCAGCGTGGAGGCGTAGAACGCGAGCAGCACGATGCCGGCGATCACCGCGATGCGGTGGCGGCGGAACTTCCACCACATGATCTGCCACTGCGAAGCGCGATAGAAGCGCTCCTGCTCGGGCGTCAGGGTCTCGGCCGCGTGCGGCTCGAACGGCTCCTGCGAGACGTAGTGCTCGAGTTTTTCCGCGCGGTTTATTTCGCCACCCCGCCGGTCAGCCGGATGCGCGGATCCAGAGCTGCGAGGAGAAGGTCCGAGATGAACATGCCGATGACCGTCAGCAGGGACAGGAACATCAGGAACGATCCCGCGAGGTACTGGTCCTGGCTGCGCAGCGCCTCGAGCAGCATCGGGCCGGAGGTCTGCAGCGAAAGCACCACGGCGACGATCGCCGAACCGGAGATCACCGAGGGCAGCAGGTTGCCGATGTCGGCGATGAAGGGGTTGAGCGCCATGCGCAGCGGGTACTTCACCAGCAGGCGGAACGGCGGCATGCCCTTGGAGCGCGCGGTGACCACGTAGGGCTTCTGCAATTCGTCGAGCAGGTTGGCGCGCAGGCGGCGGATCATGCCGGCGGTGCCCGAGGTGCCGATCACGATCACCGGGATCCACAGGTGCTCGAGCACCGAGCGCGCCTTCGCCCAGCTCCACGGCTGGCCGAGGAACTCGGGATCCATGATGCCGCCCACCGAGAGCCCGAAGGTCACGTTGGCGAAGTACATGAGCACCAGCGCGAACAGGAAGTTCGGCGTGGCGAGGCCGACGTAGCCGAGGAAGGTGAGGCCGTGGTCGCCCCAGCTGTACTGGCGCGTCGCCGAGTAGAAGCCGATCGGGAACGCCACCGCCCAGGTGAAGAGAATCACCGAGAAATTGAGGATGAAAGAGAGGAACAGCCGGTCTCCCACCACGTCCTTCACCGGCAGATCGTGCTCGAAGGACCAGCCGAGGTCGCCCTGCAGCAGGCCGGAGAAGCCGTTCTCGCCCGGCCACGCGCCGATCCAGATGCCGTACTGCTCGATGAACGGCTTGTCGAGCCCGTACTGCTTGCGCAGGAACACCGCTTTCTCGGCCGCCGCCTTGTCGCCCTGGCTCTGCAGCTCGGCGATCTGGTTGGACAGGAAGTCGCCCGGCGGCAGCTGGATGATGACGAAGGTGACGAAGCTGATCACCACCAGCGTCGGGATCATGATCAGGATGCGGCGCAGCGTGTACTTGAGCATCTAGGCTGTCGCCCCCGCGAAGGCGGGGGTCCCGTCTTCTTTTTTAGGAAATGGGGTTCCCGCCTTCGCGGGAACGACGGAGCGGTGCGTTTCCAGACTCATCGGAACCAGAACGTGTCGGGCTTGTAGATGCCGAAGAACGCGCCCGGATCCCAGTTGTAGAAGCCCTTCTCCGGCACGTTCACCAGCGTGTCGCGCGCCACCACCGGCTGCGGCACGCCCGACACCACGCCGATGGTGAACTGCTGCTCGGCATGCAGCTCGAGCATCGCGTGCCAGGCGCGCTCGCGCTCCTGGCGCGTCTTGGCCTCGGCCCACGCGCGGTACAGGCGCTCCAGCTCCTTCACCTCCGGGATGTCGACCGCATCGCCCGACTTGCCGCTCGTCTCGTAGTACTGGCCGAACTTGGGCCACTGCTGCTGCATCTGGCTGGTCGGCGCGAGCTCGTCGGGGCTGTTGTCGGCGGTGGCGAGGCCGTTCTCCAGCCCGCTCCACACCGACATGATGGTGTCGCCCGAGAAGATGCGCATGCGGAACGCCTCGCGCTGCGAGGGCTTGGAGAACATCTTGATGCCGACCTCGCGCCAGGTCTCGCGGATCAGCTCCAGCGCGTCGGTCTGCTCGGTCGACTCGCCCGCGGTCTCGACGATGATCTCGAGCGGCCGCCCGTCGGGCAGGCGGCGCATGCCGTCGCGGCCCTTCTTGAGACCGATCTGGTCCAGCAACTGCGCGGCCTGCTTCTTGTCGTAGCGCGCCCAGCGGTCGCGGTAGGCCTCGCGGAACAGCGGGCTCTGCGGCAGCACGGTGTTGTTCGACTCGATGGCGAGGCCGAAATACAGCACCTGGTTGACGAGCGAGCGGTCGATGGCGAGCGACAGCGCGCGGCGGAAGCGCACGTCGCGCAGCAGGCTGCGCCACACCGGGTCGTTTGCGTTCAGGTTCGGGAACAGCGCGAAGTGCGAGCCCCTGCCGGGCCGCCACAGCAAGGTGCGGTAGTTGTTCTGCTTCTCGC
>DASVFV010000048.1:0-7195 GCA_036379875.1 Burkholderiales bacterium | reverse complement strand
CGCGAGAAACTGTTCGAGCAGATGGGCGCCGAGCTGCCTTACCGCTGCGAAGTCGTGATCGACAGCTTCAAGGAGGAAGGCCGGCTGCGGCGCATCGAGGCGACGATCCTGGTCGAGCGCGACAGCCAGAAGCCGATCGTGCTCGGCACCGGCGGCGAGCGTTTGAAGCGCATCGCTACGGCGGCGCGCAAGGACATGGAGAAGCTGTTCGGCGGCAAGGTGTACCTCGGCACCTGGGTGAAGGTGCGCAAGGCCTGGACCGACGACGCGCGCGTGCTGCGCCAGCTCGGCTACGAATGAAAAGGCGCGCCGACCACCAGCCGGCGTACGTGCTGCACACGTACCCCTACAAGGAAACCAGCCTGATCGTCGAGGCGTTCACGCGCGCGTACGGGCGCGTGGCGCTCCTTGCGAGAGGCGCGCGCCGTCCGCGCTCGGCAATGCGCGGCGTGCTGCTCGCCTTCCATCCGCTCAGGCTCGGCTGGTCGGGAGGAATGTCAAATGAGGCTTCGCTGGGAAACCTCATCTCGGCCGAATGGGCGGGCGCGCTGCAGCCGCTGGCGGGCCGCGGGCTGATGTGCGGCTTCTACCTGAACGAGCTGCTGCTGCGCCTGCTGCCGCGCGATGACGCGCACGAGGCGCTGTTCGACGCCTACGCCGAATCGCTCAAGGCGCTCTCCGATGGCGCGCCCCAGCCCTCGGTGCTGCGCAGCTTCGAAAAGCGCCTGCTTGCCGAGCTCGGGTATGCTCCGCTGCTCGACCACGACGCGGCGAGCGGGGCGCCGATCGAGCCCGACCGCCGCTACGTTTACGAGCCCGATCGCGGACCGATGCCTTCCAGGAACTCCTCCTCCGAGCTGAGCGTGAGCGGCCAGACCCTGCTCGACCTCGCCGCCGGCCAGTACGAGCGCCCCGAGACGCGCGAGGAGGCGCGCATGCTGCTGCGCGCGCTGATCGGCCAGCGCCTGCACGGGCAGGTGCTGCACACGCGCGCGGTATTGCGGGAGCTCGCCGACCTGTGATCGACTCATGATCGAATTGGGCGTAAACGTCGACCACGTCGCGACCGTGCGCCAGGCGCGGCGCACCTACGAGCCCGACCCGGTCTGGGCGGCGGTCGAGGCGCACCTGGGCGGTGCGGACGGCATCACGGTGCACCTGCGCGAGGACCGGCGCCACATCCAGGACGAGGACGTGCGCCGCCTGCGCGAGCTCACCCATATCAAGCTCAACCTGGAGATGGCGGCCACCGACGAGATGGTCGGCATCGCCTGCCGGCTGAAGCCCGAGATGGCGATGCTGGTTCCGGAAGGGCGCCATGAGGTGACGACCGAAGGCGGCTTGGATGTTTCGGGTCAAGAAAAAAAACTATCTCCGCTCGTCGAGCGGCTGAGCGAGGCCGGAATCGTGGTTTCGGTCTTCATCGACGCCGAGCGGCGCCAGGTCGACGCGGCCAAGCGCATCGGGGCCGCGGTCTGCGAGATTCACACCGGGCCGTACGCCCACGCTTTCCATTCGAAGGGGCGCGACGCGGAAAGTCCCGCCGTCATCGCCGAGCTGAAGAAGGTCCAGAGCGCCGGCGAAGCCATTCGCGCGCTCGGCATGCGGTTCAACGCCGGCCATGCGCTCAACTATTTCAACGTGCAGCCGGTCGCGCGGCTGCCGGGGGTGCGCGAGCTGCACATCGGCCACGCGATCGTGTCGCGCGCGCTGTTCGTCGGCATGCGCGAGGCGGTGCGCGAGATGAAGAGCCTGATGCGGCAGGCCGCGGGTTGATCTACGGCATCGGCACCGACGTGGTCGAGATCGTCCGCATCCAGAAGGCGCTCGAGCGCTGGGGCGAGCGCTTCGCCGAGCGCATTCTTTGCGCCCCGGAGCTCGCGCGCTTCAGGAAGCATAAGCAGCCGGTCGCCTACCTCGCCAAGCGCTTCGCGGCCAAGGAGGCCTTCACCAAGGCGCTCGGCACCGGCATCCGCGCGCCCGCCAACTGGCACGGCGTGTGGGTGGTCAACCGGGCGTCGGGAAAGCCCGAGCTCGAGTTCTCCAATCCACTGCAGGCCCTGCTGAAAAAGCGGGGCGTGGCGCGCTCGCATCTGACGCTCACCGACGAGCGCGGCGTGGCCGTTGCTACGGTGATCCTCGAGTGCGAAAAGTAAGAACGCCGCTCGGTCCGGCGGTGATCGACGTGGTCGGCACCGCCCTCACCGAAGAGGACCGGGAGCGCCTGCGCCATCCGGCGGCCGGGGCGGTCATCCTGTTCTCAAGGAACTACGAAAATCCGCAGCAACTCAGTATGTTAGTGGAAGAAGTTCAGAAACTTCGCGAACCTGAGCTCCTGGTCTGCGTCGACCACGAAGGAGGGCGGGTGCAGCGCTTCCGCGAGGGCTTCACCGCCATCCCGGCGATGCGCCAGCTCGGAAAGCTCTGGGACCGCGACAAGGACCTCGCAAAGGAGGCGGCGCGCGGCGCGGCCTACATCATCGGCGCGGAGCTCGGGGCGCACGGCATCGACCTCAGCTTCGCGCCGTGCCTCGACCTCGACTACGGCGGCTCGAGCGCGATCGGCGACCGCGCGCTGCACTTCGACCCGAACGCCGTGGCCGCGCTCGGGGCGGCGATCGTGCAGGGCTTCGCCGACGCCGGCATGGCTTCGGTCGGCAAGCATTTCCCGGGCCACGGCTTCGCCACGGCCGATACCCACCACGGTGTGGCTCGTGACGAGCGAACCCTCGCGGAGATCCTGAAAAAAGACATCGCGCCTTATCGCGCCGCCATGCAGGCGGGCCTCGCCGGCGTAATGCCGGCGCACGTCATCTACCCGCAATGCGACGCAGAGCCGGCGGGCTACTCGAAGTACTGGCTGCAGGACGTGCTGCGCGGCAAGCTCGGCTTCCAGGGCGTCATCTTCAGCGACGACCTCTCGATGGCGGGGGCGAGCACGGCAGGCGGGCCGCCGGAGCGCGCGCGCGCGGCGCTCGCGGCCGGCTGCGACATGGTGCTCCTGTGCAACGACCCCGAGGGCCAGAACAAGCTGCTTTTTTCGCTCAGCGACGCGCCCGTCCCGGAGCAGGAGCGCCTGGAACGGATGCGGAAGAAGGGCGGGAGGGACCTGCGCAAGAGCGTCGCTTACCGCGACGCCCAGGAAAGCCTGCAAAACCTCGCCTAGGCGCGCTCCATGTAGGTGCCTTCGGCGGTGTCGATCTTGATCTTCTCGCCCTTGTTGATGAAGGGCGGGACCTGCACCGTGATGCCGGTCTCCATGCGCGCCGGCTTGAAGCTGTTGGTGGCGGTGGAGTTCTTGATGCCCGGCTCGGTGTCCTCCACGGTCAGGATCACGGACGGTGGCAGCTCGATGCCGATCGGGCGGCTGTTGTAGAAGTTGATCTGCACGTCGGTGTTCGGCAGCAGGTAGCCGGCCTGGCCCTCGAGGAACTCGCCGGGCAGCGAGAGCTGCTCGTAGTTCTCCTTGTCCATGAACACGTAGCTGTCGCCGTCCTGGTAGAGGTACTGCATCTCGCGCGGGTCGACGAACGCGCGCTCGATCTTGTCCTCGGTGCGGAAGCGCTGGTTGGTCTTGGTGCCCTTGTCGATGTCCTTCATCTCGACCTGCATGAAGGCGCCGCCGCGCCCGCCGACGTGCACGTGGTAGCTCTTCAGGACGCGCCACACGCGCTTGTCCCACTCGAGGAGCTGACCGGGACGGATTTCGACTGCTTCGACCTTTGCCATGACGATGAATGACGCTGCCGGAAAAGGCGCGCATTCTACACGTTTTATAATGAATTCAGCGTGTTCGATGCGAAGTCCTTCGTCGCCGGGCTGCCGAACCTCCCCGGGGTTTACCGCATGCTCGGCAAAGGCGGTGAGCCCCTGTACGTCGGCAAGGCGCGCGACCTCAAGAAGCGGGTGGCCTCGTACTTCAACAAGACGGCCCACGGCCCGCGCACGCAGGTGATGATCGGGCAGGTGGCCTCGATCGAGGTCACCGCCACGCGCTCCGAGGGGGAGGCGCTGCTCCTCGAGAACAACCTGATCAAGAGCCTCGCGCCGCGCTACAACATCCTGTTCCGCGACGACAAGTCGTATCCCTACCTGACGATCACCGGCCACGAATACCCACGGCTCGGCTTCCACCGCGGCGCGAAAGACCGGCGTCACCGATATTTCGGTCCATTTCCGCACGCCTACGCGGTGCGTGAGAGCATCCAGCTTCTGCAGCGCGTTTTCCAGCTGCGCACCTGCGAGGACACGGTGTTCGAGCACCGTTCGCGGCCCTGCCTGCTGCACCAGATCAAGCGCTGCACCGCGCCTTGCGTCGGCAAGATCTCTCCGGAGAGTTACGCCGAGGACGTGGGCAACGCCGCGCTCTTCCTGGAAGGCCGCGAGGACGATGTTTTGAGAAAACTGAACGAAAAGATGAATGCCGCGTCGGACGCGCGAGAGTATGAAAAGGCCGCGGCCTATCGCGACCAGGTGCGCGCGCTGTCGCGCATGCAGGCGCGCCAGTACGTGGAGTCGAACCGCGGCGTGGACGCCGACGTGGTGGCGTGCGTGATCGAAGGCGCGATCGCGTGCGTGAACCTGGTGATGATCCGCACCGGGCGGCACGTCGGCGACCGCAGCTTCTTCCCGGCCAACGCGGAAGGCGCGGGCGCGAGCGAAGTGCTGGTCGCATTCCTCGAGCAGCATTACGTGGAGCAGCCGCCGCCGGGCCTGGTGGTGACCAGCGAAGCGGTGGATCTCGAGGGCTTGCACGTCGTCAATCCCTCCCACGGAGAGCGCAAAATCTGGCTCGACATGGCGCGCAAGAATGCGCTGCTCGCGATAGCGCAGCGCGTGCGCGACCGCGCGACGCAGGAAGGGCGCCTGCTCGCGGTGCGCGAGGCGCTCGGGCTGCCCGAAGGCGCGCAGCGCATCGAGTGCTTCGACGTGAGCCACACCATGGGCGAGGCGACCGTGGCGTCGTGCGTGGTCTACGACCGCAGCCAGATGCAGAAGGCCGAGTACCGGCGCTTCAACATCCGCGGCGTGACGCCGGGCGACGACTACGGCGCGATGAAGCAGGTGCTGGCGCGGCGCTACGAGCGGGTCACCGCCGAGGCGGGAAAGATTCCGGATCTGGTGCTGATCGACGGCGGCAAAGGGCAGGTCGGCGTGGCGGCCGCGGTGCTGCGCGATCTCGGCCTGCACCAGGTCTGCGTGGTGGGCGTGGCGAAGGGGCCCGAGCGCAAGCCGGGCGAAGAGGAGCTCGTCCTCGAGTCCGAGTCGCGCACCCTGCAGCTCGCGCCCTCGCACCCGGGCCTGCACCTCATCCAGCAAATCCGCGACGAGGCGCACCGCTTCGCCATCGTCGGCCACCGCGCGCGGCGCGGCAAGGCGCGCACCACCTCGATGCTGAACGAGATCCCCGGCATCGGCGCGAAGCGCCGCCAGGCGCTGATCGAGCATTTCGGCGGGCTGCGCGGCGTGCAGGCGGCGGCGGTGGACGACATCGCCAAGGTCGAGGGCATCAGCCGCCCGCTCGCCGAGCGCATCTACCGGCACCTGCACGAGTCGGCTGCCGCATGATGCTCAATATTCCCAACCTGGTCACGCTGTCGCGGATCGTGCTGATCCCGCTGCTGATCGGCATCTTCTACCTGCCGTGGCTTTCGCACGAGACGCAGAACATCACCGCGACTGCGGTGTTCATCTTCGCCGGCATTACCGACTGGCTGGACGGCTTCCTGGCGCGGCGGCTGAACCAGATGTCGGCGTTCGGCGCGTTCCTCGACCCGGTCGCGGACAAGCTGATCGTGGCCGGCGCGCTGGTCGTGCTGCTGCAGCTCGGGCGTGTCGACGCGCTGGTGGGCCTGATCATCATCGGCCGCGAGATCGCCATCTCCGCGCTGCGCGAGTGGATGGCGAAGATGGGGCAGTCGGCGAGCGTGGCGGTGGCGTTCATCGGCAAGCTGAAGACCGTGGCCCAGATGGTGGCGATCCCGCTGCTGCTCTTTCACGAGCGGCTGTTCGGCCTGCTCGACTGCCAGTGGCTCGGCACCATCCTGATCAACGTCGCGGCAGTGCTGACCGTGATCTCGATGCTCTACTATTTGAGGAAGGCGCTGCCTTACGCTTCGGTCCGGGGTTGACTTATAATTGGCTGCATCGACGCGGGAATAGCTCAGTTGGTAGAGCGCAACCTTGCCAAGGTTGAGGTCGCGAGTTCGAGACTCGTTTCCCGCTCCAGCTTTTCCAGAGGGAAGGTCCGGACCCCGGTACCTTCCCTTTTCACATGCGGCGGGATGGCAGAGTGGTCATGCAGCGGCCTGCAAAGCCGTGGACGCCGGTTCGATTCCGACTCCCGCCTCCAGAGCTCCCCGCGCACGGCCCGGGTGGTGAAACTGGTAGACACAGGGGACTTAAAATCCCCAGGCCGCAAGGCCGTGCCGGTTCGAGTCCGGCCCTGGGCACCATGAAAGCAGGAACAACCATGCGCACTCTCGCTTTAGTGCTCGCCGCGGCCGTTGCATCGCCGGCTGCCGCGCAGTCCGTCGCTGGCGCCTTCGCCCAGGGCCGCACGCACGTGATGGTCACGGCGGGCAGCGGCGCCGCTTTCGACGAGAGCTACCTGGTGCTTGGCTTGGGCGCCAGCTACTACCTGATCGACGGGCTGAGCGTCGGGTTATTTCTCGAGTCGTGGACCGGGGGCGACCCTGGATTGGTGAAGTACACCGGTTCCCTGCAGTACGTATTCCACAAGGGCGCGGCAAAGCCGTACCTCGGCACCTTCTACCGCCGCACCGACATCGAGGATCGCGCCGACCTCGACTCGGTCGGCGCGCGCGCGGGCATCTACTTCGCCGTGTCGCAAAGCGCCTACCTCGGCTTCGGCGGGGTGTACGAGAAATACCTCGACTGCAACAAGACCACTTACCGCTCGTGCGACGGCACCTACGGTGAGGTAACGGTCACCTTCGCCTTTTAAGTGCTGAAGGCGTTCAACTTCTCGCGCTGGATCGACGAGCACGCGCACCTGCTCAAGCCGCCGGTCGGCAACCAGATGGTGTTCCGCGATGCCGAGGACCTGATCGTGATGGTGATCGGCGGGCCGAACTCGCGCTCCGACTACCACGACGACCCGTACGAGGAGTTCTTCTACCAGCTGCGCGGCGACATCGTGCTGAAGATCATGCAGGACGGCCGCTCGCGCGAC
>DASVFV010000047.1:0-7821 GCA_036379875.1 Burkholderiales bacterium | reverse complement strand
CCGGTTTTGACCACCCCGCGCGGATGCGGGTTCCAGCCGGCGGTGATCGGGATGCCCGCGAACACCGCGCCCTGCACCATGACGGGATTGGTCACGCCAAAGATAAACGCTTTGGGAGCGATTTTCTTCCACTTCAGGTCGTAGAACGCCCAGCCCGCCGCGATGCCGCCCTTGGCGGTCGGGAAAAAGCACACCTTGTCGACGATGCTCAGGCCCTCGAGCTTGTGGCCGGGCTTGGTGATCACGCCGCTCCAGCGGTCCAGGTCGTAGCGCGGCGAGAAGCCTTCCTCGGAAACGAGTGCCTCGCCCTCGACGGTTGTTCCGTACGCGCGCTCAACCGTAATCATTTCAGCAACCCCGAACAGGCGATTTCCACGCACTCCGGGGTGCGCCGCAGGATCGTGTTGAAGCGGTGCGCGCCGATGATGTTCACGATCTTGGCCGAGTTCGACACCATGTTGGTCCAGCGGTTGGCCTCGCGCATCGGCGACAGGTTCTGCAGGATGTAGAAGCACACGCCTTCCAGGATCGTCACGCCGGCGTCCTCTAGCGTCTTCGCATAGCCGAGCGCGCGCGCTTGGGCAAGCACCGCGTTGTTGGTGGTCACGAAGCAGCTCGAGCCGGCTTTGACTTTCTTTCCCTGGAAGAGCGACGCAAGGCGCTTCATCTCCAGCAGCGACTGCTGCGGCCCCGAGAACACCACGAGCCGGGCGTCGCCGTTGCCGACGCTGTACTTCCTGTAGACCGAGGAAATCCTTTCCTCGTCGATGACGAGGTTCTCCCGAAACCCCGAGGCAGTCTCGGGCGCCTCCGGCGTCACGCCGACGAAGTGGAACATGCCCATCGAGCCGTAGCTCGCGAGCGCGGCGCCGAGGTGCTTGAGCTCGTCCGCGGTCGGAACGCGGTGGTAGCCGTGGAACACCGGGACGGCGAAGTAATCCTGGTGCGCTTCGCCCACGATCTTGCCCACGGCGCCCCAATCGGCGAGGTCGTCCAGCTTTGCCTTCAATTCGACTGCGAACGTGCCCTTACGGTGCCCATCGAGATGAAAACCATATTCGGGCGTACGGCCCGTGATCGCCGCCGCGAGCGCTGCAGGGCCGGACTCGAAGTTGGAGCGCGCGCCGAATACCGAGTTGGCGTAGATCACGGTGCCGGTATCGCCCCAGGCGACGTGCTCGCCCAGGTGCGGCTGATAGACCGTCTGGTAATTGATGCAGGTGTCGGTGGTCACCACGTCCATGCGCCGCAGGCACTGGATCAGCTCGCGCTCCTTCGCCACCTCGCCGCGGTCCTGGCCGAGGCGCTCGCAGTGCGCGAAATCCACGCAGCGCGCGTTGGTCGTGGTGGGAACGGTACAGCGCCCATCCTGCGCGCGCAGGTATTCCAGCCCACCGTCGCCCATTACCTCGATGTCGCCCATCATGTGGACGTTGGTGACCGGCACGAGGCGCTGCGCGCCCCAGAAGCGGCCGACTTCGATCTGGTATTCGAGCGCCCGGCGGGCGGCTTCGCCGCGGGAGCCGGCGAGCATCGCCTGCTCCTCGGGCGTGAGCTTCACTCGCCCTTACCGGGCTCGGGGTCGAAGTACTTCTCGAACTTGCCCGGGACGTCCTTGAAGGCTTCGGCGTCGGGCGGCGGCGTCCCTTTGCGCGTGATGTTCGGCCATTTGACCGACTGGTCGGCGTTCAGCTTCAGCCACTTCTCCGCCTTCGGGTCCGAATCGGGCAGGATCGCCTTGGGCGGGCACTCGGGCTCGCACACGCCGCAGTCGATGCACTCGTCGGGGTGGATGACGAGCATGTTGTTGCCCTCGTAGAAGCAGTCGACCGGGCAGACCTCGACGCAGTCCATGTACTTGCACTTGATGCAGTCTTCGGTAACGACGTAAGTCATAGGCCGCGAATTATAGGACAGCGACGTCGACAAGCCACGACGTCACATTCAGGATTTCAGCGACAGCGCGCCGGGAAATAAAGCGTTGCCGCGCTCCTCGCTGCGCTCCATCATAGCCCCATGTCTCGGCAGGCGTTCCTGGCGCCGCTCCTGATTCTCGCCGGAGCGGCGCTGCTTATCCTTACTGCGGGCGCGGAAATCATCGCGGCGACCAGCGCGTGGCTGTCCGGCGCGGGCGAGCTGCCGCGCGAGATCATCCTGCATGCGCTGGTCGCGGGCGCCGCGCTGCTGCTCGCCGCCGCGGTGATCCAGACGCGCCGCTCGGTGCGCCGCACCGAGGCCGCCGAGGCCGCGCTGCGCGAAAGCGAGGAGCGCATGCGCCTGGTGGCGAACAACGTCCCGGCGCTCATCTCGTACGTGGACCGCGAGCAGCGCTACCGCTTCAGCAACCGCACCTACGACGACTGGTTCGGCATCGCGCACGAGCGCATGCACGGCCGCACGGTCGCCGAGATCTTCGGCGACGAGGCCTATGCGCGCATGCGTCCGGACATCGAGCGCTGCATGACCGGCCAGAGCGTCGAGTTCGAGTTCACCACCGCGGAAGGCGGCAAGCGCCGCACCCTGCAGGTGGCGTGCGTGCCGCACCTCGGCCCGGAAGGCGAGGCGCTCGGCTTCTACATGCTGGCGAACGACGTGAGCGCGCTCAAGCGCGCGCAGGAAGACCTGCGCTTCGCCGCCATCCAGCTGCAGCACGACGCGCGGCGCCTCGAGTTCCTCGCCCACCACGACTCGCTCACCGGGCTGCCGAACCGCGCGATGTTCGCCGACCGCGCGCGCGAGGCGGTCGCGCACGCGCGCCGGCACGACAAGACCGCGGCGTTCCTGTTCCTCGACATGGACAACTTCAAGCAGGTCAACGACCAGCTCGGCCACGAGGTGGGCGACGAGCTCCTGAAGACCCTGGCCTCGCGCCTGCGCGCCAGCGTGCGCGGCGACGACTTCATCGCGCGCATCGGCGGCGACGAGTTCTGCGTGCTGCTGCAGGACATCGCCGAGCCGCGCGAGGCGGCGGCGGTGGCGCAGAAGCTGCTGCACGAGCTCGGCAAGGCCTACCGCGTCGGCGCGCAGGAAATCACCTCGGGCGCGAGCATCGGCATCGCCTGCGTGCCGCAGGACGGCGACGACGTGAGCACCCTGATGCGCCTCGCCGACCACGCCATGTACCGCGCCAAGCAGCTCGGGCGCAACGGCTACCAGTTCTTTTCCGGCATCCTCAACGACGAGACCGCGGCGGCCGCCGAGCTCGCCGAGGACCTGCGCGCCGGCATCGAGCGCGGCGAGCTGTTCCTCGCCTATCAGCCGCGCTTCGACATCGCCGCGCGCCAGGTAGTCGGCGCGGAGGCGCTGCTGCGCTGGCGTCACCCCAAGCACGGCGTGCTCGCGCCTGAAGCCTTCCTGCCGCTCGCCGACGATTCCGGCCAGCTCGTGCAGCTCGGCGCCTGGATCCTGCGCGAGGCCTGCATGCAGGGGCGCCGCTGGCTCGACGCCGGCATCCGCCCGTTCTCCGTGGTGGTGAACATCAGCGGCCGCCAGCTGCGCAGCGGCGGCCTCGCCCAGCAGGTGCGCGACGCGCTCAAGGCGAGCGGCCTGCCCGCCGAGTCCCTGCTCGTCGAAGTGCCCGAGACCTCGGTGCGCCAGCTCGCCGAGCCGGTCGGCCAGACCCTCGCCGAGATCACCGCCTGCGGCGCGCGCCTGAGCGTGGACGACTTCGGCACCGGCTACGCCTCGCTGCCGATGCTCCAGCGCATGCACGCGAGCGCGGTGTGCGTGGACCGCAGCCTGATCTGCGGCATCCCGCAGGAAACCGAGCTCGCCAACCTGGCGCGCGCGCTGATCGCGCTCGCCCGCAACCTCGATTTCGAGGTGGTGGCCAAGGGCGTGGAGACCGCGGCGCAGCGCGACTTCCTCGTCGAGGCCGGCTGCCGCATCTGCCAGGGCGACCTGCTCGCCCCCGCCGGCCCCGCCGAAGCCGTCGAGTCCCTGCTCCGCTCTCGCCGCGCGGCTTAGTTTCCTCTGCCGCCCGGGATTGCCTGCGCCCTACCCGGGGCGTAACGTCACGTCCATGCCATTCCGCGACGGGAAAGCTGGCGACTGGACCCGCAAAGTCCTAGGCCGCATCGGCGCTGGCTGACCGGCGCTGCGCTCGCGCTTGCCCTCGCACTGGCGGGCTGGGCGCTGTTCCATCCGGATTTCCGGCCCGACCCTTCGACGATCACGCCAGCGGTGCGCGCCGAGCTTGCGAAGACCGGGTTCACCTCCGCTCGGGGAGTCTCTGCTGCCGAGTTCGAAAGTCTCGATTCCATCGACGGCGTGGAAGAGAAAGGCGTGAACCGGCAGAAGATCGCGGCGATCGATGCCGTACTAACGGAGAAGCGCGGCCGGCGCATCATGAAACGCTATACCGAGCAGGCAAGCGGCCTCTACGCAGGGCCGATCGCGGTGCTGCGCTTCAACCGGGACTGGCCGCCGCTCATCGGCGACCTGCTGCCGTACACGCTATGGACGTCGACGCGCATCACCGAGCTGGCGGTCGAGGAGCGCCACGAATTTCCTCACGCAAGCGGCGGAAGCTTGCTGGCACGGGTCACGTATGAGGATCGTTACGCCGATGGCGAGCTGGTGCAGACCGAACGCGTGCGCCTGCGCTGCGACGTGGAGAAGCTCGCCGACGCCGCATCGATCCATGCATCGCTGGGTGGCAAGGCGGCGCTCATCCATTGCCAGGAAGAGCGCGAACCCGGAGGCCGAAGCACCGGGCCGAAGCACCCGGACACCTATTCCTACGAGAAGGTCCGGTACTCGCACTGGTACGTCCTCGACAGCGGCTGGTCGATCCCACTCGAAGGAGAGTGGACATTGCGCGTCAACGAGGTGGCGCACGCCCGCAAATGGCGCTCGAAGTTGCTATCCTTCGAAGCGGGCTCATGATTACGCATAAGGGCGGCTGCCACTGCGGGCGCGTGCGCTTCGAGGTCAGGGCGCCGGCCAGCCTGGCGGTGGTGGACTGCAACTGCTCCGTCTGCTCGAAGACCGGCTACCTGCACCTCGTGGTGCCGAAGTCGGACTTCAAGCTGCTCGCCGGCAGCGAGGTGCTGACCGAATACAAGTTCAACACCGGCACCGCGCGCCACCTGTTCTGCTCGGTGTGCGGCGTGAAGTCGTTCTACGTGCCGCGCTCGCATCCGGACGGCTACAGCGTGAATGCGCGCTGCCTGGACGAGGGCACGGTGCGCGCCATGACCATCGTGCCGAAGGACGGCAAGAACTGGGAAAAGGCCTTCGGCGCATGAAGCTCGCCGACGCGCTGCCGGAGCTGGTGCTGGACCTCGAGACGCCGCTGGTGCAGATCGGCCGCGGCGACGTCGTGACGCAGCTCGGCGAAGCGGCGCTGGTGCGCTGGAGCTACGACGACTTCGCCGACGCGACGTACCTGCAGCTCAGCGCCGCGCCGGTCGAGATGATGAACGTCGAGCGCCTTTCCCTCTACGACGAGCTCGGCATGAACGTGGACCTCGACCCGCATGGGCGCGTGTGCGGGATCGAGATCCTGGAGGGAAAACGCATCGCCGAGCGCCTCGATGACGCGCTGCGGCAATTGCCCCCCGAGCGGAAATAAGTCCGGGATTTCCGGACAGCTTTTTGCAATGCTGAGGACGTATGGACAAGGCCCAGATCGCCCAGTCGCTGTTCCTCGATCCGTTCAACGAGGGCATGAACCTGGTGCGCCGCTACCAGGACGGCCAGGGATTCCGCAGCTACGTGAAGCAGCGCAGCGCGCTCCTCGCGCCGATCGGCCTGCTGATGCTCCTCACCAGCATCGCGTTGGCCGGCGGGCTGGTGATGTACCTCGGCGGCACGCGCTCCTTTCTCGTCCTGCTCTCGATGCTCATCGCGCCCTTCGTGCTGATCGGCGCGCTTTTCGTGCAGGCCTACGTGTTCGTGTCGTGGCTCGAGGCGCGCGCGCTCGCGCACGCGCTGCATCGCAAGCCGCGCGCCCAGGGCCCGGTGTCCGCGCTGCTGCTCAAGCACGGCATCGACCTGGGCTCCATGCCGCCGGTCCCCTGGGTGCTGGCGGCGGTGTTCCTGGTCCTGCCGTTCGCGATGCTGTGGCTCGTTTCGCCGAAGCTCGCGCTCGGCCTGGTCGTGCTGCACGTCGCCGCGCCGCTGGTGTACGCCCGCCTCGACCAATAGCTTTGCCGATGACGATCCGGCGCTACCGGCCCGCGGACCAGGGCGCGGTGATCGCGCTGTTCCGTGAATTCATGTGGGAGCTCGCGCCGCCGAGCCTGGGCGGCGAGTTCCAGGCCTACATCGAGCGCGCGATCGGCGAGGAGCTCGGCCGCATCGAGGAGTACTACTTCAAGCGCCCGGACCAGGGCTTCTGGGTGGCCGAAGCCGGCGCAGTGATCGGCATGGTGGGCATCGAGCGGAGCGAGGGTGATAGCGCCGAGCTGCGCCGCATGGCGGTAGCCCGCGCGCACCGCAAGAAAGGCATCGGGCGTGCCCTGCTCGCCACTGCGGAAGCGTTCTGCGTGAAGCACGGCTACCGCAAGCTGGTGCTGAGCACTTCCGAGCTGCAGCAGGCCGCCGCGCAGCTCTACCAGTCGAGCGGCTACAGCATGGTGCGCGAGGAGAAGGCCGCCGCGCCCTCCCACAAGTCCGTCGGCGCCGGCCTCACTCGCTACCACTACGAGAAGTCGCTGGGGTGAAGGCTTCGGTGGTGGTCCCGGCGTTCAACGAGGAACGCCTGCTCGCCGGCTCGCTCGCCGCCATCCGCGAGGCGATGCGCGCGTTCGACGCGGCGGGCTGGGCGAGCGAGCTGATCGTCTGCGACAACAACTCCACCGACCGCACCGCGGAGATCGCGCGCGCGGCCGGCGCGACGGTGGTGTTCGAGCCGGTGAACCAGATCGCGCGCGCGCGCAACGCCGGCGCGGCGCCCGCGAGCGGCGACTGGCTGGTGTTCGTCGACGCCGATTCGTATCCGACGAAGGCATTGTTTGGTGAGATGCTCGACGTCACCGCCGGCTGCATCGGCGGCGGCGCGACCGTGGCGTTCGAAACGCAAGACCGGGCAGTGCGCCTCGCGCTCGCCACGTGGAACGCGCTCAGCCGTGCGGCGAAGTGGGCCGCGGGCTCGTTCATCTTCTGCGAGGCTGCCGCGTTCCGCGAGATCGGCGGCTTCAGCCCCGCGCTCTACGCCGGAGAGGAAATCGACTTCTCCCGGCGGCTCAAGCGCCTCGGGCGGCGACGCGGGCTCGGCTTCGTCATCCTGCACCGCCACCCGCTTCGCACCAGCGACCGCAAGGCGCGCCTCTACACCAAGCGCGAGCACTTCGCCTTCATGCTGAAGACCCTGCTCCTCGCCGGCCGCACGCTGCGCGACCGCGACGCCTGCCACGTCTGGTACGACGGCAGGCGGTAATTCGGGGACGGAGCCCTAATTCAGGCTTCGACGATGAAGTCGAAGCTGGCCTCGGGGCCCTGCTTCTTCACCTCGAGCTCCGGCCGGTACAGGCCGTCGCGCCGGTTGCCCGGCTCGCCCGGGAAATACACCTGCGTGGTGAGGATGCGCTTGCCCGGCGCCTGCACCTTCACGTGGATATGGCGCGTGCGGCCGGGATACTCGGCCGGCACGATGGTCTCGAGCCGATAGCGGCCCTGCACGTCGGCGAACTGGTGGCCGCGGTAGCGGTAGCCGCGGTTGTCGTACTCGCCCTGCTCGTCGCAATGCCAGAAGTCGAGCAGCGCGTTCGCCACCGGCTTGCACTGCGCGGAAAGCACCGTGCCGGTCATCACGAGGCGGCTTTTCTCGCCTCCTTCCAGGAGCGACCTGCGCTGGGGCGATTTCGGCGTGAAGAA
>DASVFV010000046.1:0-38997 GCA_036379875.1 Burkholderiales bacterium | reverse complement strand
GAGAAGGGCAACCTGCCGCGCGGCACCGCGGTGTATCCGGACCTCGGCGCGTTCGCGAGACAGCTTGCTCCATGAGCGCCGCGCGCTCGTTCCTTTTCGCGATCGCGCTCACCATCGTCACCCCGCCCTACGCGGTGATCGCATTGCTCAGCGCGCCGCTGCCGCGCCTGACGCGCTACTGGATCATTTCCGGCTGGTCGCGCCTGATCCTGTGGCTGTCGCGCGTCATCCTCGGCATCGAGTGGCGCGTCGAGGGGCGCGAGCACCTGCCGTCGCGTCCGGCGGTGATCCTCGCCAAGCACCAGTCGGCGTGGGAAACGCTCGCCTTCCAGCACATCTTCCCGCCGCAAGTGCACGTATTGAAGCGGGAGCTGCTGTGGATTCCGTTCTTCGGCTGGGGGCTCGCGCTGATGAGCCCGATCGCCATCGATCGCGCGCGCGGCGTGAAGGCGCTGCGCGCCATCGCGCGACGCGGCCAGAAACGGCTCGAGCAGGGTTTCTGGGTCGTGGTCTTTCCCGAAGGCACGCGCGTCGCGCCCGGCGAGAGCCGCGACTACCAGCCGGGCGGCGCCTGGCTCGCCGCCGCGAGCGGCGCACCGGTGGTGCCGGTCGCGCATAACGCGGGGCTCTACTGGCCGCGCAATGCCTTCCTCAAGCGCGCCGGCACGATCACCATCCGGATCGGGCCGAGCATCGACTCGCGGCAGCGCGACCCGCTCACCATCAACGCCATGGCCAAGGAATGGATCGAGGAGCAACAGAAGGCATTGGGGTAGTCGAGCTCGGCGGGCGGTCGATCGAATACCGCTTCGCCCGCCGGCGGCGCCGCACGCTCGGCTTGAGCGTGGACGCGCACGGCCTGAAGGTCGTGGCGCCGCTGCGCGCCCCCTGGCGCGAGATCGACGCTTTCCTGCGCGACAAGCGGCGCTGGATCCTCGCCAAGCTCGACGAGTGGGCGCGCGTGCCGCGCCGCCCGGTGCTGCGCGGCGCGCGCGGCGAGCTCGTCCCCCTGTTCGGCGACCTGGTCGAACTCGAGCGTAATTTCGACAGCGCGGAGAAGCTGGTGCGCTGGCTGAAGCGCCTGGCGCTCGATGCTCTGCAGCCGAGGGTTCGCCATTACGCGGCGCTGCTTGGCCGTCCCGAGCCGCGCCTGGCGATCTCGAGCGCGCGCACCCAGTGGGGCGTGTGCACCGAGGACGGCACCATCCGCCTGTCCTGGCGCCTGGTACACGTCGAGCCGGCGCTCGCCGACTACGTGGTGGCGCACGAAAGCGCGCACCTCGTCGAGCTCAACCATTCGCGGCGCTTCTACGAGGTGCTCGATTCGCTCTATCCGGGCTGGCCGCAGGCGCGCGAGCGCCTCGAGCTCGCGGGCGCCGCGCTACCGATCATCCAGGAGAGGACCCGATGAGAATGCTGCATACGATGCTGCGCGTGGGCGACCTGAAGCGCTCGGTCGACTTCTATACCAAGGTGCTGGGCATGAAGCTGCTGCGCACCACCGACCGCCCGGACCAGAAGTACTCGCTCGCCTTCGTCGGCTACGACGACGAGGAGCGCGCCGCGGTGCTCGAGCTGACCTACAACTACGGCGTGGACAAGTACGAGATGGGCGGCGCCTTCGGCCACATCGCCATCGGCGTGCCCGATGTCGCCGGCGCGTGCAACAAGGTGCGTGCCGCCGGCGGCAAGGTCACGCGCGATCCCGGCCCGGTCAAGGGCGGCACCAGCGTGATTGCGTTCGTCGAAGACCCGGACGGCTACAAGATCGAGTTCATCGAGAGGCGCGCGTAGTCCTCGGGCGAGAGGTTCTCGGGCCGCAGCTTCGGATCGATTCCGGCGGCCTCGAAGTCGATCTCGGGCAGCGCATTGCGCAGCGTCTTGCGCCGCGCCGAGAACGCGCGGCGCAGCAGCTCCTCGTCGATCGGCAGCTGCCAGTCGAGCGGCTGCATGCGCACCACTGCCGACTCCACCTTGGGCGGCGGGCGGAACGCGCCCTTCGCCACCTTGAACAGCTTCTTCATCGCGAAGCGCGCCTGCAGCGCGACCGACAGCCGCCCGTAGGCCGGCGTGGAGGGCGCGGCGACCATGCGCTCGACCACCTCGAGCTGCAGCATGAAATGCAGGTCGCGCACCTGCCGCGCGTAGCGCGCCAGATGGAACAGCAGCGGCGTCGACACGTTGTACGGCAGGTTGCCGACGATGCGCATGCCGGCAGGGAACTGGCCGAAGTCGAACTCCAGGGCATCGGCGGCGTGCACCGTCGCACGTGGAAACTCCTCCTTCAGCCGTGCCGCAAGGTCGCGGTCCAGCTCGATCAGGTGCAGCTCTCCCTTCAGGTGCCGGGTGAGCGCGCCTTCGCCCGGCCCGATTTCCACGAAGAAGTCGCCGTCCTGCGGTTCGATCGCCTGCACCATTCGCGCGAGGACTCCCTTCTCGTGCAGGAAGTGCTGGCCGAACCGCTTACGCGGCCGATGCGAGCTCGATGGCAAGCTTGATGGCCTCGATCAGGCTGCCCGGGTCGGCGCGTCCGGTGCCGGCCAGGTCGAGCGCGGTGCCGTGGTCGACCGAGGTGCGCACGAACGGCAGCCCGAGCGTCACGTTGACGCCCTCGCCGAACGACGCGTACTTGAGCACCGGCAGTCCCTGGTCGTGGTACATCGCGAGCACGCAGTCGGCGCCCTCCAGGCGCCGCGGCGTAAAGAGCGTGTCGGCGGGCAGCGGTCCGCTCGCGTCGATTCCCGCCGCTTTGACCTCTTCAATGGCTGGAACAATGACTTCGGCGTCCTCGTGGCCGAAATGCCCGCCTTCGCCGCTGTGCGGGTTCAAGCCGGACACCAGGATGCGCGGCCGCGCGATGCGGAAGCGCTTCTTCAGGTCGGCGTCGAGGACGCGCAGCGTTTTCACCAGATTTTCTTTTTTTATGGATCGTGGAACCTCGGATAGCGCCAGATGCGTGGTGGCGAGCGCCACGCGCAGGCCGCCGCCGACCAGCATCATCACCACATGCGGGGCGCGCGCGCGCTCGGCCAGGTACTCGGTGTGGCCGGTGAAGTCGATGCCCGCGTCGTTGATCACGCTTTTCTGGACCGGCGCGGTCACCATCGCGTCGTATTCGCCGCGCAGGCAACCGTCGATCGCGCGGTCCAGCACCTCGAGCACGTAGCGGCTGTTGGCGGGGTCGAGCCGGCCGGGCACGCGGGTTCGGCGCAGCGCAACGTGCTCGACCTCGACGCCGGGCAGCAGCGCGCGGTCGCCGATCACCACCAGGCGCGCGGCGAAGTTTTCGCGCGCCGCGCGCGCGCACAGCTCGGGCCCCACCCCGGCGGGCTCGCCGGAAGTCAGCGCGACGACCGGGCGCCTTATCGCTCCTCCAGGCGCAGCTCGACGTAAATCTGGTCGCGCAGCTGGCGCAGCCATTCCTGGTAGGCCTCGTCGGCCTTGCGCTCGCGCAGCGCCTGGCGCGCCTGCAGGCGCCGCCGCTCCGGCGACTGCTCGGCGGAGCGGCGCTCCAGCACCTGGATCAGGTGGTAGCCGAACGGCGTGCGCACCGGGCGGCTGATCTCGCCGACCTGCAGCTCCTGGTAGGCGCGCTCGAACTCCGGCACCGTGTCGCCGGGGTAGATCCAGTCCAGCTCGCCGCCGCGCGCCGCGCTCGGGTCGCCCGAGTGCACGCGCGCCATCTCGGCGAAGTCGGCGGCGCCGCTCACGATGCGCGCGCGCAGGTCGTTCAGGCGCCGCACCGCCTCGCTCTCCGAGATCGACTCGCTGGCGCGGATCAGGATGTGGCGCATGCGCGTCTGCACCACCGGCGCGGCGTCGACCGCGCTGCCGCGCCGGTCGACCAGCTTGAGCACGTGGAAGCCGGCCGGGCTGCGCAGCAGCTCGCTCACCTCGCCGGGCTGCATGCCGGCGAGCGCGCCGGCGAAGATCTGCGGCAGCCGGTCGTGGCTGCGCCAGCCGAGCGCGCCGCCCTGCAGCGCGTCGGGCGCGTCGGAGAAGCTCGCCGCCAGGCTGGCGAAGTCCTCGCCGCCGCGCGCCGCGTCGCGCGCCTTCTGCGCGCGCGCGCGCGCCGCCTCGACGCGCTCGGGCGTGGCCTGCTCGGGCACGCGCACCAGGATGTGCGCGAGCTGGTACTCGACGCGCGTGTCCGGCCGCGACTGCAGCTCGGCGAGAAACAGGTCGATCTCGGTGTCGCTCACCTGGATGCGCTCGTCCACCTCGCGCTCGCGCACGCGCGACAGAATGATCTGCTCGCGCAGCTCCTCGCGCCAGGCGTTGAACGGCACGCCGTCGCGCTCCAGCGCCTGGCGGAACTCCGCGAGGCTCATGTTGTTGTTCTGCGCCACGCGCTGCACCGCCCGGTCGAGCTGCAGCTCGTCGATGCGCACCCCTTTGTCGCGCGCGAGCTGCAGCTGCGCCTTGTCGAGGATCAGGCGCTCGAGCATCTGGCGCTCGAGCAGGCCGCGCTCCGGCAGCGGGGTCTTCTGGCGGCGCAGCTGGCGCTCGGCGGCGCCGACCGCCTCGGCGAGCTCGGTGGCGGTGATCACTTCCTTGTTCACCACCGCGACGATGCGGTCGACCGGCAGCACCTTCTGCGCGGCGGCCGCGGCCGGGAAAGCAAGGGCGAGGACGAGGAATAGTTTTCGCATGCTCAATAGCTCTGCTGGAAAGGCAGGCGCGGACGCGCGCTCGCCGGCATCAGCGTCTGGTCCGCCGGGTTGGTCACCGAGTAGCCCGGCACGTTGCGCTTCAGCAGCTCGACCGCCTCGTCGGTGCCGATGGTGCCGATGCCGTTGAACTCGATCTGGAACACGAATGCCGTGGAGCTCACGTCCGCCGCCGCCTGGATGCGCGTCACGACCGCCCGGAACACCCAGCAGCCGGCGTTGTACTCGAAGCCGGCCAGGCCCTCCAGCAGGCGGTCGTCCTGGATGGAGTAATTGTAGCGCCCGACGCCGTACCAGCCGGTCGCGATCGGCCACTGGGCGGAAATGTCGATCTGCTCCAGTACGTCGCGCTGGAAGCGATAGCTCGCGTTCAGCACCTTGGAGGGCTCGGGGCGGTAGCTCACGGCGGTGGAGAAGCGCTCGCTGCGCGATTCGCGCCGGTTGTATTGCGAGGCCGCGTCGACGGTCCAGGCGCGGCCGAGGCGCGCGCCGATCGAGGCCAGGATGTCGGAGTCGCTGGTGGTGCGCAGCGGCGAGGTCGGCGTCAGGCCGACGCGCTCGTTCTCGAAGTAATAGCGCTGCCCGACCGTGGCGCGCAGCATTTCCTGGCCGTTCGCCTGCAGGATGCGCGAGGTGAGCGCGGCGGTGAGCTGGTTCGCGTCGCCGAAGCGGTCGCCGCCCACGAAGCGGTTCTCGGTGAAAAGCTGCGCATAGTTGTAGTCGGCGAGCGTGGTGTCGAAGATCGGGATCGCGTCCTGGTTGCGGTACGCCGCGAACACGTAGAACAGGCGCGGCTCGATGGTCTGCGTCGAGCCGGCGCCGAAGCTGCTGGTCTCGCGCTCGAACACGAGGCCGGTATCGAGGCTCGCGAACGGCACCGTGTATTCCTGCGACTCGGAGCCGGGCGCGACGCGCGTCAGCCCGTAATTCGCCTGGCGCACGCCCACTTTCGGCGTGAGGAAGTAGCCCGGCGCGAGGAGCGGCGCGGCGAGCGTGGGCGTCATCGAGGCGCGCCAGCCCTCGACCAGGGTCGGGTGCGTGAACTGCACGTATTCGGCGGGCAGCGCGGAGTCGAACACGCCGAGAAAATTGTTGTAGCCGACGCCGAAATTGAGCTGCGGCACGCGGTGGTACGGCGGCACGATCGGGTTGTTCGGGTCCTGCAGGGTCTGGAAGCGCTGCACGCGCGCCTGCAGCGTGTACGGCGCGCGCCCCCACGCGCCGCCGTGCGTCACGGTGGCTTCCTGCGGCAGGTTACCGACCGAGATCTGCTTCACGCGCGTGCCGAGGTCGACGAAGTAGAGGTCGTCCGACACGCGGTTGTAGTCGAGCTGCGCGGTGACGTTGTGGCTCCAGTTGTGCGTGTGCTGCCACGACACGCCCTCGCGCGAATCGTTGAACAGCTTGTCGTCGGGCAGGTACTCGAACCTGAGCTCGCCCGCGTATTGGCGATCCAGGTAGCGACCCTCGGTCTTCAGCTGCCCGCCGCGCTTTCGCATGTAGACCGGCGTGAACGTGGCGTCGGCCTCCGGCATGATGTTCCAGTAATAAGGCAGGCCGAATTCGAAGCCGCGCTGGCTGGTCTGCGCGTAGTAGGGCGTGAGCACGCCGCTGCGGCGCCGGTCGCCGAGCGGGAAGGTGGCCCACGGCGAGGCGAGGATCGTGGTGTCGAAGAAGCGCAGGCGCGGATGGCTCGCGGTGCCCTCCTCCTCGTCGAAGTCGAGCTCGATCTCGCTCGCCTCGACGCGCCAGTCCTCGTGTCCCGGCCGGCAGGTCGTGTAGTTGGCGTCGATCAGCCGATAGCGGTTCGGGCCGAGGAACTCGATGCGCTGTGCGGTGCCGCGCGCCGTGCGGTCGCGCTCCAGCAGGTAGCTCGGCGACTCGAACACGCCGCTGTCGTCGAGGATGTTGTACTGCAGGTGCGGGCCGAAGAAGCGGTCCGCGCCGCGCTGCAGGCGCACCCCGCCGTCGCCCTCGGCGCGCCCGGTCTCGCGGTTGTAGCGCAGCGTCTCGCCGAAGATCGACATGTCGTCGCGGCGGATCTCCGCGTTGCCGCGCGCGCTCACCTCGAGGTCGCTGACCCCCTCGATGGCATCGGCTTCGATGGTGGTGCGGTCGGCCTCCGGATCGGGCGCGGCGCTCGGCGGCTTCTGAACTTGCGCCGCCGCCGGCGCCGCAATGGCCAGCGCAAGCGCGAGCATCGCGAAGCGCAGTGCCATGGAGCCGGGGAGCTTTTTCCTTGGTGTTAGAATTTTCAATGATACACGGCGATTCGCGACGCGCTGCCGTCGAACGCTGGCTGGCTCGCGAGCTGCGCGGCGCGCCCTTCGCCCTCACCCCCGCTTCCGAGGACGCCAGCTTCCGGCGCTACTGGCGCGCCACGCTCGCGGACGGCCGCAGCTTCGTCGCGATGGACGCGCCGCCCGACAAGGAAGACTGCCGCCCGTTCGTGCGCGTGGCCGGCATGCTGGCCGCGGCCGGCGTGCACGCGCCCGAGGTCCTTGCGCAGGACCTCGAGCAGGGCTTCCTGCTGCTCACCGACCTGGGTACGCGGACCTACTTGCAGGCCCTGAATGCCGACAATGCGCCGCGGCTGTTCGCCGACGCGACCGACGCGCTGATCCGCTGGCAGCTCGCCACGCGCGCGGGCGAGCTGCCGCCGTACGACGAGGCACTGCTGCGCCGGGAAATGAATCTCTTCCCGAACTGGTACGTGGGCAAGCATCTGAAAAAGGAATTGTCGGAACAACAGAAGCGCAGCCTGGAAAATATCTTCGCCACCCTCGTCAGGAGCGCGCTGGCGCAGCCGGTGGTGTACGTGCACCGTGACTACATGCCGCGCAACCTGATGGTGTGCGAGCCGAACCCCGGCGTGCTCGACTTCCAGGACGCGGTGCTCGGCCCGATCACCTACGACATGGTCTCGCTGGTGCGCGACGCGTTCGTCAGCTGGGAGGAGGAGCGCGTGCTCGACTGGTGCGTGCGCTACTGGGAAAAAGCGCGGCGCGCCGGCCTGCCGGTGGCGGCGGACTTCGGCGAGTTCTGGCGCGCGCTCGAATGGATGGGCCTGCAGCGCCACCTCAAGGTGCTCGGCATCTTCGCGCGCATCAATTACCGCGACGGCAAGCCCAAGTATCTCGCCGATACGCCTCGCTTCCTCGCTTACGCTTCTTCGGTCTCGAAGAGATACAGTCAACTGATGCCGCTGGCGCGGCTGCTGGACGAGCTGGCGTGAAAGCCATGCTGCTTGCCGCCGGGCGCGGCGAGCGGCTGCGGCCGCTCACCGACTCGATCCCGAAGGCGCTGGTCGAGGCGGGCGGCAAGCCGCTCATCGCCTGGCACCTCGAGCGCCTGGCGCGCGCCGGGATCCGCGACGCGGTGATCAACGTATCGCACCTCGGCGAGCGCATCGTCGAGCGCATCGGCGACGGCGCGCGCTTCGGCCTGCGCATCGCCTACTCGCGCGAGCGCGAGCGCCTCGAGACCGCCGGCGGCATCGCCAACGCGCTCGCGCTGCTCGGCCGCGAGCCTTTCCTGCTGGTGAACGCGGACGTGTATTGCGAATGCGACTTCGCCCGGCTGATGAAGATCCAGCTCGGCACGCGCCTCGCGCACCTGGTGCTGGTGCCGAACCCGCCGCACCGCGCGCAAGGCGATTTCTCGCTGCGCGAGGGACGCATCGGCAACGAGCCCGCGCCGCGCTACACTTATGCGGGCGTCGCGGTGATGCGGCCGGCGCTGGTCGCGCCGGTGACCCCGGGCGAGAGAGCGCCGCTCGCGCCGCTTCTCTACGAGGGCGCGCAGCGCGGCCTGATCGGCGGCGAGCTGTACGAAGGGCTGTGGCAGGACGTCGGCACCGCCGAGCGCCTCGCCGAGCTGGAGAAGCACTTACGTGAAAATCGCTGAGCACAATCCCGTCTACGCCGCGCGCCGCCGCCGCCTCGCCGATGCGCTCGGCGACGCGGTGGCGGTGGTGCCGACCGCGCCCGAGCGCGTGCGCAACCGCGACAGCCATTATCCGTACCGCTTCGACAGCCACTTCTACTATCTGACCGGTTTCCCGGAGCCCGAAGCCGTACTGGTATTGACCCGAGACAAGAGCCGGCTGTTCTGCCGCGAGCGCAACGAGGAACGCGAGATCTGGGACGGATTCCGCTACGGCCCGGCAGCCGCGCGCGAGCGCTTCGGCTTCGACGAGGCGCACCCGATCGCCAAGCTCGACGAGGAGATGGCGCGCCTGCTGGAGAACCGCCCCGCGCTCTACTACCCGATGGGCGCCGACGCCGATTGGGATGCGCGCGCGATGCGCTGGCTGAACGCGGTGCGCGCGCGCGTGCGCGCCGGCATCGCGGCGCCGGAGCAGATGCACGACGTGCGCGCGCCGATCGACGACATGCGCCTGGTGAAGGACGCGCACGAGCTCGGCGTGATGCGGCGCGCGGCGCGCATCGCCGCCGCGGCGCATCGCCGCGCCATGCAGCGCACCCAGCCGGGCCGCTACGAATACGAGATCGAGGCCGAGCTGCTCCACGAATTCCGCCGCAGCGGCGCGCAATTCCCCGCCTACTCGCCGATCGTGGCGGGCGGCCCGAACGCCTGCGTGCTGCATTACGTCGCGAACGACGCGGCGCTGCGCGACGGCGATCTGCTGCTGATCGACGCCGGCTGCGAGCTCGACGGCTACGCCTCGGACCTCACGCGCACCTACCCGGTGAACGGGCGCTTCAGCGCCGCGCAGCGCGAGGTTTACGACCTCGTGCTTGCGGCGCAGCGCGCAGCGATGGACGAGGTGCGTCCCGGCCGCGCCTGGAACGACCCGCACGACGCCGCGGTCAAGGTGCTGGCGCGCGGGCTGCTCGACCTCAAGCTCCTTGCGGGCAGCCTGGAGGAAGCGCTGGAGAAGGAAACGTACAAGCGCTTCTACATGCACCGCACCGGCCACTGGCTCGGCCTCGACGTGCACGACGCCGGCGATTACAAGCGCGCGGGCAGCTGGCGCGCGCTCGCGCCGGGCATGGTGCTGACCGTCGAGCCCGGCCTCTATATCCGCGCCGCGAACGACGTCCCGGAGCGCCTGCGCAACATCGGCATTCGCATCGAGGACGACGTGCTGGTGACCGACGCGGGCTGCGAGGTGCTCACCGCCGAGGCGCCCAAGGCGGCCGCCGACGTGGAGGCGCTGATGCGTGATGCCCGCGGCCGCGATTGACGTCCTGATCCGCGGCGCCGGCCCGGTCGGTTGCGTCGCCGGTCTGGCGTTGCGCAGTTCCAAGCAAGTTCGAATCGTTGGCAAAGAAGCGGAACGACCCGCCTTCCGCCCGATCGTCCTCTCCTACGCGAGCCGGCTGATCCTCGAGCGGCTCGGCGTCTGGCCGGCGCTCGAGTCGACCACTATCGACACGATCCACGTCTCGCAGGCGGGCGCGTTCGGCCGCACCGTGTTCGACGCGCGCGACAGCGGCGTTCCGGCGCTCGGCTACGTGCTCGAATATGCGGCGCTGGTGGACGCCTTGCGCTCGGCGGCGGCCGGCCTGCTGAGCGCCGAGGAGATCCCGGCGCGCTGCGTGGTCCATGCCGAAGGCGCGGCCCCGCAAGCCGAGGAGAAGCGCTATGCCCAAGACGCGCTGGTGGCCGCGGTCGGCTACTCGCCGCCGGCGGCGGCCACCGCTTACGAGCGCTTTACCGCCGAAGGTCCGCTCGCCCTGCTGCCCATGTCCGGGCGCTACGCCATGGTGTGGAGCATGCAGCCCGAACGCGCGCGGCGCCTGGCGGCCGCGCCCGCGGACCAGTTCCTCGACGAGCTGGCGCGCGCCGCGGGCAGCCGCCCCGGGCGGCCGGTGGCGGTGGAAGCGCGAGCAGTCCAGCCGCTCGTGCTGCGCGTCACGCGCAAGGCGGTTGCCGAGCGGGCGGTGTACATCGGTAACGCCGCGCAGACGCTGCATCCCGTCGCCGGCCAGGGACTCAACCTCGGCCTGCGCGACGCGTGGGAGCTGGCGCGCATCCTGCGCGACGCGCCCGATCCGGGCGACGCAGCGACCCTTGCGCGCTTCGCGGCGCGCCGCCGGCTCGACGCCGGTGCGGCGGTGCGCGTCACGGACGCGCTCGCCACGCTGTTGCTCAGAAAAAACGCTTTGACCGGGCTCGGCCTGACGGCGCTCGATCTTTTTCCGGCGCCGCGGCGCTTCTTCGCGCGCCGCATGATCTTCGGCGCTTCCGCGCTGCCGTAAAAAGAAATAAAATCCGTCTCCCTTCTGCTCGCCAACCCGCAATGAGGATCGGAGCACACGCGCTTCGCAACGGCTTGTTCGTCGCTCCGATGGCGGGCATCACCGACCGGCCGTTCCGGCGCCTTGCCCGGCGCTTCGGCGCCGCGCTGGCAGTCTCCGAGATGGTGTCCGCGCGGCCCGAGCTGCGCGACTCGCGCAAGACGCGCCTGCGCCTCGACCACGCGGACGAGCCCGGCCCGGTCTCGGTGCAGATCGCCGGTTCCGACCCGGCCATGATGGCGCAGGCCGCGCGCCTCAACGTCGACGGCGGGGCCGACATCATCGACATCAACATGGGCTGCCCGGCGAAGAAGGTCTGCAATGCCGCCGCCGGCTCGGCGCTTTTGTCCGACGAAGCGCTGGTGGCGCGCATCCTGGAAGCGGTGGTTGCGGCGGTGCAGGTTCCCGTCACCCTCAAGATCCGCACCGGGCCGGCTCCCGGGCGGCGCAACGCGCTGCGCATCGCGCGCATCGCCGAGTCTGCCGGCATCCAGGCCCTCGCCATCCACGGCCGCACGCGCGCCTGCATGTTCGAGGGCCATGCGGAATACGAGACCATCGCCGCGGTGAAGGCCACGGTGCGCATCCCCGTGATCGCGAACGGCGACGTGCACACGCCCGAGCAGGCGAAGCGCGTGCTCGAGGCCACCGGCGCGGACGGCATCATGATCGGCCGCGCGGCGCAGGGACGCCCGTGGCTATTCCGCGAGATCGCACACTACCTCGCCACCGGCGAGCGCCTCGCGCCGCCGCCGGCGCGCGAGATCGGCGCCGTGCTCGGCGAGCACCTCGACGGGCTGTACAGCCTGTACGGCGGCGAGCACGGTGCGCGCGTGGCGCGCAAGCACATCGGCTGGACGGTGCGCGCGCTGCCCGGCGGCGACGCGTTCCGTTCCAGCGTGAACCGGCTGCACGCCGCGGATGCGCAGCGCGCCGCGGTCAACGACTACTTCGAGAGACTCGCCGCATGAGCAAAGGCAACGAGCTTTCCGACGCCGTCAAGCGCTCGCTGGAGCGCTACTTCAAGGACATGGACGGCGAGCAGCCCACCTCGATCTACGAGATGGTGCTGAAGAACATCGAAAAGCCGATGATCGAGACCGTGCTCGGCCATGCCAAGGGCAACCTCACGCAGGCCGCGTCGATGCTCGGCATCAACCGCGCCACGCTCCGGACCAAGATGCAGCAGCTGCGCATCAAAGGTCAGTGACGAAGCCTTAGTGACGAAGGTCAAGCGGGCGCTGATCAGCGTCTCGGACAAGTCGGGCGTGGTCGAGCTCGCCCGCGGGCTCGCCGCCCTGGGGGTGGAGATCCTCTCCACCGGCGGCACCGCCAAGCTGCTGCAGAAGGAGGGCCTGCCGGTCACCGAGGTATCGGCCTATACCGGCTTCGCCGAGATGCTCGACGGGCGGGTGAAGACGCTGCACCCGAAGATCCACGCCGGCCTGCTCGCGCGGCGCGAAGAAGCCGCGCACATGGACGCGCTGCAGAAGGCCGGCATCGGCACCATCGACCTCCTGGTGGTGAACCTCTACCCGTTCGCCGCCACGGTGGCCGATCCCGAGTGCCGCTTCGAGGACGCGATCGAGAACATCGACATCGGCGGCCCGGCCATGCTGCGCTCCGCGGCCAAGAACCACGCCTCGGTGGCGGCGCTGGTCGATCCCGCCGACTATGCACGCGTGCTGCAGGAGATCCGCCAGCAGGGCGAGGTGGGCGAGGCGACGCGCTTCGGCCTCGCCGCCAAGGTGTTCGCGCACACTGCTGCGTACGATGGCGCAATCGCCAACTACCTGACCTCGCTCGACGAGCAGCGCCGCCGCCTCGACTACGCCGAAATCCTCACGCTGCAGTTCTGCAAGATCGACGACCTGCGCTACGGCGAGAACCCGCACCAGAGCGCGGCGTTCTACCGCGATGTGAACCCCGCGCCGGGCGGGCTCGCGCAATACCGCCAGCTGCAGGGCAAGGAGCTTTCCTACAACAACATCGCCGACGCCGACGCGGCCTGGGAGTGCGTGAAGAGCTTCGCCGAGCCCGCTTGCGTAATCGTGAAGCACGCAAACCCTTGTGGTGTGGCGATTGGAAAAGATCTCGCCGATTCCTATCAAAAGGCCTTTGCCTGCGACCCGGTGTCCGCGTTCGGCGGCATCCTGGCCTTCAACCGGGCGCTCGACCGCGCCACCGCCGAGGCGATCGGCAAGCAGTTCGCCGAGGTGATCATCGCGCCGCGCGTCGAGGCCGAGGCGCAGAAAGCGTTCGCGGCCAAGGAGAACCTGCGCGTGCTGGAAGTGCCGCTCTCGCACGAAGTGCAGGCGCACGACTTCAAGCGCGTCGGCGGCGGGCTGCTCGTGCAAAGCAGCGATGCGCAGCTGCTGGTCGAGAAAGATCTGAAGGTCGTCACCAAGAAGAAGCCCACGGAAGCGCAGCGGCGTGACCTGCTCTTCGCCTGGCGGGTGGCGAAGTTCGTGAAGTCGAACGCGATCGTGTTCTGCCGCGACGGCGCCACGGTCGGCGTGGGCGCGGGCCAGATGAGCCGCCTCGACAGCGTGCGCGTCGCCGCAATGAAGGCCAAGGACGCCAAGCTCGAGCTGAAAGGCGCGGTGGTGGCCTCGGACGCTTTCTTCCCCTTCCGCGATGGGCTCGACGCGCTCGCCGACGCGGGGGCCGCGGCGGTGATCCAGCCGGGCGGCAGCGTGCGCGACGCCGAGGTCATCGCCGCGGCCGACGAGCGCGGCATCGCCATGCTCTTCACCGGCATGCGCCACTTCCGGCACTGATGAAGCTGCTCGTGATCGGCTCGGGCGGCCGCGAGCACGCGCTCGCCTGGAAGCTCGCGCAGAGCCCGCGCGTGCAGAAAGTGTTCGTGGCGCCCGGCAACGGCGGCACCGCGACCGAGAACGGCGTGGAGAACCTCGCGCTGACGAAAACCGATGAATTGATTTCTTTCTGTAAAAAGCAAAGCATCTATCTGACCGTCGTCGGACCCGAGGCGCCGCTCGCCGCGGGCGTGGTCGACGCATTTCGCGAAGCCGGCCTGAAGATCTTCGGCCCGACGCGCGCCGCGGCGCAGCTCGAGTCGTCCAAGGACTTCGCCAAGAGCTTCATGGCGCGCCACAAGATCCCGACCGCGCAGCACAAGACCTTCGATAACGCGGAGGCGGCAAAGGCGTATGTGGCGCAGCGCGGCGCGCCGATCGTGGTGAAGGCCGACGGGCTCGCGGCCGGCAAGGGCGTGGTCGTGGCGGCGAGCGTCGCCGAGGCGCACGCGGCGATCGACCAGATGATGACGCAGAAGAGCCTCGGTACGGCCGGCGCGCGCATGGTGGTCGAGGACTTCCTCGAAGGCGAGGAAGCGAGCTTCATCGTCATGTGCGACGGCGCGCACGTCCTGCCGCTCGCCACCAGCCAGGACCACAAGCGCCTGCGCGACGGCGACCAGGGGCCGAACACCGGCGGCATGGGCGCCTATTCGCCCGCCCCGGTCGTCACGCCCAGGATCCACGCGCGCGTGATGCGCGAAATCATCCTGCCCACGGTGCAGGCCATGGCAGGCGAAGGCACGCCGTACGCCGGATTCCTCTACGCCGGCCTAATGATCGACAAGAGCGGCAATCCGAAGACGCTGGAGTTCAACTGCCGCCTCGGCGACCCCGAGACCCAGCCCATCATCCTGCGCCTCAAGTCCGACCTGCTCGAGCTCATCGACGCCGCGCTCGAAGGCCGGCTGCACAAGGTCGAGCCGCAGTGGGACCGGCGCGCCGCGCTCGGCGTGGTGGTCGCCGCAGCCGGCTATCCGGATGAGCCGCGCAAAGGCGACCCGATCAGCGGGCTGCCCAAGCCGGGCGAGGACTGCCGGGTGTTCCACGCCGGCACGCGGCTCGAGGGCAAGACGCTCGTCACGAGCGGCGGGCGCGTCCTTTGCGTCACCGCGCTCGGCGACTCGGTGAAGATGGCGCGCGCGCGCGCCTACGAGGCGCTGGAAGGCATCCGCTTCGACGGCATGCAGTACCGCAAAGACATCGCGCATCGCGCGCTGAAAAAGTGAACAGCCTGGAGGTCTACGACTATTTCTCCGGCCTGCAGGAGAGGATCGTGGCCGCGCTGGAAGTGGTCGATCGCAAAGGCTTCGTGCGCGACTCGTGGCAGCGCCCGGAGGGCGGCGGCGGCACGAGCTGCATCGTCGAGGAAGGCCAGGTGCTCGAGCGCGGCGGCGTGAACCTGTCGCGCGTGCAGGGCCGCCAGCTCCCGCCCTCGGCGAGCGCCGCGCGCCCGCAACTCGCCGGGCGTGCGTACGAGGCGATGGGCGTGTCGCTGGTCCTGCATCCGCGCAATCCCTACTGCCCGACGGTGCACATGAACGTGCGTTTCTTTTCCGCCGGCGACATCTGGTGGTTCGGCGGCGGCATGGACCTCACGCCGTACTACGGCTTCGAGGACGACGCGCGCCACTTCCACTCGGTGTGCAAGCAGGCGCTCGGCGCGCACTACCCGCGCTTCAAGCGCTGGTGCGACGAGTATTTCTTCCTCAAGCATCGCAACGAGCCGCGCGGCGTGGGCGGCGTGTTCTTCGATGATTTCGCCGAAGCGGGCGCTTTCGATGTCGTGAAGTCCGTGGGCGACAGCTTCCTGAACGCCTACCTGCCCATCCTGGAAAGAAGAAAGAGCCATCCGTTCGGCGAGCGCGAGCGGAAATTCCAGGCCTACCGGCGCGGGCGCTACGTCGAGTTCAACCTGGTCTACGACCGCGGCACGCTGTTCGGCCTGCAGTCGGGCGGACGCACCGAGTCGATCCTCATGTCGCTGCCGCCGCGCGTCGAGTGGCGCTACGAGTGGAAGCCCGAGCCGGGCTCGGCCGAGGAAGAGCTCTACAAGAAGTTTTTGGTCGCGCGGGACTGGGTCTAGCTTAGCTCGGCGGCGCGGCGGAAGTGGCGCTGCGCCTCGTCGGAGTCGCCGAGGCGCTCGGCGAGGCGCGCGAGCTCGAGGCGCGCGGCGCGGTTCTCCTCGAACGAGAGGCTGGCCTCGAGGAAGCTGCGCGCCTTGCCCCACAGCTCGGCGTGGGCGCACAGGCGCCCGAGGGTGGCGAGGAGCTGCGGGTCGCTGCTGCGCTCGAGCAGCCAGCGCTCGGCGCGCTCGATGCGCTTGCGCGCTTCCGCGACTCTTTCCTCGGTGATGCCCAGCGGCACGTCCGAGTAGAGCGAGACCAGGTTCGGCACCCACTCCTCGGCGAGCGCGTTCTCGAGGATCTCGCGTGCCAGGGCCACCTTGCCGAGCGCGGTGGCGTGGCGCGCGCCGGCCGCGGCGATGCGCGGCTGCAGCCGGTCGCGCGCCGCGATGGCGCGCCAGCGCCGATCGAAGGCGCTGCCGTCGTCGGCCGAGCGGCCGAGCAGCTCGACCGTGGCCTGCACCTTGTATTCCTCGGCGAGCGCGGGCGCGATGGCGTCGCGCTTCGAAAGCTGGGTGGCGAGGCGCAGCACCTCGTCCCAGGCGCCCGCGCCGCGCTCGGCGCGCAGCAGCAGGCGCGTGGTGGCGACGTGGCGCGGGCCGGCGCCGTGCAGGTTGCGCAGCGCATCGCGCGCCGCGGCGAAATCGCGGTCCTCGAGCGCAAGCTCGGCGCGGCTCACCAGGCGCGCGGCCTGCAATCCCTCGCCCGCGCCGTCGGCGCGCTCGAGCCAGCGGTCGCGGCGCTCGAAGTCGCGCATCTGGTGCGCGGCGCGCGCCGCGAGCAGCGCGGCGACGCCGGGTGCCGGACCGTGCTCGAACGCGATGCCTGCTTCCTTCTCGGCGCGCGCATAGCGGCCCTCGTAGTAGGCCTGCAGCGCGGCGGCCAGCGCGGCGTGCGCGCGCTCGCGGCTGCGCCGCGCGCGCCACGCGCTGACCGTGGCGGGCAGCGCGAGCGCGCGGCCCAGGAGGCGGAACAGGAAATACAGCGCGACGAACGATGCGGCCGCCGCGGCGATGAAGAACACCATGGACATTTCCACGCGCCACGGCGGATAGAACAACATCACGTGGCCGGAATCGACGCGCGCGAGCAGCACCAGCGCCACCGCGCCGGCGAACACCGCGAGCAACCAGAACAGCGATCTCATCCGCCGCCGCGCGTGCGGCGCGACTTGAAGCCGCGTACCGCGTCGAGGCTCTCCGAGATATTCGGCATCTCGAAGCTGATCGTGGTGGACGAGAGCTGCTTCAGCTGCGCGAGCGCATCGGCGGTCTGCTTGCTGCGCGGGTCGAAATAGCGCCGCACCCAGGCCTGCGCGGCGCGCAGGTCCTCGCGGTAGCCGGCCTCGTCGCGCACCAGCAGCGACAGGCGTGCGTTGAGCAGGCGCAGGCGCAGGTTCTCGCGCACGAAGTAAGCCTGCGGCGGGGCGAGCAACGGCGGCTCCGAGGAGTCGACCCGGCGCACCGTGACGAGCTGCTTCACTTCCGCCCAGACCTCGGACCACATGCGCCCCCACAGGCCGCGCTCGGGCGCGGCCGCGGGCTTCTCGCGCACCGCGGCGGTCTTCTCCTCGAAGGCGAGCGGCAGCTCGTCGACCTGCGCGACCAGGGTGTCGATGCGCGCGCTCATCGCCGCGATGTCGAGCACCGGCAGCGCCTTCAGCCGCTCGATGTCGCGCGCGAGCGCGCGCCGCACCGGCAGGAACTGCGGGCGGTCGGCCTTGGCGAGGCGCGCCTCGGCGAGCTGCAGCGCAAGCAGCGCGGCGCGCACGTTGCCGGCGAGCTGCAGTTGCTGCGAGGCGATGGCGAGCACCTGCTCGATCTCCGCCAGCTGCCACTCGTCGCGGTTGCGCGACAGGTCCTGGTAGAGCGCTTCGAGCGCGAGCTGCTGGCTCTGCGATTCGGCGAGGCGCGCCTCCAGCTGCGCGACCTTGACGTGCGCCTCGCGCACCGCTTCCTGCGACAGGCGCGACGCCGCGCGCGCCTCGCGTGCATCGTGCTCGATGTCGCGCAGCCGGCGCGCCAGCTCCTCCTGCGTGGCGCCGATGCGGCTGCGCGCGTCCAGCCAGAACAGCGACGCGAGGCCGACCGCCAGCGCGAGCGCGATCAGCACGAGCAGCGGGACGCGCGATTTCTCACTCATGGGAGCGAAAGTATGCCACCAGCGCGTCGAGCATCTGCTCGTCCGAGGGCCCGGCGAGCACCACTTCGCGCACTTCGTGCGCGCGCGCGCTGCCCGCGACGCGCGGATGCGGTACGAACAGCGGGCGCGCGCGCAGGAATGCCGGGTCGAGGATCTCGAACAGGTTGGCGAGGCCCTGCGACGAGGACACGGTGACGGCGTGCACCTGCGCGTCGTCCCAGTGGCGCGGGCCCGCCGGCCGCGTGCGCCGGTAGCACTCGGCGTACTCCACGCGCGCGCCGCGCCGGCGCAGCTCCTCGCCCAGCACCTCCCGCCCGCCCTCGCCGCGGAAGATGACGACGTGCCTGCCGGCGACCTGCTGCATCTCGGGCAGCGCGAGCAACGCCTCGCTGTCGGCCTGCCCCTGCGGCGCGATCACGCTCGCCACGCCGTGCCGCTCGAGCTCGCGGCGCGTGCCCCCGCCCACCGCGGCGGCGCGCAAGGCGCGCGGCCAGGCGCCCACGCGCTCCATCACCTTGCCGGCCGCGGTGGGGCTGATGAACACCGCGAGATCGAAGCGCTCGAGCTCGCCGAGCGCGGCCGGCGGCGGCAGGTCCTCGATCTCGATCGCGGGAAACACGAAGGCGCGGCCGCCCGCCTGCTTGACCAGGCGCGCCAGGTTGGCGGCGCGCCCGCCCGGACGCGTGACGAGCACGCCGCGTCCCTTCAGCGCTTCAGAGGCCAAGGATCTCCGCCGCGCCCTGGCGCCGCAGCTCCTGCGCCGCCTTCTCGCCGAGCGCCTCGGGCTGCGCGGGATCGCCCTTCACATCGCAGCGCACCACCCGCCGCCCGTCCGGCGACGCGACCAGGCCTCTCAAGCGCAAAGCACCGGAAGAAATCTGTCCATAGGCGGCCAGGGGCAGCGTGCAGCTTCCGCCGAGCGCGCGGCTGACCGCGCGCTCGGCGCGCACGCACGCGGCGGTGGCGCCGTCCGCCAGCGGCGCGAGCAGGGCGGCAACGTCGCTGCGCGCCGCGAGACACTCGATCCCGAGCGCGCCCTGCCCCGGCGCGGGCAGCATTTCCTCGGGCTCGAGGCACGCGGTGGCGCGCGCTTCGAGCCCGAGGCGCTTGAGTCCGGCGGCGGCGAGCACGATGGCGTCGTACTCGCCGCGCTCGAGCTTCGCGAGGCGCGTGTCGACGTTGCCGCGCAGCAGGCGGATCTCCAGGTGGGGAAAGCGCTCCACGATCTGCGCCGAGCGGCGCAGGCTGGAAGTGCCCAGCGAAGCGCCTCGCGGCAGCTCGACAAGCGATTTGAATTTCTTGGAGACAAAGACGTCCCGCGGGTCCTCGCGCGCGGTGATCGCGGCGAGCACGAAGCCGCTCGGCAGCTCGGCCGGCACGTCCTTGATGGAGTGCACGGCGAGGTCCGCGCGGCCCTCGGCCATCGCGCTCTCGAGCTCCTTCACGAACAGGCCCTTGCCGCCCGCCTGGTCGAGCCGCCGGTCGATCAGCTCGTCGCCGCGCGTACTGAGCGGCAGCAGGTCCACGACCAGCCCGCGGTGAAGCGATTGCAGTCTTTCCTTGATATGCTCGGACTGCCACAGCGCGAGGCGGCTGCGGCGCGTGGCGATGACGAGCTTCTTCATGTCACCAGGTCGCGCACGCCGGGCCACTGGCGCCGGCTCACCGGCAGCTTCTCCTCCACGCCGTCGAGCACCACCAGCCAGTGCGACTCGTCCTCCTCGCCGGGCGCGCGCTCGAAGCCGCGGATCGCGGCGCGCGCCACCAGGCAGTTGCGGTGGATGCGCACGAAGCGCACGGCGAATTCTTTCTCGAGCGCGATGAGCGGCTCCTCGATCAGGTGCTCGCGCAGGCGCGTGCGCACCGTGACGTACTTCTGCTCGGCGCGCAGGAACAGAATGTCCTTCACCGGCACCAGCACGATGCGGTTGCGCTCCGGCACCGAAAGGTACTCGCGCGGCGCATCGGCGGCCTTCTGCAGGTTTTCCTGCGGCGGCGTGGCCGCTTTGCGCAGCGCGCCGGCGAGCCGCTCGGCGCGCACCGGCTTGAGGAGGTAATCGAGCGCGTTCAGCTCGAACGCCTCGAGCGCGTGACGGTCATGCGCGGTGACGAACACGATGCGCGGCGGCCTCTCCAGCGACCCGAGGTGGCGCGCCACTTCCAGCCCGCCCATGCCGGGCATCTTGATGTCGAGCAGCACCACCTGCGCCTCGCTGGCCGGAATCTGCTCCAGCGCCTCCACGCCGTTCCGCGCCTCGCCGACCACCGCGGTGGGCACCTCGGGCGCGATGTCGCCGAGCAGCTCCTTCAGCCGCTCGCGCGCCGGCTCTTCGTCGTCGACGATGAAGACCTTGAGCGTCATGGCATGCGTTCGCGATAGGGTATCTCGATCTCGACCCGGTAGCGCCCGCCTTCGCTCTGCACCGCGATGCGCGCCTCCGCGTCGAAAAAGAGCTGCAGCCGCTCGCGGATGTTCTCGAGCGCCATGCGGTTGCCGGCCCGGTTGGCCTCGGCCTGCCCTTTTTCGTTGATCACGTAGGGGTTGTCGATGCGCGCCAGCACCCGGGCGCCGCGCCGCTCGATGCGCACCAGCACCTCGCCCGGCTCGGTGCCCGGCTCGATGCCGTGGTAGATCGCGTTCTCGAGCAGCGGCTGCAGCACGAGCGGCGGCAGCAGCGCGTCGGCCGGTGCGGCGTCGATCTCCCAGGTCACGCGCAGCCGCTCGCCGAGGCGCAGCTGCTCGAGCTCCGCGTAGCGCTCGAGCAGGGCGATCTCGTCGGCAAGGCGCACGAACTGGCGCGGCTCCGACATCAGGGTGCGGAAGAGATCCGCGAGGTCCTCGAGGGTGCGCTCGGCGCGCCGCGGGTCGCGCCGGATGAGCGCCAGCACCGCGTTCAGGCTGTTGAAGAGGAAATGCGGGCGGATGCGCGCCTGCAAGGCCTGCAGGCGCGCCTCGGTGAGCGCGGGCGAATAGGCCTTGGTGAGCAGGCGGAAGTAGGCGAGCAGCGCCGCCGCCATCAGCACCGCAAGCGTCAGCGCGCGCGGCAGCGAAGCGGCGCTCGCGACGGCGGCGACGTAGCCCGCCACCAGGAGTGCAACGAGTACGACCACCGCCACGCAGCCGGTCCAGTACGACAGGCGCCGCAGCGTGCCGGACAGCACGAACAGCGCGAGCAGCAGCACGAGGAGCAGCGGCTCGACGAACGCGGCGGCCTGCACGAAGCCCTCGAGCGCCTGCGTGAAATCCGCGGCAGCGAACACGACAGCGGCGAACAGCGCCGCGTTCACCGCGAGCAGAATGCGCGCCATGACCCCAAGGTTGTGGAAGTCCGGCAGCACATCCTGCCGGTCTCCTGCGCGGGCGTTTTGCCTTATACTGGCCATGGTTACGAAGGGGTCTTCAACCTTATTCTTATGGCTAGAAAGCGCTCGACCTGGTCCGCGCGCTTCTCCGAGCCCGTCGACGAACGGGTCAAGCGCTTTACGGCCTCGGTCGCCTTTGATCGCCGTCTGGCCAAGTATGACATCCAGGCGTCGATCGCCCACGCGCGCATGCTCGCGGGGCGGCGCATCATTTCGCGCCGCGACCTGGCCGCCATCCAGCGCGGCCTGGCCCGCATCTCGAAGGAAATCGACGCCGGGCGGTTTCGCTGGTCGCTGGACGCCGAGGACGTGCACCTCAACATCGAGCGGCGCCTAATCGCGCTGGTAGGCGACGCCGGCAAGCGCCTGCACACCGCCCGCTCGCGCAACGACCAAGTGGCGACCGATGTGCGCCTGTGGCTGCGCGCCGAGATCGACGAGCTGCGCGCTCACTTTTCCCAGCTGCAGAAGGCGCTGCTCGACCGGGCGCAGCGCCACGCCGCGCTCGTGATGCCGGGCTTCACGCACCTGCAGGTCGCGCAGCCGGTCACCTTCGGGCACCACCTCCTTGCCTACGTGGAAATGCTGGAGCGCGACCGCGACCGCCTCCTGGACGTGAGGAGACGTCTCAACAAGCTACCCCTCGGCGCGGCGGCGCTGGCCGGCACGAGCTTCCCGATCGACCGGGCGCGCGTCGCGCGCGAGCTCGGCTTCGAGGGCCTGTGCGAGAACTCGCTCGACGCGGTGTCGGATCGCGACTTCGCGATCGAGTTCTGCGCCGCCGCCGCGCTCGCGATGGTGCACCTGTCGCGGCTCGCCGAGGAGATCGTGCTGTGGGCGAGCCCGCGCTTCGGCTTCGTGCGCCTGCCCGAGGGCTACACCACCGGCTCCTCGATCATGCCGCAGAAGAAGAACCCGGACGTGGCCGAGCTGGTGCGCGGCAAGAGCGGCCGCACGCTCGGCGCGCTGGTCACGCTGCTCGCGCTCATGAAGGGCCAGGCGCTCGCGTACAACAAGGACAACCAGGAAGACAAGGAGCCGCTCTTCGACGCGGTAGACACGCTGAAGGACTCGCTCGCCATCTTCGCCGGGCTGGTGCGCGGCCTCGAGCCGGTGCCGCAGGCGATGCGCGCCGCGGTGCTGGAAGGCCACGCCACCGCGACCGACCTCGCCGACTACCTGGTGCGCAAGGGCGTGCCGTTCCGCGACGCCCACGGCATCGTCGCCGGCGTAGTACGCGAAGCGGAGCGCGCGGGTACCGATCTCGCCTCGTTGCCGTTACCCGTGCTAAAAAAATTCTCGGCCAAGATCGGCGCGGACGTGGCGAAGCTCCTCACGCCCGAAGGATCGGTGGCGGCGCGCCGGCATCCCGGCGGCACGGCGCCGAGCGAGGTGCGCAAGGCGATCGCGCGCGCGCGCAAGCGCCTGGCGCGATGAACGCGCGGGGCGAGCTCGCCCAGATCGGCAAGTACCCGGTGGTGCGCAAGCTGGGCGAGGGCGCGACTTCCGAGGTCTACCTGTGCAACGACCCGTTCAACCTGCGCGACGTCGCGGTCAAGGTCGGCTTCCCGGAGTCCTTCCGCGACCCGGCGCGCGGGCGCATGTACCGCAAGCTGTTCCTCACCGAGGCGAAGCTGGCCGGCAAGCTGCAGCACCCGCACATCTGCCAGATCTTCGACGCGGTGGCGGATGAAACGCAGCACTACCTGGTGATGGAATACGTGGACGGCGGCACGCTGGAGAAGTTCTGCAGCCCCGCGGCGCTGCTGAGCGTGGAGGACACCGTCGAGGTGGTGTTCAAGTGCACGCGCGCGCTCGAGTTCGCGCACAAGCAGGGCGTCACGCACCGCGACATCAAGCCCGCCAACATCCTGCACACCGGCGACACGGACGTGAAGATCACCGACTTCGGCGCCGCGCTGATCGCGAGCGGCGAGACCACGCAGGTGGCCGGCGTCGGCTCGCCCGCCTACATGTCGCCCGAGCAGGTGAAGGACCTGCCGCTCGACCACCGCACCGACATCTACTCGATGGGCGTGGTGATGTACCACCTGCTCACCGGCCGGCTGCCGTTCCAGTCGCCCAACAACTTCACGCTCATCTACCAGATCACGCACACCGAGCCGCAGGCGCCCTCCGAGTTCCGCCCGGAGGTGCCGCCCGCGGTCGATGCGATCGTGCGCCGCGCGATGGCCAAGGAGCTCGCCAAGCGCTACGCCAACTGGGGCGATTTCTCGGCCGACCTCGCCGCCGCGTTCCGCCCGCAGCACTTCGGCGCGCGCAAGGCGCAGGAGTTCGCCGACTCCGACCGCTTCGAGACCCTGCGCCGGCTGCCGTTCTTCCAGAATTTCTCCGACGCCGAGCTCTGGGAAGTGGCGCGCATCTCGACCTGGCGCCACGCGCCGGCCGGAGAAGCGCTGATGAAGGAAGGCGAGCCGGGCGACTACTTCTGCATCCTCGCGCAGGGCGAGGTGAAGATCAGCAAGCACGGCAAGCTGCTCAACGTGCTGCGCGCGGGCGAGCCGTTCGGCGAGATGGCGTATCTCTCGCGCAAGGAGCACGCGCGCGGCGCCGACGTCACGGTGGCGGCCGAGGCGAGCATCATCGCGGTGCCGACGCGCCGCCTCGAGCAGGCCTCCGAGAGCTGCCGCCACAAGTTCGACCGCGCGTTCATGGAGATCCTGGTCGAGCGCCTGTCCAACGCCAACCTGCGCCTGTCCGGCGTCTGATGGAGCACGTCGCAAACTACCCGGTGATCCGCAAGCTCGGCGAGGGCGCCACCTCGGAGGTGTTCCTCTGCCAGGACCCGTTCCGCAACCGCCAGGTCGCGGTGAAGCGCATCTTCCCCGAGTCGCTGCGCGACCCTACGCGCGGGCGCCTGTTCCGCAAGCTGTTCTTCACCGAGGCGTCGCTCGCCGGCAAGCTCGACCACCCGCACATCGCGCAGATCTATGACGCGGGCATCGGCGACGAGTCGGGCTACATCGTCATGGAGTACGTGCCGGGCGGCACCATGGAGGCGTTCTGCGCGCCCGACAAGCTGCTGCCGATCGAGCAGACCGTCGAGATCATCTTCAAGTGCGCGCGCGCCCTCGCGTACGCGCACATGCAGGGCGTCACGCACCGCGACATCAAGCCCGGCAACCTGCTCTACGCCTCGGCGCCCACCGACGTGCGCATCGGCGACTTCGGCCTCGCGCTCAACGTCGGCGCCGAGACCACGCAGATCACCGGCGTCGGCTCGCCGGCCTACATGTCGCCCGAGCAGATCCGCGAGGAGCTGGTCGATCACCGCACCGACCTCTATTCGCTCGGCGTGGTGATGTACCAGATGCTGTCGGGCAAGCTGCCCTTCCAAGGCTCGAACAAGTTCAGCATGATCTACCAGATCACGCAGCAGGACCCGCCGCCGCCTTCCTCGCACCGGCGCGAGGTGCCCGAGGCGCTCGACCGCATCGTGCGCCGCGCCATGCACAAGGAGGCGGCGTCGCGCTACCACAGCGGCGACGAGTTCGCCGAGGAGCTGGTCGCCGCGCTGCGCCAGGGGCGCCGCAGCGCGCGGCGCGAGGGCTTCGGCGAGGCCGACAAGTTCGCCGCGCTGCGCGCCATGCCGTTCTTCCAGCGCTTCACCGAGCCGGAGCTCTGGGAGGTGGTGCGCCTCGGCCAGTGGCAGCAGGTTGCCGCCGGCACCGAGATCGTGCGCGAGGGCGAGCGCGGCGAGTTCTTCTGCGTGCTGGTGGAAGGCGAGGTGCGCGTCACCAAGAACCGCAAGCTGCTCTCGGTGCTCGGCCCCGGCGAGTGCTTCGGCGAGATGGCCTACCTGTCGGCCGAGCGCCGCGAGCGCGGCGCCACCGTGGCGGCTGCCAAGGACGCGCACATCGTGCGTGTGCGCACCGAGGACCTGGAGCGCGCCTCGATCGCGTGCCGCAGCCACTTCGACCGCGCCTTCATCGGCATCCTGGTCGAGCGGCTCAACCTCGCGAACACCCGGCTCACGTCCGGGTAATGCGCGGGTTTCCCAAGCAGGCCGCCGCGGAGCGGGCCGACGCCTATGCCGCGGAGGCCGAAGGCCTCGAGGCGTTGCGCCCGCACATCCGCGTGCCGCGCGTGCTCGACCACGGCGTGAAGGACGGGCGCGCGTTCATCTTGCTGGAGCGCCTCGATCTACGAAAGACCGGAAGCTGGAGTGCAATGGGCGAGGCGCTCGCCCATCTCCATCGCCAGACCGGGCCGCGCTTCGGCTGGGCGCGCGACAACTACATCGGCCTCGCGCCGCAAATTAATTCGTGGAGAGACAGCTGGGCGGAGTTCTTCGTGGAATGCCGGTTACGGCCCCAGGCGGTGAAGGCAGGCATCGCACTTCCTCCAATCACACTCCTGGACAACCACCATCCCGCACCCTCGCTGCTGCACGGCGACCTATGGAACGGGAACGTCGGCTTTACGAAGGAAGGCCCGGTGGTGTTCGACCCGGCCGTGTACTACGGCGACCGCGAAGCGGACCTCGCGATGACGGAGCTATTCGGCGGATTTCCGCGCGAGTTCTACAAAGCCTACGGCCCTCTAAGCGAGGGCTACGCGCGGCGCAAGCACCTCTACAACCTGTACCACCTGCTCAACCACCTGAACCTGTTCGGCGAGAGCTACCGAGGGCAGGTGAACGCCTGTTTACGCCTTCTCGGTCTCTAGCAGCTTCTGCAGCTCGCCCGACTGGTACATCTCACGCATGATGTCCGAGCCGCCCACGAACTCGCCGTTGATGTAGAGCTGCGGGATGGTCGGCCAGTTGGCGTACTGCTTGATGCCCTCGCGGATCGCCTGATCGGAGAGCACGTTGAAGCTGCCGAAGTCCTTCACACCGCAGGCGTTCAGCACCTGCACGGCGAGGGCCGAGAAGCCGCACTGCGGAAACTGCGGCGTGCCCTTCATGAACAGGAACACGCGGTTGCTGGTGACCTGCTGCTTGATGCGCTCTTGAGTGTCCATAGTCAGATTTTACGCCTTCCTCCGCTCACCCGCGGGATCCCAGCCAGATCGGGCCAGCTCGCCACTTCTTCAAGGCCCGCGGCGATCAACAGCTCGCGCACTGCGCGGTCCTGCCCCATGCCGTGCTCGAGCAGCAGCCAGCCGCCCGCCGCGAGGTGCGCGGGCGCGCTGCTCGCCAATACCCTGATGGCGTCAAGGCCATCGGCGCCGCTCACCAGCGCGCCGATCGGCTCGAAGCTCAGTTCGGCGAGATGCGGATCGCCGGCCGTGACATAAGGCGGGTTGGAAACGATGAGGTCAAACGACTCTTCGATCCCCTCGAGCCACTGGCCGTGGCGGAACTCCACGTCGAGGGAATGTTTCGTTGCGTTGCGCTTGGCGACGACCAGCGCCGCGGCGCTCGCTTCCACTGCGACGACGCGCGCGAGCGGCCGCTGCTTCTTCAGCGCAAGCGCTATGGCGCCGGAGCCGGTGCCGAGGTCCACCGCTTTTGAAAAGCCGAACCGCAAGGCCAAGTCGACGAGAAGCTCGGTCTCGGGCCGCGGGATGAGCACCGCGGGATTCACTGCCAGCTCCAAGCCGTAGAACTCCTTGCGGCCGAGGATGTACGCCACCGGCTCGCCGGTCTTTCGGCGTGCGGTGAAGCCGGCGAACCGCCGCTCGGCTTCTTCGGGCAGGGATTTTTCCGGAAAGCCGATCAGACTTGCTTCGGAGAACCCGGTCGCGGCGGCGAGCAGCAGGCGCGCCTCGCGCGGCTCGATGCCGCTCGCGCAAAGCGCTTGCTGCACGATCAAGCGGCTTCTTCGGTCAGGCTGGCGAGCTGCTCGGCCTGGTGCTCGTGGGCGAGCGCGTCGACCAGCTCGTCGAGCTCGCCGTCCAGGATGCGGTCGATCTTGTGCAGCGTGAGGTTGATGCGGTGGTCGGTGACGCGCCCCTGCGGGAAGTTATAGGTGCGGATGCGCTCCGAGCGATCGCCGGAGCCGATCAGCGATTTGCGCGTCGAGGCCATCTTCTGCTGCTGCTCGCGCTCCTGCTTGTCGCGGATGCGCGCGGCCAGGATGCCGAGCGCCTTCTCGCGGTTCTTGTGCTGCGAGCGCGAGTCCTGGCACTCCACCACGATGCCGGTCGGCAGGTGGGTGACGCGGATCGCCGACTCGGTCTTGTTGACGTGCTGGCCGCCCGCGCCGGAAGCGCGGAAGGTGTCGATGCGCAGCTCCGCCGGGTTGAGCACCACCTCGCTGAGGGTGTCGGCCTCGGGCAGCACCGCCACCGTGCACGCCGAGGTGTGGATGCGGCCCTGCGCCTCGGTCTTCGGCACGCGCTGCACGCGGTGGCCGCCCGACTCGAACTTGAGGCGCGAGAACGCGCCCTGGCCGACGATGCGCGCGATCACTTCCTTGTAGCCGCCGAGCTCCGACGGGCTCTCGGAGATCAGCTCGACCTGCCAGCCCTTGCGCTCCGCGTAGCGCGTGTACATGCGGAACAGGTCGCCGGCGAACAGCGCCGACTCGTCGCCGCCGGTGCCGGCGCGCACCTCGATGAACAGGTTGCGCTCGTCGTTCGGGTCCTTCGGCAGCAGCGCCTTCTGCAGCTCGGCTTGCAGCCTGTCCATGCTGGCGCGCGCGCTCTTCAGCTCCTCGTCGAGCTTCAGCTCGCGCGCCGCCTCGGCGTCGCCCTCGGCCTGGCGGTACTGCTGGAAGAGCGACACCAGGCCCGACACCTCGGCGTGCTCGCGCGAGAGCTTCTTGAACTGCTCCATGTCGCGCGTCGCGTTCTCCGCGGCGAGCAGGCGCTCCAGGTCGCCCAGCCGCCCGACCATGCTGTCGAGCTTGGTGCGCAGCCTCGGGTTCACTTGCGCTTCAGGGTCTCGGACAAGGCCTGGGTCGGTCCGTGCAGCAGCTTGTTGGTCAGCGAGCGCGACAGGGCCTCGAGCACCACGGCCGGGTCCTCGCCGCGCGCCAGCGCCTTCAGCGCGCGCTCGAGCTCCTCGCGGCGCGCCGCGTCGGCTTCCTCGCGCAGCGCGCGAATCAGCGGCACGCCCTCGCGCAGCCGCATCCAGTGCATGAACTGGCCGACCTGCGCCTCGATGATCGCCTCGGCCTGCTCCACCGCGGAGCGGCGCGCGTCGAGGTTGCCGCTCACGATCTCGGCCAGGTCGTCGACGGTGTAGAGAAATACGTCGTCGAGCTCGCCCGCCTCGGGCTCGATGTCGCGCGGCACCGCGAGGTCGACCATGAACATCGGGCGGCGCCGGCGCGCGCGCAGCGCGCGCTCCACCAGCCCCTTGCCGAGGATCGGCAGCGAGGACGCGGTGCACGACACCACGATGTCGTATTCATGCAGGCACTCGCCGAGGGTACGCAGCTCGATGGCGTGGGCGTTGAAGCGCGCGGCGAGGCGCTCGGCGCGCTCGGTGGTGCGGTTGGCGACCGCCATGCGCGCCGGCGCCTGCGCGGCGAAGTGCGTGGCGGTGAGCTCGATCATCTCGCCTGCGCCGATCAGGAGCACGTTCTGATCCTTGAGGCTCGGGAAGATGCGCGCGGCGAGCTTCACCGCGGCGGCCGCCATCGACACGCTGGCCGCGCCGATGCGCGTGGTCGAGCGCACCTCCTTCGCCACCGCGAAGGAGCGCTGGAACAGGCGGTGCAGCAGGCTGCCCAGCGTGCCGGCGGACTCGGCGGCGCGCGCCGCCTCCTTCATCTGGCCGAGGATCTGCGGCTCGCCGAGCACCATGGAATCGAGCCCGGAGGCGACGCGGAAGGCGTGGCGCACCGCCTGCTCGTGCGGCAGCGTGTAGAGATACGGCTGCAGCTCGCCGGGCGCGACGCGGTGGTACTGCGCCAGCCAGTGGGCCAGCTCGTCGGGCCGCTCGCCGGAGCTCACGTACAGCTCGGTGCGGTTGCAGGTCGAGAGGATCGCGGCTTCGGAGGCGAGGCCGCGCTTGAGGTCGGTGAGCGCCTCCTGCAGCCGCTCGACGTGGAACACCACGCGCTCCCGGATGGGCAGCGGCGCGGTCAGGTGATTCAGACCAAGGGTGAGCAAAGACGCGGCCAAGGCCGCGATTATAGGGCGCTTTTAGGCGAATCCGAGCTTTGCCAGCGCATCGTGCACCGCTTCGCGCGCGAGCGGCTTTAAGAGGTACGCGTCGACGCCCAGGCGATAGCTCTCCAGCACGTCGCGCTCCTCGCGCGAGGACGCGGTGACCACCACGCGAATGCCTTTCAGGTGCGAGCCTTTCATGCGGCGCAGGAGCTCGATGCCGTCGACTTTCGGCAGCCTGATGTCGAGCACCACGAGCGCCGGCTGCTCGGCGGGATCGCGTGCGGCGTGCCGGCCGCTGCAGAACAGATAATCGAGCGCCTCCTCGCCGTCGCCCACCCGGTGCACTTCGACGGCCGGCCCGCTCGCGCGCAGCGCGCGCAGCACCGCCTCGGCTTCCGCAGCGTCGTCCTCCACGAGGAGGACGCGCAAGCGCTCAGGCGCTGGTGAGGCCGCGGCGAATGGCAAACTTGACGAGCGCCGGCAGGTGGTCGACGTCGAGCTTGGCCATCAGCCGGCTGCGATAGGTGTCGATGCTCTTCGGCGACAGTCCGAGCTGCGTGGCGACCTGGTTGCTGGTGTTGCCCTCGACCACCAGCTTCAGCACCTGCATCTCGCGCGCGCTCAGGCGCTCGAGCGGGTCCTCGCCGGGCAGCTGCTCGCGCGTGCTGGGCGGCAGCGTGGCGCTCAGGTAGCGCTCGCCGCCGTGCACCGCGCGTACCGCCGCGACCAGCTCGTTGGCGGCCGACTCCTTCAGCACGTAGCCGTGCGCGCCGGCCCAGAAGGCCTGCTGCACGTACTCGACGGCTGCGTGCATGGAGAGGAAGAGCAGGCGCGTCCTCGGCGACACGGCGCGCAGGCGCCGCGCCACGTCGATGCCGCTCGCGCGCGGCATGGTGATGTCGAGGATCGCCACGTCGGGCTCGGCGCGGGCGGCGAAGCGCACCGCCAGCGCGTCGTCGTCGAACGAGCCGACCACGCGCAGCCCGGGCGACTCCTCCAGCAGCCGCGCGACCCCCTCGCGCACCAACGCGTGGTCGTCCATTAGCAGGATGCGGACCATCCCCGCACGATAAGCCGCGGCAGTGGCAAGCGTTTCCGGAAGCTGTAAAAAGAACCCCAACATTCAACCGGACAATGTGCGTTTACGCACAGGTCAGTGCCAATACCGGTCCTCCGGACCCTTTGCGGCGCTGCGGCACGGCCTGCGCCTGCGTCCGGGCGCGCTGCGCGGCGCTCCGCTTCCCCTGAGGCGCCTGCGCCAGCCAAACCTTTCATTCTTTCCCAGCCCCGAAGGCTTGATGAAGCCCGCGCCGGCGGGGCACCTTGCTCTGGCGCCGCGAAACGCGGCGCATTCGCGACTCTGAACCATCCGACCGAACCGCCCAAGGAGATAACTCATGTCCAGCAAGAAAGTGGTCCGCAAGCCCTCGAAGAAAATCGTCGATTCGCGCCGCGTGCGCTATGGTTCCGGCGCCGCGCCGCGCGTGCTGCGCGCCTCCGACGCCGCCACCAAGGACGGCCGCGCGATCCGTTTCGGCAGCGGCGCAGCGCCCGCCGCGCTGCGCAAGTAGGCGCCGCATGAGCGAAACACGCCAGCCGAGCCCGGTCGTCACTTTCTACCGGGCGGTACCAGGATGTCGCGCGCCGATTCGGGCCGACAGCTCGGTGCTCGGGACGCTGCCCTCGCGCGGCTTCCAGTATTGCGAGGCGCTGCGCGCGGCCTCGTCCTTCGGCTGGTACGTGTTTCCGCCCATCGACTTCACGCTGCAGTGGGACGGCGCCGAAATCATCTGGACCTACCGCGGCGCGAAGGCCTGGTATCCGCTGCAAAGCGTGCAGTTTCCCGGCTTCCAGGCGCGCTTTGACCGCGCCGCGCCGAAACGGCTGCGCGGCTTCGCGCCGCCGTTCCTGACCGCGGTGCCGGAGCCCGGCATCGTGCAGCTGTGGACCGGCCTGATGATCGGCAGCGCCGAGGACTGGAGCGTGCTGGTGCGCCCGCCGGCCAACTTGCCGCGCAACCTCGCGTTCGATCTCTACGAGGGCATCGTCGAGACCGACCGCTGGTTCGGCCCCCTGTTTACCAATCTGCGCCTGATCAAGACCGACGTGCCGATCCACTTCAGCACCGAGACGCCGCTCCTGCAGGTGCAGCCGCTGCACCGGACCACCTACGACGACGACGTTTCGAACCGCTTCGGCGTGGTGGCCGACATGGCGGCGTTCCCGCCGGATGCATGGTCGCGCTACGAGGAGACCATCGTGAAGCCGAACCTCGCCCCGGTCCGCCCGATAGGCACCTACGCGAGCTCGGTGCGCCGGCGCCGTCGCGGCGGTTGCCCGGTGCACACGGCGTGAACGGCTACTTCGCGGCCGCGGCTGCGGTGCTGATCTGGGCCGCCTACCCGGTCGCGACGCGCGCCGCGGTCACCGGCGCGTTCAGCGCCCAGGAGCTGATCGCGCTGCGCTTCGGCCTCGCTGCGCTCCTGTTCCTTCCCTACCTCGCGCTGCACGGGCGCTCGATCGGTCGCGCCGCCTGGCTGCGCGGCGTGCCGCTCACGCTTTTCCAAGGGGCCGGCATGGGCGCGCTGGTGATCTGCGGCCTGCAGTTCGCGCCAGCCACGCACCAGGCCGCGCTCGGCCCGGGCGTTTCGCCGGTCTGGGTGGCGCTGCTCGGCCTGGTGCTGCTGGCGCGCCGGCCCTCCGCCCGCGCGCTGATCGGCGGCGCGCTTTGCGCGCTCGGCGTGCTCGCGCTCGCGCTCTGGAGCGCCGCGGCGCCGAGCCCTGCCGTGCTGCTGGGCGATGCGATGTTCCTCGGCGCATCGGCGCTCGGCGCGCTTTACGTGCTACAACTGCGCAACTGGGGCGTCGGCGTGATGCACGGCGCGGCGATCGTTTCGCTCTATTCCGCGCTGGTGGTGGTGCCCTGGTACCTGTACTCGGCCGAGGCTCCCTTGTGGCGCGTGCCGGCCGCCGAGCTCGCCTGGCAAGCGCTGTGGCAGGGTGTGCTGATTGGCTGCGTGTCCCTGATCGCGCTCAACCAGGCGATCGCGCGGCTCGGCTGCGAGCGCGCGAGCGCGTGCGTGGCGCTGGTGCCGGTGCTGACCGCAATCCTCGCGCGGATCTTCCTCGGCGAGGCGCCCTCGGCCGTAGAACTCGCTGCGTTCGTGGTGATCTCGGCCGGCGTGTCGATCGCCGCGCTGCCGAGCCGGCCCGCCTTCAGCCCGGCAGCCCGGCAGCTTCCAGCACGCTCATGAAGCGCTCGCCCTGCGGGCTGTCGCGCCCCGGGTAGCGCGCGCGGAACGCCCCCACCGTCAGTCCCGGCTCGGTCTCGAGCAGGCGGCGCACCGTCTCGCGCGCCTCGCGCATCCGGCCGAGCTCGAATTGCGCGGCAGCCAGCGTCCTCAGGGTGGGCGTGTGAAGCACGTTGTCGCGCAGCGAGCGCTCCGACAGCTCGAGCGCCCGCTCATAGCTGCCGGCGAGCAGGTGCGCGGTGCTGGCGAGCGAGTTGAAGTAGTAGATCATCGGGTCGAGCGGCGAGAGCGACAGAGCGCGCTCGCTGCACTCGATCGCCTCGCGTCCGCGCCCGCGCCACGCATGGTTGATGCCAGTCCACAGCCACGCGAGCGGCTCGTTCGGATTGACCGCCAGCGCCTGGGCGAGGCAGCGCTCGGCACCGTCCAGGTCGTAGCGCGAGCGCCCCGCGACGTGCCCCGCCACCGCGAGCGCGAGGGCGTCGTCCGGGTCGCAGGCCAGTGCGCGCTCCGCGCTCGCGATGGCCGCGGCCGCGTCGCTCGCCGCGTCCTCGCTCGCACCGTTCGCGACACGCAGCACGTGCCACTTGGCGAGCCAGGCGTGCGGGCGCGGCGACACCGGGTCGCGCGCGATCGCGGTCTCGAAGGCGCGGCGCGCCTGCAGGAAGTCCTCGCGCGCCAGGCGGTGCATCAGCTCCACGCCGCGCAGCGTGATGGCGTAGGAATCGAGCTGCTCGAAGCTCGAGATGCGCGCGCGGCGCAGCTCGAGCGAGCGCACGAACGGCGCGACGCTCTGCACTACCTTGCGCGCCAGCTCGCCCTGCATGGCGAACACGTCGGCGAGGTCGCCGTGGAAGCGCTCGCTCCACACGATGCGCCCGTCGCGCGTATCGGCGAGTTCGGCCATCAGCAGCGCGCGCGGATGGTTGGTCTGCACGCTGCCCGACAGCACGTATTGCACGCCGAGCAGCTCGCCGATGCGCCGCACGCCGAGCGGCGCGCGGCGGAACGCCATGCTCGACAGGCGGGAGATGACGAAGAAATCCGCCATGCGCGACAGCGCGGCGATCACGTCGTCGGCCAGGCCGTCGCCGATCGAGGCGAAGCGCGCGTCGTCGGAGCGCAGCGCGAACGGGATCACCGCCACCGAGGGACGCCCGTGCGCCTGCACCGCGGCGCTCGGCGTCCAGGTCTCAACCTGCTGCGCCGGCGGCCAGACGCGGAATACGCGCACCGCGCGCTCGCGGTTGCGCAGGCGCTGCTCGCCCAGATCCTCGACCGAGGCCTCCACGCCGCTGGTGAGCTGGTCGCGCACCTGCGCCGAGACGATGGTCTCGCCGGGATTGGCGAGCTCGGCGAGCCGCGCCGCCACGTTCACCCCGTCGCCGAGCACGTTGAAGGTCTGCACGATGACCTCGGCGAAGTGCACGCCCAGGCGCATGCCGAGCGTAGGCGCGGCGAGGCGCGCGTTGAAGCGCGCGAGGTCGGCGTGCAATTCGAAGGCGCAGCGCACCGCCTGCGCCACGTCGGCGAACTCGGCGATGAAGCCGTCGGCCGGGATCTTCAGCATGCTGCGCCCGGCATGGGTGGGGATGGTCTGCGCGGTGGCGTGCGCGAGGAAGGCGCGGCAGCGCTCGACGGTGCGTTCCTCGTCGCGCTCCATGAGCGCCACGGAATCGGAGATCTCGGCCACCAGGATGGCGCGCGGCTGGCGCGGCTCGGACACGCCGACGAAGGCGCGCGGCTCGTCGAGCGGCGGCGCCGTCGCGTTGTCCGCGTCGGCCTGCGCGTCGCCCGCCAGCTCCTCGAGCGCCGCGACGTCGGGCAGCGTGAGCGCGAGCGCGCGTCCGGCGCGCCCTCCGGCGCGCTCCAGCAGGCCCTGGCGCGCGAGGCGCGAGAACTCGCGCGACACCTGCTCGCGCGCGGTGCCGACGCGGCTCGCGATGTCGCTGTGCGGCGGGGCGGGCTCGAGGCGCGCGCGGTTCGCCTCCACGCCGGCGACGCGCGCGAGGCGCACCAGCTCGGCCCAGATGCGCCGCTGCACCGGCTGCGCGCCGAGCTCGAGCAGGCGGTCGGTCAGCTCGCGCACCGAGCCGGTCAGGCGCCGCAGCAGGCGCTCGCGCACCGAGGCGTGGCTCGCGAGGATGGCGCGGAACACTTCCGGCGTCATCGAGGCGAGCAGCGATTCGCGCAGCGCGAGCACGTCGGCGAAGCGCGCGCGGCCGTCGATCGCCGAGTGCTCGCCGAACACCTCGCCGGCCGCCACGTCGCGGAAGATGATGCGCCGGCCGCGTCCCGCGGCGGCCGCCACGCGCACCATGCCGGCGATCACGAAGTACACGTCGCGATCGGTGCCGTAGCGGCGGATCACGTACTCGTTGCGCTTGCAGCGCGTCCAGTTGCACTGCGCGGCGATCTCGCGCAGCGTGTAGCTGTCGAGGCCCTTGAACAGATCGACCTTCTGCAGGCCGAGCAGCGCGGACATGCGCGGCGGCCTGGCCTGCGCCTTGCGACGGGTGCGTGTCAGCGCACGCATGCTTGCGGCCATCGATTGCCTGCGGCCATCGAGTTCCCCCAGCGCAAGACTATAATTCATCCGCGATGGACACGCTGGCCCGCATCCGCCGACTCGCGGGGCAGGAATTCTCGATCAATCCCGACCGGCTGGATGCGCAAGCGCCGCTCGACGCGCTCGGCATCGACTCGCTCACCTTCATCGAGTTCATGTTCAAGGTCGAGGAGGAGTTCGGGGTGAGCGTGTCCGACGAGGAGCTGAAGTCGATCAAGACGCTCGCCGACCTCGAGCGTCACGTCGAAGCGAACCTCAACGCGCGCGCCTAGCGCGCTGTGGTCGTTTCCCCTACCGCGGCACAAAGCCTGCATGACGGCGGCAATCCCCCGCATGCGCAACCGCAGGAAAATCCGGCTCGGTCTGAAGGTGATTCATCGCCATCGCGCCGGCGACTCGACGTTCCGCCGCGTATCGGAGCTGGTGTTCATCCGCGGCAAGCCGCGCGCGGTGCTGGGCTGGATCGACGCGGGCGGGGTGCGCACGCCGATCTACATCTCGGAGCTCGACCCGGCAAAGCTGAAGAAAGCCGCGGCGCTGCCGAACACGTACTACTACGACGAAGTCACGGTCGACCCGCGCTACGAGCCGACCCTACCGGCCACGCATCTGCAGGCAAAGAAATGAGGGATGTTGGTGGCCAAGGACGGAATTGAACCGCCGACACAAGGATTTTCAGTCCTCTGCTCTACCAACTGAGCTACTTGGCCCGGGAGAAGCGCACTGCGGAAGGCGCGAATTATAGCGGTTCGGATCTTTCCAGGCTGTAGCCGAGGCCGCGCACCGTAGCGATGCGCACGCCGCCGGGCTCGAGCTTCTTGCGCAGCCGGTGCACGTAGACCTCGATCGCGTTGGGCGACACCTGCTCTTCGCCGGACGCGCTGAGCCGCGCCATCAGCTGCTCCTTCGACACCAGGCGCCCGGCACGCTGCAGGAAGATCTCGAGCAGGCTCATTTCGCGCGCGGAGAGCTCCACCGGCTGGCCGTTCAACTGCACGCTGTGCCCCGCCTGGTCATAGCTGAGCGGTCCGTGGCGTAGCAGCATGATTTCAGTCTAGCAAAAGAAAAGGGCCCTTCCGGGCCCCTTCCTTTCGAAGACGGATCCCCGCCTGCGCGGGGCTCACTCGACTGGCGTCGAGTTACATGTCCATGTCGCCCATGCCGCCCATGCCGGGCATGCCGTGCGAATGGCCGCCGCCGCTGCCCTTCTTCTCCTCGACCAGCTCGGCCACCATCGCGTCGGTGGTGAGCATCAGGCCGGCGACCGACGCGGCGTTCTGCAGCGCGGTGCGCGTGACCTTGGTCGGGTCGATCACGCCCTGCTGCACGAGATCGCCGAACTCCTCGGTCTGCGCGTTGAAGCCGTGGTTGCCCTTGCTCTCGAGCACCTTGTTGAGCACCACCGAGGGCTCGGCGCCCGCGTTGTCGACGATGATGCGCAGCGGCTCCTCGAGCGCGCGCATCACGATCTTCACGCCGGCGTTCTGGTCCTCGTTGTCGCCTTTCACCTTGCCTTCGAGCGCCTGCTTGGTGCGCAGGAACGCCACGCCGCCGCCCGGGACGATGCCCTCTTCGACGGCCGCGCGGGTCGCGTGCAGCGCGTCCTCGACGCGCGCCTTCTTCTCCTTCATCTCGACTTCGGTCGCGGCGCCCACCTTGATGACCGCCACGCCGCCGGCCAGCTTGGCGACGCGCTCCTGCAGCTTCTCCTTGTCGTAGTCGCTGGTCGCCTCGTCGATCTGCACGCGGATCTGCTTGACGCGCGCCTCGATCTGCTTCTTGTCGCCCGCGCCGTCGATGATGGTGGTGTTCTCCTTCGCCGACTCCACCTTCTTCGCGCGGCCGAGGTCCTTGAGCGTGGCGTTCTCGAGCTTGAGGCCGAGCTCTTCCGAGATCACCGTGCCGCCGGCCAGGATCGCCATGTCTTCCAGCATCGCCTTGCGGCGGTCGCCGAAGCCCGGCGCCTTGACCGCGACGGTCTTGAGGATGCCGCGGATGTTGTTCACCACCAGCGTGGCGAGCGCCTCGCCCTCGACTTCCTCGGCGATGATGAGCAGCGGCTTGCCCGCCTTCGCCACCTGCTCGAGGATCGGCAGCAGCTCGCGGATCGACGAGACCTTCTTGTCGTGCAGCAGGATGTAGGGGTCCTCGAGCACCGCGATCTGCTTCTCGGGGTTGTTGATGAAGTACGGCGAGAGGTAGCCGCGGTCGAATTGCATGCCCTCGACCAGCTCGAGCTCGTTCTCGAGCGACTTGCCGTCCTCGACCGTGATCACGCCTTCCTTGCCGACCTTGTCCATCGCATCGGAGATGATCTTGCCGATGTTGGCGTCGGCGTTCGCCGAGATCGAGCCGACCTGCGCGATCTCCTTGGAGCTCGAGCAGGGCTTGGAGATCTTCTTCAGCTCCTCGACCACCGCGACCACCGCCTTGTCGATGCCGCGCTTGAGGTCCATCGGGTTCATGCCCGAGGCGACGAATTTCATGCCCTCGCGGACGATGGCTTGCGCCAGAACCGTCGCGGTGGTGGTGCCGTCGCCGGCGACGTCGGAGGTCTTGGACGCCACTTCCTTGACCATCTGCGCGCCCATGTTCTCGAACTTGTCCTTGAGCTCGATCTCCTTGGCGACCGAGACCCCATCCTTGGTGACGGTCGGGGCGCCGAACGAGCGCTCGAGCACGACGTTGCGGCCCTTGGGCCCCAGCGTCACTTTCACGGCGTCGGCCAGGATGTTCAGGCCATGAACCATCTTGACGCGCGCGCCTTCGTGGAACCTTACTTCCTTGGCAGGCATTGTTTCTTTCTCCTAGTGTGTCTCTATCTGTCTCTGAAAAGTTGCGCGTGCGCGCCTTGGATCAGGAACCCTCGATTACGCCCATGATGTCTTCCTCGCGCATCACGAGGAGCTCATCGCCCTTGACCTTCACGGTCTGTCCGGAGTACTTGCCGAACAGCACGCGGTCGCCGACCTTGAGGTCGACGGGAATCAGCTTGCCGTTGTCGTCCTTCTTGCCCTTGCCCACGGCGACGATCTCGCCCTGGTCGGGTTTCTCGGCGGCGGTGTCGGGGATGACGATGCCGCCCGCGGATTTGCGCTCCTCTTCGATGCGCTTGACGATCACGCGGTCATGCAACGGACGGATTTTCATGCGGTAACTCCCATTGAAAGTGTCTGAAAATACAAAGACTTGGGGCTTCCAAGTCGTCGCTAAAGGGGTTTAGCACTCAATTACTTCGAGTGCTAATAATAAGGCGGAAGCCCTGCTATTTCAAGGCTTTTAGAGGCCGAGGTCCTGCCAGAGGGCGTCCACGCGCCGCTTCACCTCGGCGTCCATGACGATCGGGCGGCCCCAGCGGCGCGAGGTCTCGGCCGGCCACTTGTTGGTCGCGTCGATGCCCATCTTCGAGCCGAGGCCGGACACCGGACTGGCGAAGTCGAGGTAGTCGATCGGCGTGTTCTCCGCGAGCGTGGTGTCGCGCGCCGGGTCGACGCGCGTGGTGAGCGCCCAGATCACTTCTTTCCAGTCGCGCACGTTCACGTCGTCGTCGCAGACGATGATGAACTTCGTGTACATGAACTGCCGCAGGTAGCTCCACACGCCGAACATCACGCGCTTCGCGTGCCCTGGGTACTGCTTCTTCATGCTGACGCAGGCGATGCGGTAGGAACAACCTTCCGGCGGCAGATAGAAATCCGTGATCTCGGGAAACTGCTTGCGCAGGATCGGTACGAACACTTCGTTGAGCGCGACGCCGAGCACC
>DASVFV010000045.1:0-3875 GCA_036379875.1 Burkholderiales bacterium | reverse complement strand
TCCGTTCGGCGTGGTGGTGGTCGCCTCGGTCACCGCATTCATCGGCGACCAGGCCTTGTTCTGGCTAGGGCGCTGGCGCGGTCCGGCGCTGCTCGCGCGCTGGCCGTCGCTCGCGGCGCGGGCCGAGCGCGTCCACCACCTGATCCACCGCTATCACGCGCCGGTGATCATCGGCATGCGCTTCGCCTACGGCCTGCGCATTCCCGGCCCGATCCTGGTCGGCACTTCGGCGCTTCCGGCGTTGCGCTTCGCCGTGATCAACGCCATCGGCGCCGTACTGTGGGCGTGCATCGTCGGCGGCGTCGGCTGGCTGTCCGGCCGGCTCGCCGAAAGCGTGTTCGGCGACATCAAGCACATCGAGGTCTGGCTGTTTCTTGGCCTGCTGGCCGCCGCCGCGACCATTTGGCTGGTGCGTACGCTACTTAGGAAATGAAAGGCTCAGAGCAGGCCCTTGATCAGCAGGGCCACACCCGCGATCATGAGGATGAACTGCGTGAGGGCGAAGCCGGTCTCGCGGAAGTCGCCCTCGCTGGCGGGCGGCACGCTTTGTCCCGCGCGCGGGATCATCCGATAGAGCAGCACGCCGGAGATCGCCAGGCAGACGATCCCGCAGACCACCAGTACCGCGCCAACGCCACTCATCGCATACCTCCCGCGCGATTGTGCGCGGGACGCGGGTTGCCGTTCCATGCTCGGGCCGCCCGTCGCGCATAGCTTCTGCATAAACAGCTACGTGGCGGCGGCGAGCTGCTCCGGTGTGCGCAGGCGGTAGCCGACGCCGAGCTCGGTCATGAGGTAGCGCGGGCGCGCCGGATCCGCTTCGATGCGGCGGCGCAGCTTGCGCACGAACACGCGCAGGTACTGGACGTCGTCGGGATGGGCGCTGCCCCAGATCCCGGTGAGGAGCTGGCGATGCGTGACGACTTTGCCGGCGTTGGAAACCAGGATCTGGAGCAGCCGGTACTGCTTGGGCGAAAGGCGCACTTCGACGTCGTCGACGCGCACCAGGCGCCGGCTGAGGTCGACCTGCAGCCCGCCGACATCGAACAGCGGCTCGCCGGATTCTGCGGCCACGTTACGGCGCAGCGCCGCCTTGATGCGCGCCAGCAGCTCGGCCATGCCGAAGGGCTTGACCACGTAATCGTCGGCGCCGAGCTCGAACGCGCGCACCTTCTCGCCCTCGCGGCTGCGCACCGACAGAACGAACACCGGCACGCGCGACCATTCGCGCAGCTCCTTCAGCACCTCGAAGCCCTCGCGGTCGGGAAGGCCGAGGTCGAGCACCACCAGATCCGGCTGTCCGCCGACCGCTTGCCGGGTCGCCGCCTCGGCGCTGCCCGCCTCGAGCACGTCGTAGCCGTGTCCCTCGAGACCGAGGCGCAGGAAGCGCCGAATCTGCGGCTCGTCGTCGACCACCAGGATGCGGGCCCTCTGCTCAGTCATCGGCCTCGACGCCCTCCTCGAGCGCGGCACCTTCCGGAACCGCCAGCCGGATGCGCAACGTCGTTCCGCGTCCGGGGCCGGCGCTCAGCGCTTCCACCGACCCGCCGTTCGCCTGCACGAACGCGCGGCAGATCGACAGCCCCAGCCCGGTGCCCGAAGCCGGCCGCTCGCCGGGCCCGGCGCCGCGGTAGAAAGGATCGAACACGCGTGGCAGGTCGGCGGCGGCGATGCCGGGTCCCTGGTCGGTGATGTCGAGGACCACCTCCCCGCCCTCGACGCGCGCACCGACCGTGAGCACGCTGGACGCCGGCGCGTACTTGGCGGCGTTGTCGAGCACGTTCGCGAGCGCGTGCTCCATGAGGAAGAGGTCGAGCCGCAGCATCGGCAGCTCGGCGGGAAGCTCCACGCGCACCGCGTGGCTGCCGAGCGCCTTGCCTTTGCGGCGCAATGCCGCATCGACGATGTCGGCCAGCTCGACCAGCTCCAGGCGCGGCGCGATGCGGCCCGCGCGGATGCGCGTGAGCTCGAGCACGTTGTCGATGTAGCTCGCGAGGCGCTCGCTTTCCTCGCGGATCGTAGCCACCAGGTCGCGCTGCCGCGCCGCGTTGCCTTGCGCGCCGAAGCTCTCGAGCGTGGTGGCCGAGCCGAGGATCGCCGCGAGCGGGGTCTGCAAGTCGTGCGAAACCGAGTTGATGAGGGCGTCGCGCAACGCCTCGCCTTCCGCTTTCACACGGGCCTCCGCCACTTCGCGGCGCAGGCGCGCGCGGTCGAGCGCCAGCGCCGCCCGGTCGAGCAGCGCGCGGGCGTAGTCTGGATCGGCGGCCGGTCCCGCCGGCGGCGCGCTCAGCACACCGACCGGGCCGTGAGGACCGGCGAGCACCTCGATGCGCCGGCCCTGCGGCGCCGCCGCCGCGGCATCGCCCGGCGCGAGCAGCGACAGCGGCCGGCCGAAGACCGGTTCGAGGTGCTCGAGGATCACGGCGTGCAGCTCCGCATCGCTTTCGGCGAGCGCGAGCTTCTCGCTGAACACGAGGAGCGCAGCCATGCTTTCCTGGCGCCGCTGCGCCTCGAGCGTGCGCGCCCGCATCGACGCCGCCAGCCGGCTGGTGAACGCGGCGACCAGGATGAACGCCGCCAGGTCGGCGATGTGCTGCGGATCGGCGACCCGGAAGCTGAAAATCGGCGCGTAGAAAAAATAACTCTCGCAGGCCACGCTCAGCAGCGCGGCGAACAGCGCCGGGCCGAAGCCCCAGAACGCGGCGCTCGTCACCACGGCGGCGATGAACAGGATCGAGACGTGCGGCAGCGGCATCGCGCGCGTCAGCGCGTGCCCGGCGAGCCCGACAACCGCGACCGCCGCGGCGCTGACCAGGTAGGGGGCTGCGCGCACGTTCGCGCGCAGATTACCGGAAAGCGGCGGCTATGGAACGGCTATGCGCACCGTGTGCGCGCGCATGGAACGGCAACCCCCTCGCCCGGACAATTTGCGCAGGAGGCATGCATGGCATCGAACGTGATCCTGGTGTTTTGCGGAGCGGCTTGCCTGGGGCTTTGCTGGATCCTGCTCTACACGGCGGTGCCGCGCAACGGCCGGCCGGAATCGGCGCTGGTGGCCACCGAGGAGCGCGCGGCCGGTCTGGTGCTGCTCCTGATCGTCCTGTTCTTCGCCGGCATCACGCTCGTGCTCAAGGGCCTGCTGCCGTAGGTCGCTACCGCGTGCGCCGCGCAGTCCGGGTAGCACGCACCTCCCGCACCGACCTGAGCAGCCGCACCAGCGCGCGCGCCCCCTGCGGCGTCGAGTCCCAGGTTTTCAACGCTTCCCGGATCACCGCCTCCTTGCCCGGCGCCAGCTCGCGCGCCGGGCGCGGCCGCGCACCCGCCGCCGCGTAGTCGAGCAGCGCCCTCACGTTGGGCGAGATGCGCGTGAACTGCCCGCGGAACAGGCGCGATACCTGGCTCTGGTGAATCCCGGTAGCGGCCGCCGCCTGCACGGTCGCCACCTGCTCCGCCAGCCTTAGCAAGGCCCGGCGTGCGTCGGCGAGCTCGGCGTGGGCTAGTTTGACACGGGTTCGTTTGACACTACTTTGCATTTTGCATATTGTCCTGCATATGCATTATAGCTTCGCTTGCATGAGGCAGACAAAATGAGCACCGCGGCTGACGCCGTCGCGCCGGCGCGGCGCGCCGCCGAGCGGGATACCACGGTGCTGTTCGCCGAGGCCGGGCCCGCGGGCCGCCATTGCCTCGAGGCGCTCGGGCACGCCGCCGAGCTGAGCGGCGGGCGCGTGCTGCACCGGCGCGAGACCGGCGTGCTCGCCCTGTTTTCGAGCCCCGACGCGGCCGCAGCCGCGGCTACGCGGATGCAGGCCTACGCCCAGACGCTCAAGCCGGCCGCCGAGCCGGTCCATCTGCGCATCGGCTTCCATGCCGGC
>DASVFV010000044.1:0-2953 GCA_036379875.1 Burkholderiales bacterium | reverse complement strand
CCCGACTCCGGTGATGGCGACCAGCGCCTCCCTCAAGCCCGGCGTGCAGGCGAGCACCGGGTTGCCCTTCTCGAGCGCGTCGCCCGCGAAGAAATCGTTGGTCCAGCCGCCCGCCTCCTGCACCAGCAGCAGGCCGGCGGCCACGTCCCAGGCGTTGATGTGCAGCTCGCAGTAGCCGTGCGTGCGGCCGTCGGCCACGTACGCGAGGCCGAGCGCGCCCGAGCCGGCGCGCATGAAGGTCGCCCCCGAAGCGAGCACGCGTTCCAGCAGCGCGGTGTACGCCCGAGCCGGTCGCCGCACCGACCAGCCGAGCTCGACGATGGCGCGGTTGATATCGGTGGTGGCGGACACGCGCATGCGCCGCTCGTTGCAGAACGCGCCGCGGCCGCGCCGCGCGCGGAACACCTCGCCGTACATCGGCGCGCCGAGCGCGGCGAGCTGCGGCTCGCCGCCGGACAGGAAGCCGATCGAGATCGAGAAATGCGGGATGCGGTGCGCGAAGTTCGCCGTGCCGTCGATCGGGTCGATGATCCAAATGGAATCACTGCGCGCTTTGCCGCCGCCCTGCGGGCCGCCCTCTTCCCCGAGCACGGCGTCCTCGGGAAAACGCTCGGCCAGCCGGCCGACGATCAGGCGCTCGACTTCGCCGTCCGCCACGGTGATGTAGTCCTGCTTGCCTTTCAGCTTCACGCCGAGGCTTTGCGGATCGAGATACAGCCGGCGCGCGAGCTCGCTCGCCTCGCGCATGATCTGCGCGAGCGCCGCTTCCCGCGCGTCGAGTTCCCCCTCCCTCATGTCTTCCAGTATCGCTTCGCGAGGGGCCTCAGGCAATCGTGGCCGATGCGCGCGTGCTTCAAGGGCGGCGCCTTCGCCGGGTCCTGGTCGGCCTCGACCACCAGCCATCCCGCGTACTTGTGCTTTGCCAGTCCGGCGAGGATGGGGTCGAAATCAATGGAGCCATCGCCCGGCACGGCGAACACGTCGCCGACCACGCCGTCGAGGAAGCTCCAGTCTTCCTTCTTCGCCTGCGCGAGCTTGTCCTTGCGGATGTCCTTGCAGTGCACGTGCACGATGCGCCTGGCATGGCGCTTGAGGGCGCGCAGCGGATCGCCGCCGGCGAACGTGAGGTGGCCGGTATCGAGCAGCAGGCCGACCGATTTCGTCGCATCCATCATGCGGTCGACCTCGTCCTCGGCCTGGATCACCGTGCCCATGTGGTGGTGGTAGGCGAGCGCCATGCCCTGCTTCTTCAGGTACTGGCCGACCTTTTCGAGGTTGGCGCAGAACGGCTGCCATTCCTTCTCGGCGAGCTTCGGCCGCTTCGAAAGCGCCACCTTGCGGTTGCCGTGCACGCAGCGCGAGACCTCGCAGAACACCATGGCCTTGGCGCCGAGCGACTTGAGAAGCCCGAGGTGCGGCTGCATGGCGCGGATCTCGTCCTCGACCGAGCGCTCGAGCAGGTGCGCGCTGTACCAGCCGGACACCAGGTCGAGCTTGTGGCTTTTCAGGATCGGGCCGAGCACCGCCGCGTCGCGCGGAAACTTGCGGCCGAGCTCGACGCCTTCGTAGCCCGCCTGCTTCGCCTCGGCGAGGCAGGTCTCGAGCGAATTGTCGTCGCCGAGCTCCGGCAGGTCGTCATTGGTCCAGGTGAGGGGATTGATGCCGATGCGAACCATCTATGCTCCTAATGCCTGTCTTTTCCTGGCGCGTTCGTACGCCGCACGCGCCTTTTTCTGCCCGGAAGAGCGGGGTGCGGCAGTGACTGCCACCTCCCACCACGTGCCGCCCTCGGCGGTGCCGCGCCGGGGCTCGGTGTCGATCACCACCACGGCGGTCCTGCGCGAGCGCAATGCCCGTTGCAATGCATTTTCAAGAGAAGAAAGACCGTCCACTTTTTCAGCTTGCGCACCGAGGCTGCGCGCATGCGCGGCAAAGTCCACGCGCGGCGCCTCCGGGCCGAGGAGGTTGTTGAACGACGCGCCGCCGGTCGCGCCCTGCAGGCGCTCGATGCAGCCGAAGCCGCGGTTGTCCAGCACCACGATGGTGAGCTTGGCGCCGAGCGCCACCGAGGTGGCGATCTGGGAATTCATCATCAGGTAGCTGCCGTCGCCGACCATCACGCACACCTCGCGCTTGGGCTGCGCGAGCTTCACGCCCAGGCCGCCGGCGATCTCGTAGCCCATGCAGGAGTAGCCGTACTCGAGGTGATAGCTCGTCGAGTCGCTCGCGCGCCAGAGCTTGTGCAGCTCGCCCGGCAGCCCGCCGGCCGCACAAACAACGACCGAGGTTTTGGGAAGTATTGAATTAACTAAACCCAAAACCTGTGCATCCGTCGGCTTGCCCTTGCCCGCCGCCGTGATGCGTTCGACCTCGCGGTTCCAGGCGCGCGCCAGCCGAGTCGCCTGCTCGGTCCACGCCGCGGGCGCTTTCCATTCACGCAAGGCGCGGCCAAGCGCCTCGAGCCCGGCGTCCGCGTCCGCGACCAGCGCCACCGCGCCGTGCTTCGCGGCATCGAACGCTGCGACGTTCAGCTGGATCAGCCTGGCGTCGGCGAACAGCGCGCGCGATCCGGTGGCGAAGTCGCCGAGGCGTGTGCCGACCGCCAGCACCACGTCGGCGCCCGCGGCCAGCTTGTTCGCCGCCGCGGTCCCGGTCACGCCGATGGCGCCGACATTGCACGCGTGATCCCAGGCGAGGCTGCCCTTGCCGGCCTGCGTCTCGGCCACCGGAAGCCCGTGCGCTTCGGCGAAGGCGGCGAGGCGTTTCTCGGCGAGCGCGTACTTCACGCCGCCGCCGACCACGACCAAGGGCTTTTTCGACCTCTTCATCAGTTGCGCGGCCTCGGCAAGCTGCTCCGGATCAGGCAGAGGCTTGCGGATACGGTGCTCGCGCCGCCGGAAGAACTCGGCCGGGTAATCGCAGGCCTCGGTCTGCACGTCCTGCGGCAGCGCGA
>DASVFV010000043.1:0-21733 GCA_036379875.1 Burkholderiales bacterium | reverse complement strand
CGTCGTGCATTCCGACACCGACGTCACCCCGTTCGACATGGCGACGCTCGGCTCGCGCTCGCTCTTCCATACCGGCAACGCCGTGAGACTGGCGGCGCAGGACGCGCTCGACAAGCTGAACGAGCTCAAGAAGGAGCTCGGCGTGCCGACGTCCGCGACGTCCACGAGCCGCGTCACGCGCACCTGGCCGGTCTCGGTGTCCACCTCCACTTCGGCGCCGCTCGCACCGACCATCCAGAACGGCGTGGCGTTGTCGGTGAGGCCGTTCGCGTCCGGGGACTTGTAGCTCGGGATGTAGCTCCCGGTGCCGGTCACGTTGCCCGCCTGCATGCCGTATTTCTTTTTGAAGATGTCCGCGATGGCGCAGTCGCCCGGCAGCTGCAGTTCCGACCTTAGTTTGTTCAGTTTATGAAGAGCATCTTCGGCGGCCAGCTTGACCGCGTTGCCCATGTGGAAGAGCGAGCGCGAGCCGAGCGTCGCCATGTCGTAAGGCGTGACGTCGGTGTCGGAGTGCACCACGGTGATGGACTCCGCAGCCATGTGCAGCACCTCGCCCGCGATCTGCGCCATCGCGGTGTCGGAGCCCTGCCCCATGTCCGCGGTGCTGCAATAGACGATGCAGCTGCCGTCGGCGTTGACCGTCACCATCGCGAGCGAGGTGGTCGGCGAGACGCAGGCCTTGAAGCCGAGCGCGATGCCGCGGCCCTTCCTGACGGTTTTCGATTTGTCCAGGGGCTTGCCCCAGTCGATCAGGGCGGCGGCCCGCTCCAGCACTTTCTCGATCGCCGCGTCCTTCATGACTGTGCCGGTGGCCTGCGGGCGGCCGTCGCGCAGCAGGTTGCGGCGCCGGAACTCGACCGCGTCGATGCCGAGCTCGCGCGCCATCATGTCGGTGTGGCCCTCGTAGGCCCAGACCAGCTGCGGGATGCCGAAGCCGCGCAGCGCGCCGGCCGGCGGCAGGTTCGTATAGAGCGCGTAGGAGTCGATGGAAACGTGCTCGATGTCGTACGGGCCGGGCGCGGTGAAGCCGGATTTCTGCGTGACGCGCGGGCCGATGTCGGCGAAGGCGCCGCCGTTCCACCATACCTCGCACTCGCGCGCCACGATGCGGCCGTCCTTGTCGACACCGCTCTTGATGCGGAAGGTGCTGGCGTGCTTGGTGATGGTGAAGAACTGCTCTTCCATCGTCAGCGAGACCTTGACGGGTCTTTTTGTCAAGAGACTGAGAACGCTCACCAGGGCTTCCAGCTTGATGTAGAGCTTGGCGCCGAAGCCGCCGCCCAGGAACGGCACGCGCACGCGGATGCGGTTCTCCGGCCAGCCGAGCAGGCGCGCCATCTCGATGCGCACGAACGACGGGCTCTGCGAGGCGGTGTGGATGGTGAGCGAGCTCTCGGTGGACTCCGCCACCGACACGAGCGGCTCGAGCGGCGTGTGCATCACCTGCTGGGTGCGGAAGCGGTGCTCGAAGACCCGATGGGCTTTCTTCATCGCTTCCGCGGCGCTGCCGCGGCGCAAATGGAAATCGAGCGCGACGTTGGTGTTCTTCCTGTCCTTCAGATGCTTGAGATCCGGGAAGGTGCCGGCGGGCCGCAGCACGTCGTGCACGATGGCCTTCGAAGTCATCGCCTCGACTTCGTCGTACACCGCGGGCAACTCCTCGTACTCCGCGCTGATGAGGTGGACGGCCTCCTCGGCGACGTGCGGGTCGGACGCGAGCACCACGGCGACCGGCTCGCCGACGTAGTGCACCTTGTCGACCGCCAGGATGGGCTGGTCGTGGAACGCCGGGCCGAAATAAGGCTCGGGGATGACGGCTCGTATTTCTTTCGAGGTGATGACCTTGTAAACCCCGGCGAGCGCCTGCGCTGCGGACACGTCGATGCGCTTGATGCGCCCGTGCGCGACGGTGCTGCGGAAGATCTTCCCGTACAGCATGCCCGGCAGGCGCAGGTTGTGTACGTACTCGGCGCGGCCGGCCACCTTGAGCCACGACTCGAGGCGCGGCACGGAGCGTCCGACCTGCGGCGTTTCAGTGGCTTGGGTTGCGCGCTTCATGCATGGCTCGTTTCAGATAAACCTTCAGGAGCTGCCGCTTGTATTCAGCCGATCCGTGCAGGTCGCCCTCGATTGGCAGACCGGCTATGTCTTTTTCACTGCTGATGCGCGTCGGCCGGTCGGTCGCGGCGGACACGAAGATGCGCTCGTCCTGTCCAAGCACCACGGCCACGCCGACCGCCGGCCAATCGTCCGCCGAGCGCGTGGTGCACTTGAGGTAGGCCGCGCGCTTGCTGCCCGCCGCGGGGATCTCGACATGCGTGATCAGCTCGTTGCGCAGCGTGGTTTCGAGGTAGCCGGCGTACAGATCCTCCACCGGCACGGTCCGGGTGCCCCGTTTTCCTTGGACCACCACGCGGGCGCCGAGGGCCGCGAGCAGCGGCGGCAGGTCCATGTGCGGATCGGCGTGCGCGAGCGCGCCGCCCACGGTCGCGACGTTGCGCACGCGCACGTTGGAAAGCGTGCGCAGCATCTTCGCGATCACGGGCCAGCCGCGCTGCACGGCCTCGGACTTCTCGAGCGCGCGCAGCGTGGTCATTGCGCCGACCCGAAGCGAGCTGCCGCTCTCGATGCGGTCGAGCCCGAGCCGGCGCAGGCTCACCAGGCGCTTGGGGCGCAGCACGCCGGCCTTCATCATCAGCATGAGCGCGGTGCCGCCGGAGAACGGGCGCGTGTCCTCGTCTTCCAGCAAGGCGACCGCTTCGGCCAGGGTGGCTGGCGCAAGCAGCTCGAAAGGGCTCATCGCGAGGGGATGGCGACGTGCAGCTGACGGCTCTTCCAGTACATCCCGTGCAGCCGGCGCTGCGCGGCGTCCAGCGCCTTGAGGTCACCGCCGTCGAGCTCGAGCATCACCGCCGGACGCGAGCCGTCGCCGGGATGGCGCTCGATGCCGGTGATCTTGAATTTGGTGTACTTGGCGACGAACTCGCGCAGTTCATCGTCCGTGGTGTTGGGGTCGAGGTTGCCGATCCAGAGCCTCATGCGCGCCGCCAGGTGGTTTTGCCGCCCTTGTCTTCCAGCACGATGCCCTGCGCGAGGAGCTCCTTGCGGATGCCGTCCGCGGCCGCATAGTCCTTGCGCTTGCGGGCCGCCTCGCGCTCGGCGATCTTGCCGTCGATCCATTCTACGGAAACGCCAGCCGGCCGGCCCTGCAGGAAGCTGGCAGGATCGCGCTGCAGAAGGCCGAGCACGCCGCCGAGCGCTTTCAGCTGCCCGGCAAGCTGCTTCTCGCCGCTATTCACCTTGTTGGCGAGCTCGAAGAGCACCGCCACCGCTTCGGGCGTGCCGAAATCGTCGTCCATCGCTTCCTTGAAGCGCTGCGCGTGGGGTTCGTTCCAATCTACTTTTTCATTTTGTATTTTCTTGTCTTTTAAAGCGGTGTAGAGGCGAGTCAGCGCGTTCTTCGCGTCGTCCAGCGTCTTGTCCGAATAGTTGATCGGGCTTCGGTAATGCGCGCGCACGATGAAGAAGCGCACCACTTCCGCGTCGTAGCGCTTCAGCACGTCGCGGATGGTGAAGAAGTTGCCGAGCGACTTCGACATCTTCTCCTCGTCGACGCGCACGAAGGCGTTGTGCATCCAGTAGTTGACGAACCTGCCGCCGCTCGCGCCCTCGGACTGCGCGATCTCGTTCTCGTGGTGCGGGAACTGCAGGTCCTCGCCGCCGCCGTGGATGTCGAACGGCTCGCCGAGCAGCTTGGTGCTCATCGCCGAGCACTCGATGTGCCAGCCCGGCCGCCCGTCGCCCCACGGCGAGGGCCACTTCGGCTCCTCGGGCTTGGAGCGCTTCCAGAGCACGAAGTCGAGCGGGTCCTGCTTGGATTGGTCCACGTCCACGCGCTCGCCGGCGCGCAGCTCATCCAGCGACTTGCCGGACAGCTTGCCGTAGCCGTCGAACTTGCGCACCGCATAGTTCACGTCGCCGCTGCCGGCCTGGTAGGCGAGACCCTTTTTCTGCAGCGCGGCGATGATCGCGGTCATCTCGGGCACGTAGGCGGTGGCGCGCGGCTCGTGGTCGGGCTTCTCGACGCCGAGGGCGGCGCAGTCCTCGTCCATCGCCTGGATGAAGCGCGCGGTCAGCGCCTCGATCGGCTCGCCGTTCTCCTGCGCGCGCTTGATGATCTTGTCCTCGATATCGGTGATATTGCGCACGTACGTCACGCGGTAGCCGCTCGCGCGCAGCCAGCGGCGCACCAGGTCGAACACCACGAGAAAGCGGGCGTGGCCGAGGTGGCAATAGTCGTAGACGGTGATCCCGCATACGTACATGCGCACTTCGTTGGGACGCAGGGGAACAAATTCCTGCTTCGCCCTGCCGAGGGAGTTGAAGATCTTCAGGATTAGTCTAGAATGCCGATGCTTTCGTAGGGCCTTGAAAATATTAGCACAATGGTAAGTTTTTCCACCCGCCTGGGTTCGGTTCTGATCGCGCTCGCCGCAGTCGCGATGCCGGCGCGCGCCGACGACGTCCAGGAAGCCGGCAAGCTCCTGAAAGCCGGCCAGCACAAGCAGGCCCTCGAGGCAGTCAACAAGGCGCTGCGCGCGAAGCCGAAGGATCCGCAGGCGCGCTTCATGAAGGGCCTGATCCTCACCGAGCAGGGCAACAGCAAGGAAGCCATCGAGATCTTCACGCAGCTCACCAAGGACTATCCCGAGCTGCCTGAGCCCTACAACAACCTCGCGGTGATCTACGCGTCGCAGGGCCAGTACGACAAGGCGCGCGCGGCGCTCGAGCAGTCGATCCGTACCCACCCGAGCTACGCCACCGCCTACGAGAACCTCGGCGACGTGTACGCCAAGCTCGCGAGCCAGGCCTACGACAAGGCGCTGCAGATCGACTCGTCCAACGCGGCGGCCAAGAACAAGCTTTCGCTGGTCAGGGAGCTGGTGGGTCGCCCGGCCGCGGCGACGGTCGTGGCGGCCGCGCCGAAGGAGCCGGCAAAGCCTGCAGCCGTCGAAAAGCCGCAGCCGGCGCCAGAGAAATCCACCCCGGCGGCCGACCCGCAGGCCGAAATCCTGAAGGCGGTCAACGCCTGGGCGCAGGCCTGGTCCAAGAAGGACGCCGACGGCTATCTCTCCTACTACGCCAAGGACTTCAAGACACCCGGCGGGGAAGCGCGGGACAGCTGGGAAAAGACCCGCCGCCAGCGCGTCACGGCTCCCAAATCGATCTCGGTGAGCCTGTCCTCGCCCAAGGTGACCATGAACGGCGCCGACCGGGCGACCGTAACCTTCCGCCAGAATTACAAGTCCGACGTACTGAAATCGAACAGCAGCAAGACCCTGGTCATGGTGAAGTCGGACGGCGGCTGGAAGATCCTGGAAGAGAAAAGCGGCTGATGCGCGGCCTGCTGGTCGTCGTTTTCTTCATGTCTGCAGCGGTATTCGCTGCCACGCCCGAAGACCGGCTCTCGAACGTATTCCAGTCCATCGAAGCCAACCAGCTCGACGAAGCCCTGCAGCGCGTCGACGCGCTGATCCGCGAATACCCGAATTTCCGCCTCGCGCACCTGGTGCGCGGCGACCTGCTGCTCGCGCGCGCCCGGCCGCTCGAGACCTTCGGCAACGTCGCCAAGACGGTGCCGACCGAGAAGATCGACGGGCTGCGCGAGGAGGCGCTGGTGCGCCTGCGCGCGGCGCGCAGCCGGCCCGGCGACGACCGCCTGCCGCGCTACGTGCTGCAGCTCCACTCCGAGCAGAAGCACGTGCTGGTGGTGGACTCGCGCAATTCGCGCCTCTACGTGTTCAGCAACGACAAGGGCACGCCGCGCCTGGTCGCCGACTATTACGTGACGCTCGGCAAGAACGGCATGGAGAAGACGCGCGAGGGCGACCAGAAGACGCCGGTCGGCGTCTACCACGTGACCGCCAACCTGCCGCGCAAGAAGCTCACCGACTTCTACGGCTCGGGCGCCTTCCCGATCAACTACCCGAACGAGTGGGATCGCCGCCAGGGCCGCAACGGCTCGGGCATCTGGCTGCACGGCGTGCCCTCCGCCGTTTATGCCCGCCCGCCGCGCGCGAGCGACGGCTGCATCGTGCTGTCGAACCCGGACCTCCTGTCGGTCGGCCAGCACGTACAGGTGGGCCTCACTCCGGTGATCATCGCCGACGAAGTCGAGTGGGCCGACGCGGCGAGCGTCGCGGCCGATCGCGCCGCGCTGGCCGGCGCGCTCGAGCAATGGCGCGCCGACTGGCAGAGCCGCGACACCGCGCGCTACCTCGCGCATTACTCGAGCCGCTTCGCCTCCAAGGAAGGGCAGAACTACCAGGCCTGGGCGGAACACAAGCGCAAGGTGAACGGCGCGAAGAAGTGGATCAAGGTCGGCCTCGGGCGCGTGGCGATGTTCCGCTACCCGCGCGAGCGCGATTTCGTCGTCGTCACGTTCGACCAGGACTACAAGTCCGATGGCCTGTCGAACGTGATGAAGAAGCGCCAGTACTGGGTGAAGGAAGGCGCGCAGTGGAAAATCATCTACGAAGGAGCCGGATGAACTTCAAGCAGCTTTTCATTCTTTCGACTGCCGCGGCAGTCGTTCCCGGCGCGCTCGCCGCCGATCCGCAGGTCGACGTGCGCACCAGCATGGGCACCATCCGCATCGAGCTCTACCCGGCCAAGGCGCCGAAGAGCGTGGAGAACTTCCTGCAGTACGTGAAGGACGGCCACTACAACGGCACCATCTTCCACCGCGTGATCCCCGGCTTCATGATCCAGGGCGGCGGGATGACCAAGGACATGGCGCAAAAGAAAACGCGCCCGCCGATCCCCATCGAGTCGAAGAACGGCCTGAAGAACGACGTCGGCACGCTCGCCATGGCGCGCACCAACGATCCGAATTCCGCCACCTCGCAGTTCTTCATCAACGTGAACAAGAACGACTTCCTCAACTACCCGGGCCAGGACGGCAACGGCTACACGGTGTTCGGCAAGGTGGTCGAGGGCATGGACGTGGTGAACAAGATCGTCGCGGTGCCGACCGGCAACGCCGGCATGCACCAGAACGTGCCGCGCACCCCGGTGGTCATCGAGTCGATGACCGTGGTCGGTGCCAAGAAGCCCTGAGCCTGACTCCGAACCGAATTCGGGGTCAGGGCCACGAATCGTTTTTGCGTACGCGTAAACAATTCGTGGCCCTGACCCCGAATTCGGTTCGGTATTGGGCCGCATGACATAGTGGCTTCGCTGTTCATCTCCGACCTGCACCTCACCGAGGAGCGGCCGGAGGCGAACGAGCGCTTCATCGAGCTTCTGGAAGAGAAGGCGCGCGGCGCCGAGGCACTCTACATCCTCGGCGACTTCTTCGAGTACTGGATCGGCGACGACGACCTCGCGCAGCCGTTCAACGCCGTGATCGCAGCGCTGCTCCGCAACCTGTCGATCCCTTTGTATTTCATGCACGGCAACCGCGATTTCCTGATCGGCGAGCGCTTTTGCGCCGCGACCGGCGCGACGCTCCTGGAAGATCCGACCGTGCATGAAATCCAGGGCGTGAAAACCCTGCTCGTGCACGGCGACACCTTGTGCACCGACGACCACGACTACCAGGCCTGGCGCCGCACCGCGCGCAACCCGGCGTTCCAGGCGCAATTCCTCGCCAAGTCCATCGCCGAGCGCCGCCAGGCCATCCTACAGATGCGCGAGAAGAGCAAGGAAGTGGTCGCCGGCAAGGCGGCCGAAATCATGGACGTGAACGAAGGCGCGGTGAAGGAAGCGATGCGCCGCCACGGCGTGCGGCGCCTCATCCACGGCCACACCCACCGCCCCGGGCGCCATGCGCTCGACCTTGACGGCGAGCGCGCCGAGCGCTGGGTGCTGCCCGACTGGTACGGGCGCGGCGGCTACCTCGAGGTCGGCCGCAAGGGACCGAAGCTCGTGCAGTTCTAGCGGGAACGTGGCTTGCTTCGCGCGGCGCATGAAGAGCCGCACGAAGACCACGGTAGACGCGATCGACCTCCTCAAGCAGGACCACGACAAGGTCGAGCGCGCCTTCAAGCAGTTCGAAAAGATGGACCGGCACGACGCCGAGGCCTGCCGGCGCCTGATCCGCGCGGTGTGCGAGGACCTCAAGATGCATACGGCGCTCGAGGAGGAGGTGTTCTATCCCGCGCTGCGGCAGGCGATCGACGACCAGGACCTCATGAACGAGGCGGCGGTCGAGCACGAGACCGCGAAGATGCTGATCGAGCAGCTCGACAGCATGGCCGCCGACGATCCGAGCTACTACGCCACCTTCACGGTGCTGGGCGAGTACGTGCGCCATCACGTGAAGGAGGAGCAGGGCGAGATGTTTCCCGAGGCGAAGAAGTCCAAGCTCGACCTCGCCGCGCTCGGCGAGCGCATGCGCGCGCGCAAGGAAGAGCTCGCAGGAGAGACGGCATGAAGCCCCAGGCGCAAAACCCCCGCAACTGCGGCGGGACCGGCAAGGTGGTGCGCGGCATTGGCGGCGCCTAGACAGGTCCTCAAGTGCGGGCTGGCCGGAGCCGCGGCCTCGGCGGCCGTCGCCGCGCTTTTCAGCCATGCCGAGAACGGCCACGCCGCGCGCCCGCTGAACGCCATCGCGCACATCTACGACGGCGGCGAGCCGCCCGCGCACGACGGCGACGGGCGGCGCAACACGCTGGTCGGCGCCACGCTGCACCTGGCGGCGTCGATCTGGTGGGCGACGTTCTACGAAGGCGCGCTCTCCTCCCAGCCGCGACCGCGGCGCTGGCGCACGGCGCTCGGGATCGCGGCGCTCGCCTACGTGGTGGACTACTACGTGGTCGGCAAGCGCTTCCAGCCCGGATTCGAGCGCTACCTCTCGCCGCGCGGGTTGTTCGGCGTGTACGCGGCGCTCGCTGCCGGCTATGCCCTGTCAGGGCGCGGTCGCGCGCTGGTCCGCGAGCGGCAGCACGAGCGTAAAGGTGCTGCCCTGCCCCGGCGCGCTCGCGAGGCGCAGCTCGCCGCCGAGAAGACGCGTCAGCTCACGGCTGATCGATAGCCCGAGCCCGGTACCGCCGTAGACGCGGCTCGTCGAGCCATCGGCCTGGCGGAACGCCTCGAAGATGAGCTGCTGCTTGTCCGGCGCGATACCGATGCCGGTATCGCTCACCGCGAACGCGACGCGGCCTGGCGCCTGCGGCGCGATGCGCAGCGTCACGCCGCCCTGCGCGGTGAACTTGAAGGCGTTGGCGAGCAGGTTCTTCAGCACCTGCTTGAGCCGCGCCGCGTCGGTGCGCAGCGTGGCGGGGAGCGCCGCGTCGAGCTCGATCGCAAAGTCGAGCCTGCGCTCCTGCGCAACCTGACGGAAGGTGCGCTCCAGGTCGTCGCGCAAGTCGGTGAAGCGCGCCGGCGCGACGTTGAGCGCGGTCACTGCGCCCGACTCGATCTTCGCCAGGTCGAGCAGGTCGTTGATGAGCGAGAGCAGGTCGACGCCCGAGGCGTGGATGGTCTGCGCGAACTTGACCTGCTTCGCGTCCAGGCGCCCGCCCACGTTGTCGGCGAGCAGGCGCGCGAGGATCAGCAGGCTGTTGAGCGGCGTGCGCAGCTCGTGCGACATGTTGGCGAGGAACTGCGACTTCGCCTCGTTGGCGCGCTCCGCGGCGAGCTTCGCCTCCTCGAGCTCGGCGGTGCGGCTGCGCACGCGGCTCTCGAGCTCGGCCATCGCGCGCTCGAGCTGGCTCAGCACCGCGCTCAGCACGAGGCCGGTGAACACCAGCGTGGCGATGAACAGCGGCAGCACGGCGAAAGCCTCCTGCGGCAGCGACCAGAGCGCGATCGCGCATACCGCGGCCGCCGCGCTCATCACCTCGCGCTGCTCGAAGCGGAACGCCGCCCAGACGATGAACGGCACGATGAGGAAGCTGCGCGCGAACCCGGCGCTGAACACGAGCGGCGAGGCTGCGAGCAGCAGGAGCGCGAACGCCGCGGCCTCCAGCGCCCGGCGCGCGCCCCAGCGCGCCGCGCCCCGCGCCGACCAGCTCAGGATGAGCGGCGCGAACACCAGCACGCCGCACGCGTCGCCTTGCCACCACGTCGTCCAGTTGCCCGCCAGCTGGTCGGGCGCCATGTGGTAGTACACGCCGAGCGGCAGCGCGGCGAAGGTCGGCGCGATGATGGTGCCGAGCGCGGCGATGACCACGAACATCACCACCTGCCGCACGGTCTCGAAGCGCCGCGGCACGCCGATGTAGCGCCGCACCGCGGCCTCGAGCGCCACCGACTGCAGCGTGCTGCCGGTCGCGATCACCAGCGCAGCAAGCACGGCAGCGTCGATCGTGACGTTGGCGGCGAAGCTGCCGGCCCAGACCGCCGGCCAGAGCCGGCGGCCGCCGAGCAGCAGCGCGGCGAGCACGATGCCCGAGGGCGGCCAGACCGCCGTGGCGTAGCCGGGCGGCAGCGCCACCAGGAGCGAAAGCTTGGCGGCCGCGAAATACGCCGCGGCGACGAGGACCAGCCGCGCGCCGTACGCTAGCCTGCCTCCAGCCCCCGCTTCAGGTCGTCTTTCAGGTCCGATAGCGCCTCGAGGCCGACCGCGACACGGATCAGCCCTTCGCTGATGCCCGCGGCGGCGCGCGCCTCAGGGCTGATCCTGCCATGAGTCGTGCTGGCCGGATGGATGATGGTGGTCTTCACGTCGCCGAGGTTGGCCGTCACCGACAGCAGCCGCGTGGAATCGATCACACGCCACGCCGCGCCGCGCCCTCCCTTCACCTCGAACGACACGACCGCCCCGCCGGCGCGCTGCTGGCGCTTCGCCAGCGCGTGCTGCGCATGCGACTCGAGGCCGGGGTAGAACACCCGCGCCACGGCCGGATGCGCCTCCAGCCAGCGCGCCAGCTCCAGCGCCGCGGCCGACTGCGCGAGCATGCGCAGCTCGAGCGTCTCCATGCCCTTCAGCACCACCCAGGCGTTGAAGGGCGACAGCGTCGGCCCGGCAGTGCGCAGGAACGCGGTCATGGGCTCGCCGACCAGCGCCTTCGAGCCGACCACCGCGCCGGCGATCACCCTGCCCTGCCCGTCGAGGTACTTGGTGGCCGAGTGGATCACCAGGTCGGCGCCGAGCTCGAGCGGCCGCTGCAGCGCCGGGGTGCAGAACACGTTGTCGACCGCCAGGAGCGCTTTTGCTTTCTTCGCCACCCGTGACAAGGCCTCGATGTCGGACACCTCGGTGAGCGGGTTCGATGGCGTCTCGAGGAACAGCATCCGGGTGTTCTTACGGATCGCGCGCTCCCATTCCTCCACCCTGGTGGGCGACACGAAGGTCGTCTCGATGCCGAAGCGCGACAGGATGTTGTTGAAGAGCTGGATCGTCGCGCCGAACACCGCGTTCGAGCACACCACGTGGTCGCCGCTCTTCAGGTGCACGAGCGCGGTGGTGAGGATCGCCGCCATGCCGGAGGCGGTGCCGATGCACGACTCGGCGCCCTCCAGCGCGGCGAGGCGCTCCTGGAACATGCTCACCGTGGGGTTGGTGTAGCGGGTGTACACCATCCCCGGGTCCTCGTTCGCGAAGCGCGCCGCGGCCTGCTTGGCGTTCTTGAACACGAAGCTCGAGGTGAGGAACAGCGCCTCGGAATGCTCCTGGAATTCCGTGCGCACCTGGCCGGCGCGCACGCCCTTTGTTGCCGTCTCGTATGGTTTGGACATAAAAAAACCCGGGCCGTCAGTGCAGCGGACCGGGTTCAATCGGCACGCTTTAGCTGGATTTATTACGCGCCCGCAAGCTGTGGCCCTTCAAATCGGCGCGATGCGAAGAACTATATCAGGCGGCCAAATTCAGGTCCAGTTGAGGGGCTTCGTCGTCCCCGGAGTCGCGCTTGGCGTCGCGGCGCGTTTCGATGGAGTTCAGGTAGTCGGGCGTGATGTCGCCGGTGATGTAGTGGCCGTCGAAGCACGAGGTCTCGAAGCTGGTGAGCTTCGGGTTGCAGCGCCGCACCGCGTCCTTCAGCGCGTCGAGGTCCTGGTAGATCAGCGCGTCGGCGCCGATCTCGCGCGCCACTTCCTCCTCGCTGCGATGCGCGGCGATCAGCTCGGCGCGCGTCGGCATGTCGATGCCGTACACGTTCGGGAAGCGCACCGGCGGCGCCGCCGAGGCGAAGAACACCTTGCGCGCGCCCGACTCGCGCGCCATCTGCACGATCTCGCGGCTGGTCGTGCCTCTCACGATCGAGTCGTCGACCAGCAGCACGTTCTTGCCGCTGAACTCCATCGCCATCGGGTTCAGCTTCTGGCGCACCGAGCGTGTGCGCACCGCCTGGCCGGGCATGATGAAGGTGCGCCCGATGTAGCGGTTCTTCACGAAGCCCTCGCGGTACGGCACCCCCAGCGCGCCGGCGAGCTGCAGCCCGGAGGGGCGGCTCGAGTCCGGGATCGGGATCACCACGTCGATGCCGAGCTGGCGGTGCTGGCGCCGGATTTTCGCCGCCAGCGCCTCGCCCATGTTGAGGCGCGACTCGTACACCGAGGCGCCGTCGATCAGCGAATCGGGCCGCGCGAGGTAGACGTACTCGAAGATGCACGGGTTCAGGCTCGCGTGCGGCGCGCACTGCTGCGCGTAGAACCTGCCGTCCTCGTCGATGAAGATCGCCTCGCCCGGCCCGATGTCGCGCAGCACGCGAAAGCCGAGCGCGTCGACCGCGACCGACTCCGAAGCAACCATGTATTCCGTGCCGTTGTTGGTCTCGTTGTAGCCGATCACCGCCGGGCGGATGCCGTACGGGTCGCGGAACGCGACCACGCCGTAGCCGGCGATCATCGCCACCACCGCGTAGGCGCCGCGCACGCGGCGGTGCACGTTCGCCACCGCGGTGAAGATGGTCTGCGGATCGAGGCGCAGCCGCAGCGCCGCCTTCTCGAGCTCGTAGGCCAGAACGTTCACCAGCACTTCCGAGTCCGAGCCGGTGTTGATGTGGCGCCGGTCGGTGCGGAACATCTCGTCCTTCAGCTGGTCGGAGTTCGTCAGGTTGCCGTTGTGGCCGAGCACGATGCCGAACGGCGAGTTCACGTAGAAAGGCTGCGCCTCGGCGGCGTTGAACGCCGAGCCCGCGGTCGGATAGCGGCAATGCGCGATGCCGATGTTGCCGGGCAGCGAGCGCATGTTGCGCGTGCGGAATACGTCGCGCACCATGCCCGGCGCCTTGTGCATGTGGATGCGGTTGTGCTCGCCCGTGACGATGCCGGCGGCGTCCTGGCCGCGGTGCTGGAGGAGCAGCAGCCCGTCATAGAGCAGCTGGTTGACGGGCGAACGGGCGACGATTCCGAGAATTCCGCACATGGGAACGAGGGGTCGAACTTTCCCGCTGTGGTTAAGGGCTAATTATATTTCAAGCGGTTGGCGAGCGCAGGCGGCAGCCACTGCTTGAGCTGGATCGCGGTCTGGGCGAGCGAGTAGCCGGTGGCGGAGTTGGTCCACTCCGGCATGCGCGGCAGCGGCGTGAGCCCGGCCATCAGCGCGAACGCCACGATGATCACCAGCCCGCGCAGCAGGCCGAACAGCGCGCCGAGCCAGCGGTCCAGGCTCTGCAGCACCGAAACCCTGACAAATTTTGTAACCAGCGCGGAAAGCAGCGTGGTGAGCACCAGCACGGCTATGAAGATCACCACGAACGCGGCCACGACGCGAAACTCGGGACGCATGTTGGCGGGAAAGCTCTCCGAGAGCGGCGCGGCAAGCAGGTTCGCGGCGAGAAACGCCATGATCCAGCCCGCCAGCGAGAGCACCTCGTGCACCAGGCCGCGCCACGCGCCCCACGCGATCGAGAGCAGCAGCACCGCGATCACGCCGTAGTCGAGCCAGGTCATCCGGACTTGCTCGCCACCGCGCCCGGCTGCAAGCCGAGCGACTTGAGCTGCTGGAGGGCCTTTTCGGCGGCTTCGCGCGTGGCGAACGGTCCGGCGCGCACGCGCGTCAGATTATTCGGCGCGGCCTCCGTGTAGTAAGGCACCTTCGCCGACTTCAGCTTGTCGAGCACGCTTTTCGGGTTCGAGAACGCCCCGACCTGGACGATGAACTCTTCCCTGGCTTTCTCGGGCGCGGAAGCGGGCTCGGGCTGCTTCGCCGGCTCGGCTTTCTTCGCCGGCAGCTTGGGCGCGAACGGCGTCTGGTCCTCGGGGGGAATCTTCACCGGCACCGTGGAGCCGGTGCCGCGCGGCTCCTGATCGAGCACCATGGGAAGGACGATCACCGCGGCGAGGATCAGCGCCACGGCGCCCACCAGCCGCCTCCGTCCCCTGCGCTTCAGCGTTTCGACGTTTTGTTGTTCTTCAGCCATGCCATCACTTCGCCGACAGTGAGGAAGGAACCGAACACGACGATCTTATCACCCTCGCCCGCGCGCTTCAGCGCAGCTTCGAACGCGCTTGCGGGCGAATCGAATTTTTCACACGGACCCTGGACGTGCTCCTGCAGTTCGTCCGCGCTGGCGCCGCGCGGGCCGGGTAGCGAAGCGAAGTGCCAGCGCGTGATGCGCGGCGCGAGCGCGCGCAGCACGCCCGCGATGTCCTTGTCGCGCAGCATGCCGCACACGGCGATGGTCTGGTCCGAATAGCCGACCGCGAACAGGTTCTCGGCCAGCACCTTCGCCGCCTCGACGTTGTGCGCCACGTCGAGGATCACCTGCGGGCGGCCGGGCAGGACCTGGAAGCGTCCGGACAGCTCGACCTCGGCGAGGCCGCGGCGCACTTCCTGCATGGCGAGCGGAAGGCGCAGCGCATCGAGCGCGCACAGCGCGGCCGAGGCATTGCGAAGCTGCATCGCGCCGCGCAGCGCCGGATGCGCGAGGCCGGCTCTTTTCCTGTTCGGTCCCCAGTAGGTCCACTGGCCCTCCTGCCTGGTGAAGCCGAAGTCCTTTCCGAGCAGCAATTTCTGCCCGCTCGCCCCCAGGACGGACTTCGGCGGATCGGGATCGGCGACCACCGCGGGCCGGCCGGCGCGGAAGATGCCCGCCTTCTCGCGGCCGATCGACTCGCGGTCCGGGCCGAGCCAGTCGACGTGGTCGATGCCGACGCTGGTCAGCACCGCGCAGTCCGCGTCGAGGACGTTCACCGCGTCCAGCCGGCCGCCGAGGCCCACCTCCAGGACGGCGACTTCAACATCTTGAAAAGCCCAGAACGCCGCGAGCGTGCCGAACTCGAAGTAAGTGAGCGGCGTATCGCCGCGCGCGCGCTCCACCGCCTCGAAGCCCTCGCAGAGCAGCGCATCGCCGGCTTCCCGTCCGGAGATGCGCACCCGCTCGTTGTAGCGCACGAGATGCGGCGAGGTGTAGAGGCCGGTGCGGCGGCCGCCGGCGCGCAGCATCGCCTCGAGCATCGCGCAGGTCGAGCCCTTGCCGTTCGTGCCGCCGACCGTGATCACCGGGCATTGCAGGCGCAATCGCATTTTCTCGAAGACCTGATGAACCCGGTCTAATCCGAGCGCGATCGCCTGCGGATGCTGGCGCTCGATATAGGCGAGCCATTCGGCGAGGCTCTTCACGACAGGCTCTGCTCGTAGATGGCGCGCACCGCGTCGATGGTATCGGCCTGCTCCGCGCGCTTGTCGGGCCGGTAGCCCTTGACGCGCGCGAAGCGCAGCGCCATGCCGCCGGGATACTGCGAGCTCTCCTGCACGTCGTTGAAGGCGATCTCGACCACCAGCTCCGGCCGCACGTACACCGTCCATTCGTCGCGGCGCAGCTCGCGCGCCAGCAGCTCGCGCGTCTGCCACTCGAGAGTTTGGTCGGTCAGGCCCTTGAAGGTCTTGCCGAGCATGACGAACTCGCCGCTGCGCGGGTCGCGCGCGCCGAGGTGCAGGTTCGAGAGCCAGCCCTTGCGCCGCCCGCTCCCCCACTCCACGCCGATCACCACCAGGTCGAGCGTCTTGGCGCGCTTGAGCTTCAGCCAGCCCGCGCCGCGCCGCCCGGATTCGTAGGGCGCATCGAGCGCCTTGGCCATCACGCCCTCGTGGCCGCGCGCCAGCGCCTCTTCGTAGAAGGCGCTCGCCTGCGCCGCGTCGTCCGTGACGAGCGAGGGGGTCGCCAGGGACTGCGGCAGGACCTCGCGCAGGATGTCGTGCCGCTCGCCGGCGCCGCGGTCGACGATCGGCTCCGCGCCGCGCAGCAGGCAGTCGAAGAAGAACACCGAGAGCGGCAGCGCGCGGCGCTGCGCCTCGTCGTCGCTCTTGCGCCCGAAGCGCCGCATGGTGACCTGGAACGGGTGCGGCCGGCCGTCCGCCCGCAGCGCGATGGCCTCGCCGTCCAGGATCAGGTTGTCAGACGAAATTTTCTCGAGGGAAGCCACCACCTCCGGCACCCGCGCGGTGACGTCGTTCAGGTTACGCGTGAAAACGCGAATTTCGGCGCCCTTCTTGTGCGCCTGGATGCGCGCGCCGTCGAGCTTCCATTCGAAGAGCGCCCTGCCGAGCTGCTCGAGCGCGCCGGGCACGTCTTCGGCCGGCTGCGCGAGCATCGGCAGCACCGGCTGCATGAGCCGGATGGAGAACTCGCCCAGCCCCGGACCGTGCAGCGCGGCGCGCGCCACCGGGGCGACGCCGCCGGCGAACGTGGCGGCGCGCCGCACTTCGGCGGCCGGCAGCCCGGCGGCCGATGCGACCGCCTCCAGCATCACGCCTTCCAATGCGCCCTGTCGCAGCTCGCCGATGACGAGCCGCACCAGGAAGTCTTGCTCCTGCGCCGTCGCCCTGGAAAGCAGGGCCTTCAGCTGCGCGCTGCGTTGCCCTGCGGACCCTTTGCCTTTCACCGCCTTCAACCGCTCGAAAGCGCCGTCCACGTCCGACACGGTCAACGTGGAAACCGCGCTCGCATCTCCCGCGGCGGACTTCAGCGCGGCATATCCAACCGTCAGCTTGCCCTGGCGGATCTCGCCGCTCAGCCACGGCAGGGCAATCTCGATCTCCCCGGGCTGGAGCGCGCGCAGGCAGTCCGCGATGGTCTTGATCTTGGCAAGCCGGCTCGGGGTGGCCGCCACTTCGGCCGACGCGCGCACGACCTGCGCGAGAAGCGTCACGCCGCGGTTTCGGCGGGATGCCCCTGCAGGAGGGAAAGCACGGCGTGCAGCCGGTCGCGCAGCTGGCGGCGGTCGACGATCATGTCGATCGCACCCTTCTCGAGCAGGAACTCGGCGCGCTGGAAGCCCTCGGGCAGCTTCTGGCGCACGGTCTGCTCGATGACGCGCGGGCCGGCGAAGCCGATCAGCGCCTTCGGCTCGGCGATCACCACGTCGCCGATCATCGCGAAGCTCGCCGACACGCCGCCCATGGTCGGGTCGGTGAGCACGCTGACGAACGGCAGGCCGCGCTCCGCGAGGTCGGTGAGCGCGGCGGTGGTCTTGGCCATCTGCACCAGCGACAGCGCGCCTTCCTGCATGCGCGCGCCGCCCGAGGCCGTGACGCACACGAACGGCAGCTTCTGCTCGATCGCGACGCGCACGCCGCGCACGAAGCGCTCGCCCACCACCGAGCCCATCGAGCCGCCCATGAAGTCGAACTCGAACGCCGCGCACACGATGCCGAGCGACTTGACCGAGCCCTGCATCACCACCAGCGCGTCGCCTTCGGCGGTTTCTTCCTGCGCCTCGCCGAGCCGCTCGACGTACTTGCGCGAGTCCTTGAACTTCAGCGGGTCGACCGGCAGCACTTCCGAGCCGATCTCGAAGCGCCCATCGGCGTCGAGCAGCGCGTCGAGGCGCGGGCGCGCGCCGAGGCGCTCGTGGTGGCCGCACTTCGGGCAGACGTTCAGGTTCTTCTCGAGGTCGGTGCTGTAGAGCACCGCGTCGCACGCCGCGCACTTGGTCCACAGCCCCTCGGGCACGGTCTTGCGCGCGCCCGGGCCGGTGCGCTGGATCTTCGGCGGCAGCAGCTTTTGCAGCCAGCTCATTGGGAAAACGAGGCGTCGAGCGCCTGTCGAATCGGTTTCAAGAACGCCTTCACGCGCGCCACGGCGTGGTCCGCTCCTGCGTCCTCGATTTCCTGGATGATGCGGCTGCCGATCACCACCGCGTCGGCGGCCTGCGCGACCTTGCGCGCCGATTCCGCGTCGCGGATGCCGAAGCCTACGCCGATGGGCAGTCTGGTCGCGGAGCGGATCAGCGGAATCCTCTTGCTGATCTCGGAAAAATCGAGATGCGAAGCACCCGTAACGCCGCGCAGCGAGACGTAATAGAGGTAGCCGCTGCCGGCGCGCGCCACCTGCTCGATGCGCTTGTCGGTCGAGGTCGGCGCGAGGAGGAAGATCGGATCGATCTCGTTTTTCTTGGCGAGCGCGGCGAACGACTCGCATTCCTCCGGCGGATAGTCGACCACGATCACGCCGTCGACGCCGGCGATCTTCGCCGCGCCGACGAAGTTCTCGACCCCCATCGCCTCCACCGGGTTGGCATAGCCCATCAGCACCACCGGCGTCGCCGCGTCGAGCTGGCGAAACTCCTTCACCATCTTCAACACGTCGCTCAGGCCGACGCCGAAGCGCAGCGCGCGCTCGCCGGCGCGCTGCACCACCGGGCCGTCCGCCATCGGGTCGGAGAACGGCACGCCGAGCTCGATGATGTCCGCGCCCGCCTCGACCAGCGCGCGCATCAGCGGCACGGTGAGCGAAGGATGCGGATCGCCCGCGGTGATGTAGGGAATCAGCGCCTTGCGCTTCGCCTTGCCGAGCGCCTCGAAGCGGCCCTGGATGCGCGACATCAAAGCTTCTTCCCCGCGCGCTCGGCGACCGTGTGCATGTCCTTGTCGCCGCGCCCGGAGAGGTTCACCAGCAGGATGGCGTCCTTCTTCATCGAGGGCGCCATCTTCATGGCCTGCGCGACCGCGTGCGCGGACTCGAGCGCCGGGATGATGCCTTCGCTGCGGCACAGCTCGTGGAAGGCCTGCAGCGCTTCCTCGTCGTCGATCGCCACGTACTCGGCGCGCCCGCTGTCCTTGAGCCAGGCGTGCTCGGGGCCGACGCCCGGATAGTCGAGGCCCGCCGACACCGAGTGGGTCTCGATGATCTGGCCGTTCGCGTCCTGCAGGAGGTAGGTGCGGTTGCCGTGCAGCACGCCGGGCCTGCCGGCGCAGAGCGACGCCGCGTGTTTTCCGGTGGAAAGGCCTTCGCCGGCCGCTTCCACGCCGATCAGCCGGGTCTTTTCGTGCTTGATGTACGGGTAGAAAATCCCCATCGCGTTCGAGCCGCCGCCGACGCACGCGATCACCGCGTCGGGCTGGCGCCCGGCCATCTCCTGCATTTGCGCGATGCTCTCTTCGCCGATCACCGACTGGAAGTCGCGCACCATCATCGGGTAGGGATGCGGGCCGGCCACCGTGCCGATGATGTAGAACGTGCTGTCGACGTTCGTCACCCAGTCGCGCATCGCCTCGTTGAGCGCGTCCTTGAGCGTCCTGGAGCCCCACTCGACCGGCACGACTTTCGCGCCGAGCACGCCCATGCGGTGCACGTTGGCGGCCTGGCGCTTCACGTCTTCCGAGCCCATGTACACCACGCACTCCATGCCGTAGCGCGCCGCGACGGTGGCGGTGGCGACGCCATGCATGCCGGCGCCGGTCTCGGCGATCACGCGCCGCTTCTTCATGTCGCGCGCGAGCAGCGCCTGGCCGATGGTGTTGTTGATCTTGTGCGCGCCGGTGTGGTTCAGGTCCTCGCGCTTGATGTAGATGCGCGCGCCGCCGCACTTTTCCGTGAGCCGCTTCGAAAAGTAGATCGGGCTGGGGCGCCCGACGTAATGCTTGAGCTCGTACCTGAACTCGGCCTGGAACGCGGCATCCTTGCGCGCGCGCTCGTACGCGACGCGCAGCTCCTCGAGCGCCGCGCTGAGCGTCTCGGCGACGAACACCCCGCCGTAGGGACCAAAATGTCCGCGCGCATCTGGCAGGTCATACATCCGCATTCCGGACCTCTGCAATGAAGGTTTCGATCTTGGCGGCGTCCTTGAGGCCCTTGCCCGACTCGACGCCGCTCGACACGTCCACGCCCCAGGGCCGCACGCGCCGGATCGCCTCGGCGACGTTCAGCGCGGACAGGCCGCCGGACAGGATCACGGGCTTATCGGTTTTCGGCACCAGGGACCAGTCGAAGCTCTCTCCGACGCCGCCGTACTCGGGCACGAAGCTGTCGAACAGCCACGCGGCGGCCTGTGAAAAAGGGCGCAGGTATTCTAGCGCAGACACCCCCTGCTTCACCCTGCAGGCCTTGACGTAGGGCAGCCCGAACTGCGCGCAGAACTCGGGCCTCTCTTCGCCGTGGAACTGCAGCATGGCCGGATGCACGCGGCCGATCACCTGTGCGACCTGCGCCGCGTCGGCGTTTACGAACAGCGCGACGGTCTGCACGAACGGCGGCAGCGCGTCGCGGATCTCGCGCGCGCGCTCGACCGAGAGGAAGCGCGGGCTCGGCGGGTAGAACACCAGGCCGATCGCGTCCGCGCCGGCACGCGCCGCCGCTTCGGCGTCGCCGGTGCGCGTGATTCCGCAGATCTTGATGCGCGTCCTCAGAGCGGCAATCCCCATCGGGGCTGGTACTCGATTGTCTCAAGGTACAGCCCTTCCGGGCCGAATGTCGGCGCCGCCTTCGCCCGGTCCCTGGCCTTCAGCAGCTCGGAAACCCATTGCGGCGGGTGCTTGCCCTTGCCGACGTACACCAGGGTGCCGACCAGGTTGCGCACCATGTGGTGCAGAAACGCGTTGGCGCGCACGACGAAATGAATGGTGTGGGCACTCTTGTGAATCTCAAATGCATGGATCGTCCGGACCGGTGATTTCGCCTGGCACTCGGACGACCGGAAGGCGGAGAAGTCGTGCTCGCCGACCAGCAGAGCGGCGGCTTCGCGCATCCTGTCCACGTCGAGCGGCGCATGAAACCAGCCGGCGTAGTGCGCGGCGAGCGCCGCGCGCACCGGGCGGTTGAGAAGCTCGTAGCGATAGGTGCGCGAAAGCGCGCTGAAACGGGCGTGGAAGTCGTCGGCGACCGGCTGCGACCAGAGCACTGCGACCGCGTCGGGCAGAAGCGCGTTGACCCCGCGCACCCAAGCCGACGCCGGCCGTGCAGCCTCGGTATCGAAGTGCACCACCTGCAGGCGCGCGTGCACGCCGCGATCGGTGCGGCCGGCAGCCGTGGTGGTGATCTTTTCCGTGGAAATGCTGGAAAGAGCTGCCTCGAGCGCGTCCTGCACCGCGCCGCCGCCGGGCTGGGTCTGCCAGCCGAGAAAACGGCTGCCGTCGTACTCCAGGCCTAGCGCAATACGGATGACTAGCTCAGCTTGGCGAGCAGCTGCTGCGCGGTCCCTTTTTGCGCGGCGTCGCCGTCCTTCATCACCTCGTTGAGGAGCTCGCGCGCGCCGTCCTTGTCGCCCATCTCCTCGTACGCCTTCGCGAGGTCGAGCTTGGTGGCGATTTCCTGCCACTTGGGATCGGTGCCGCTCGGCGCGGCGGGCGCGGCGGGCGTGCCGCCCAGGTCCAGGCTGATGGTCGACAGGTCGGGCGACGCAGGCGCCGCGGCGGGCGCGCCGCCCTTGTCGCCGCCGAGGTCGAGGCTGAGGTCGAAGCTGAGGCCCGGGTCCGCAGCGGGCGCGGGCGCCGCCGCCTCGGGCTTGCTCTCCGGCGCGGCCGCCGGCGAGCCGAGGTCGAGGTTGAAATCGAGACCGGCGTCCGGCTTCGCCGCGGGCGCCACCACCGTTTCTTCGATCGAAGCGTCGTTCCTTGTGGTCTTCG
>DASVFV010000042.1:0-13724 GCA_036379875.1 Burkholderiales bacterium | reverse complement strand
GCGCCGATCAGCGCGAAGGCGCGCTCGAAGGTGCGCAGGCCGTGCTCCATGTCCTCGGCAGAGCGCGGATAGAAGAGCGGCCGCCCGGTCGCGCCGCCCGAGCGCCAGTACTCCACCACCCTGGTGCGCGGCTGGATGCAGAACTCCTCGTGGAAGCGCTCCGGCGGGATGCCGCGCAGCTCCTCCTTCGTGAGGAGCGGGATGCGGTGCCAGATGTCTTCCGCGTCCCCGGCCGGGATTCGCTTCTTCAGAAACGGCGATTCGCGCGCCCGCTCCACGGCGACGCGCTTGCGCTCGCGTTGGATATTGGCGAGCTCGGCCCGCGATTCCGGCCAACGAAGGTCCATGCCGTGAAGATTAGCGCGCCGGGCGATTTCGTTTCATCCTCTTTACCTCCAATCTGCAAATTGGAGGTAAAGAACGGCTAGATGCCGAGATAGCGGTGCCAGAGCCCCCGCTCGGCGTCAAGCTCGGCGGAAGTTCCCTGCCACGCCACGCGGCCGCGCTCGATGATGGTGTGCCGGTCGGCGAGCTTCACCAGCCGCTCGACGTACTTGTCGATCACCAGGATGGTCTGCCCGGCGGCGCGCAGGCGGGCGAGGCAGCGCCAGATCTCCTCGCGCACCAGCGGCGCGAGGCCTTCCGTCGCCTCGTCCAGCACCAGCAGATGCGGATTGGTGACGAGCGCCCGCCCGATCGCGAGCATCTGCTGCTCGCCGCCGGACAGCTGGCTGCCGGCGTTTTCCATCCGTTCCGCGAGGCGCGGAAACAAGCCGAAGACTTTCTCCGGCGTCCACGGGTCGCTGCGCCCGCTGCGGTTGCCGGCGAACGCGACCAGGTGCTCGCGCACCGTGAGGTTGGGAAAGATCTGCCGTCCTTCCGGCACCAGCGCGATGCCCAGGCGCGCGATGCGGTCGGGCGCCATGCGCTCGATGCGCTCGCCGCGGAACGCGATCCTGCCCTTCGCGCAGCGGGTGAGGCCGAGGATCGAGCGCACCGTGGTGGTCTTGCCCATGCCGTTGCGGCCGAGCAGGGTCACCGCCTCTCCCGGTTCGATTTGCAGGGACAAACCAAACAGGACCTGACTGGTTCCGTAAGAAGTCTCGAGGTCGGCCACTTCAAGCAGCAAGCTCGTCTCCCAGGTAGGCGCGCTTCACTTCCTCGTTCGCCTTGATCTCCTGCGGCGCGCCGGTGGCGACCAGGCGGCCGTTCACCATCACCGAGATGCGGTCGGCGAGCCGGAACACCGCGTCCATGTCGTGCTCGACGAGCAGCACGGTCACCTCGGCGCGGATGCGCGAGATGAGCTCGATCATGCGCCGCGACTCCTCCGGGCCCATGCCGGCCATCGGCTCGTCGAGCAGCACGAGCTTCGGCCGCGTGGCGAGCGCGAGGCCCACCTCGAGCGCGCGCTGCTCGCCGTGCGAAAGCTGGTTTGCCGTCAGCGAAACCTTGCCTTCCAGCCCGATTTGATTCGCAATAAAGCGCGCCTCTTCAAAAAGCGCGGCCTCGGAGGCGACCGGCTTCCAGAACGAGAAGCTCGAGCCGCTACGCGCCTGCACCGCGAGCGCGAGGTTATCGAGCACGCTGAAGCGCCGGAAGATGCTGGTGATCTGGTAGCTGCGCGCGAGCCCGGCGCGGACGCGCTCGTGGGATTGCAGCCGGGTCACCTGCTTTCCCAGAAAAGAAATTTCACCAGAGTCTGCCGCCAGTGCGCCGGAGATGAGCCCGATCAGCGTGGTCTTGCCCGCGCCGTTGGGGCCGATCAGCGCGTGGACTTCGCCGGCCGCCACCGCGAGGCTCACGCCGTCGACGGCGACTACGCCGCCGAAGCGCTTACCGAGGTTGCTTAGCGAAAGCACCGGCGATTCCCCGGGGTGCGAACAGCACTACGGCGAGCAGGATCAGTCCGACCGGCAGCTGCCAGTGCAGCGACCAGGCGCCGAGCAGCGGCGTGCCGGAGAACAGCTCCTCCAGCGCGAGCAGCACCGCGGCGCCGACCGGGCCGCCCCAGAAGCGCCCCACGCCGCCGAGGATGACCATGAGCATCAGCGTGCCGGACTGGATCCAGTGCAGGAGCGATGGCCCGACGTAGCTCGTCTGGTTGGCGATCAGCGCGCCGGCGAGGCCGGCGATCGCGCCGGAGATCACGAAGCAGAGGAGCTGGTAGCGATACACCGGGTAGCCCACCGCGGCGGCGCGCGTCTCGTTCTCGCGGATCGCCTCGACCACGCGCCCGAAGCGCGAGTGCACCAGGCGATGCAGCAGATAAAGAATCATTATTAACAGACCCAGAACTAGGTAATACCAGGCGAACTCGTTGGACAGGCTGAAGCCGAGGCCGGTCGAGCGCGACGGCATCGACAGGCCGTCGTCGCCGCCGTAGGACTTCAGGGACACGAACACGTAGTAGGTCATCTGCGCGAACGCGAGCGTGATCATGATGAAGTACACGCCGCGCGTGCGCAGCGAGATCGCGCCGATCACCAGCGCGGCGAGCGCCGCCACCGCCACGGCGAGCGGCCATGCGATCCACAGGCTGGTCACGCCCTCGTAGGCGAGGATGCCGACGATGTACGCCCCGGCGCCGAAGAACGCGGCGTGGCCGAAGCTCACCATGCCGCCGTAGCCGAGCACCAGATTGAGGCTGGCCGCCGCCATGGCGTAGATCAGCATTCGCGTGGCGATGCCGATGTAGAAGTTCTGCTCCAGAGCGTGCATCGCCAGCGGGAAGAGCAAGACCAGAATGAGCGCGGCTTTCTTCATCCGCGCGCGGGAAACAGGCCCTGCGGGCGGAAGAACAGCACCGCGGCCATCAGCACGTAGATCAGGATGGAGGAGAGCGAGGGGCCGAGGTTCGACGCGATCGGCGGCGAGAACATCTTGGCGAACGCGATGGGCAGCAGCGCGCGCCCCATGTTGTCCACCAGCCCGACCAGCAGCGCGCCGACCAGCGCGCCGCGGATCGAGCCGATGCCGCCGATCACGATCACCACGAAGGCCAGGATCAGGATGTTTTCCCCCATGCCGACCTGCACCGCGAGGATCGGCCCGAGCATCGCGCCCGCCAGCGCGCACAGCGCGGCGCCGAGCGCGAACACCCCGGTGAACAGGCGCCGGATGTCGACGCCCATGGCGAGCGCCATTTCCCGGTTCGACGCGCCCGCGCGCACCAGCATGCCGATTCGCGTCTTTGTCACCAGGAAGTACAGGAGCAGTGCCACCAGGAGCCCGACCGCGATGATGGCGAGGCGATAAGAGGCGTATTGCATGCCGCCGGGAAGCTCGACCGGCCCGGTCAGGCCCGGGGGCGCGTTCAGCATCAGCGACTGGTTGCCCCAGACGATGCGCACCAGCTCGTTCGCGATCAGGATGATCGCGAACGTGGCGAGCACCTGCGTGAGGTGGTCGCGCTCGTACAGCTTGCGCAACAGCGCGATCTCCAGGACGGCGCCGACGATCGCGGTGGCGACCAGCGCGAGCGGCAGCGCGACCCAGAACGAGCCGGTGGCCGCGGCGAAGGTCGCCATCAAGTACGCGCCGATCATGTAGAGCGAGCCGTGCGCGAGGTTGATCATGTCCATGATGCCGAACACGAGCGTGAGCCCGGCGGCGAGGAGGAACAGCATCAGCCCGAACTGCAGGCTGTTCAGCGTCTGCTCGAGGAGCAGGATGCCGGTCAGACCGGCTCCCATTTTCCGCGCACTTCGTACGCCTCGCCTTCGCCCGGCCAGGGCGGCATGGTGACCGCCACGGCGGCGAGCGGCTCGGCGCCGAGCGAGCGGAACTGGAACTGCGTGCCGAGCGGGACGGTGAGGCACACGCCCGGCTCCAGTGCGACCACTTCTTCGCGCGCGCCCTGGCGGCGCCACATCTCGCCGCGCCCGCCGACCACGTACCAGATCTCTTCGACCGTGCGGTGCGCCACCGCCTTCGAGGTGCGGCCGGGTGCCAGCTCGAAATGCGCCATGCCGCCGCGCTCGAGGCCGAGCAGGATGCGCACGTCGGACGTATCCGGCGCCACGACGTCGCGCTGCGTCGGCAGGCGCTTGGTCGCGAACCCCGTCATGCCGCGTCGAAGAATGCTGTCATCTTCCTGCGCTCGGTCTCGTCCGGCAGCCTGCCGGCCCCGGCGCCGAGGTTGTCCTGCATGTGCTTCGGATTGCCGGTGCCGGGGATCGCGCAGGTGAGCGCCGGATGGGAAACGATCCACTTGAGGAAGAACTGCGCCCAGCTCGCGATGCCGAGCTGCGCGGCCCACGGCGGCAGCGCCTTGCCTTTCACGCGCCGGAACAGCGCGCCTTCGGCGAAGGGGCGGTTGGCGATCACGGCCATGTTTTTTTCCTTGGCCAACGGAAGAATCCGCTTCTCGGCGTCGCGTTCGCCGAGCGAGTAATTGATCTGGAGAAAGTCGTATGGCCCGCTCTTCAGCGCACGTTCCACCTCGGCGTAAGCCGAGGCGGTGTAGTGCGTGATGCCGATGTAGCGCACTTTCTTCTGCGCTTTCCATTCCTGGAGAGTCTTCGTGTGCGTGCCGACGTCGACCAGGTTGTGCACCTGCATGAGGTCCATCTGCTGCACGCGCAGGCGCTTGAAGGAGGTCTCCATCTGGCGAATGCCGGCCTCGCGGCCGCTGGTCCACACTTTTGTTGCGATGAAGAGCTTGTCGCGCAGGCCGAGCTCGGCGATCAGGTCGCCCGCCACGCTCTCGGAGCTGCCGTACATGGGCGAGGAGTCGACGATGTTGCGCTCGAGGAGCTTGAGCACCTCGCGCAGCGGCGCGCGCGCGCCGGGGTCGGAGCCGACGTCGAAGGTCTGCCAGGTGCCGCAGCCTATGACGGGGAGCGCTTCCTTGGTGGAGGGAATCGGCTTGGTCATGATGCGGTTCTGCGCGAAGGACGGCCTCGCCGCGTACCCGGCGGCAAGCAGGGCGAGGAGCGCGCGCCGTCGCGGGTCCATGAATCGATTCTAGCTGTGATAGCCTGCGCCGCATGAATCGACGCGGCTTCCTGGGAAGTTTCCTGGCGTGCATCGGCGCGGCGCTCGCGGCTCCGGCATTCGCGCAAGCGCAGCCGATGAAGATCGGCGTGATCGGCGCGGGCCGCATCGGCTCGACGATCGGCGGGCTTTGGGCGAAGGCGGGCCACGAGGTGATGTTCTCCGACCGCGACCCCGAGCAGGTGAAGCGCGCGATCGAGGGCCTCGGACCCGAAGTTAAGCCCCGGGCGCGCGCGGGTAGCGTGGCGGAAGCGGCGGCGTTCGGCGACGCGGTGCTGATCGCCGTGCCGTACATGGCGCTGCCCGCGATCCGCGACCAGGTCGGCGCGCAGCTCAAGGGCAAGGTGGTGATCGACCCGAACAACCCGGTGCCTTCGCGCGACGGCGAGATGGCGGTGCCGGCGCGCGAGAAGGGCGCGGCCGTATCGACCGCCGCGCTGCTGCCCGGCGCACGCATCGTGCGCAGCTTCAATTCCTGGGGCTACAGCACCATGGCGCGCGAGGCGAACCGACCGGCGCCGCGCATGGCGCTGCCGGTCGCCGCCGACGATGCCGCGGCGCTCAAGCTCGGCATGCAGCTCGTCTCCGACGCCGGCTTCGATCCGGTGAACGCCGGCTCGCTCGCCGCCTCGAAGGCCTTCGACCTCGGCTCGCCGGTGTCCGGGCGCATCCTGACGGCGCCCGAGCTGCGCCAGGCGCTGCAGCTCAAGCCCTGAAGTTTCTCTCCCGGGTGGTCGCGGTGCGCCCCGAGGAGGTGCGCGCCATGCTGTGGTCGTTCGCGTACTTTTTCTGCCTGCTCGCGGCCTACTACATCCTGCGCCCGCTGCGCGACGAGATGGGCGTGGCGGGCGGCGTGCGCAACCTGCAGTGGCTGTTCACCGCGACGTTCCTGGTGATGCTGGCCGCGGTGCCGCTCTACGGCGCGCTGGTGGCGCGCATCGCGCGCCGCCGCTTCATCCCGCTCGTCTACCACTTCTTCGTCCTCAACCTGGCGATCTTCTGGCTGCTCCTCACGCTGGAGGTCGAGCGCCAGACCGTGGCGCGGGTGTTCTTCGTCTGGATCAGCGTGTTCGTGCTGTTCGCGGTGTCCGTGTTCTGGTCGTTCATGGCCGACGTCTGGAAGTCCGAGCAGGGCAAGCGCCTCTACGGCTTCATCGCCGCCGGCGGCAGCGCCGGCGCGCTCGCCGGCCCGGCGATCACCATCGGCCTCGCCGAGGCGATCGGCGCGGTGAACCTGCTGGTCGTCGCCGCGCTCCTTCTCGAGGCGGCCGTGCTTTGCGCCCGGCGGCTCGAGGTGGAAGAAAAGGCTTCCCCCGCGCAGCAAAGCGCGGTCGGCGGCGGCGCGATCGACGGGCTGCTGATGGTGCTGCGCTCGCCCTACGTCGCCGGCATCATGCTGTGGGTGGCGCTGCTCTCGGTCGCCGCGACCTTCCTCTACTTCGAGCAGGCCGCCATTGTCGCCAAGGCGTCCGATGACCCGGCGGTGCGCACGCGCATCTTCGCCACGGTCGACCTCGCGGTCGGCGTGCTGACGCTCGCCGTGCAGTTCCTCGCCACCGGCAAGATCATCGCGCGCTTCGGCGTCGGCCCGGCGCTTGCGCTCGTGCCGGTGGTCTTCATGGCCGGCTTTGCCGTGCTTTCGGTGGCGCCGGTGCTGGCGGTGGTGATCGTTTTCCAGGCCTTGCAGCGCACCGCCAACTTCGCCATCTCGAATCCGGCGCGCGAGGTGCTGTTCACGGTGGTCGCGCGCGACGAGAAATACAAGGCGAAGAACGTGATCGACGTGGTGGCGGTGCGCGGCGCCGACGCCGTCGGCGGCTGGCTCATCACCGGGCTGCGCGCGCTCAGCGTGGAGGCGCGCGGCATCGCGATCACCGCGATCGCCCTGGCCGCGGCCAGCGTCGTGCTGTCCGTCGCGCTCGGCCGCGCGCAGGAGCGCCGCGCCGCGCTGCCGCCCGCCGGCACGTAGGCTATAGTCCTAGGCGCTAACTCGGGGGAGGGCGCATGGGCACCGCGGGCTGGATCATCCTGGCAATCATCGTCATCGCCGCGGTCTGGGCGATCATGGTCTATAACGGGCTGGTTGCCTTGCGCAACCGGTACAAGAACGCCTTTTCGCAGATCGACGTGCAGCTGAAGCGCCGCTACGACCTGATTCCCAACCTGGTCGAGAGCGTGAAGGGCTACATGGCGCACGAGCGCGGCACGCTCGAGGCGGTGATCAAGGCGCGCGGCAGCGCGGTGAGCGCGGCGCAGGCCGCGGCCGCCGCGCCCGGCGATCCGGCCGCGATGCGCGGCCTCGCGCAGGCCGAGGGCGCGCTCGGCGGCGCGCTCGGCAGGCTGCTCGCCGTGTTCGAGCAGTACCCGGACCTGAAGGCGAATCAGAACGTGCTCGCGCTCCAGGAGGAGCTGACCAGCACGGAGAACAAGGTCGGCTTCGCGCGCCAGGCCTATAACGACTCGGTCATGGAGTACAACACGAAGCGCGAGTCCTTCCCGGAGAACGTGTTCGCCGGCATGTTCGGCTTCCAGGGCGCGGAGCTCCTGCAGTCCACCGAGTCCGCGGAAGAGCGCAAGGCGCCGAAAGTCTCGTTCTCGTAGCTTGGATTTTTTCGCGCAGCAGGACGAGGCGCGGCGCCGCTCGCGCTGGCTGGTGGCCTGGTACGCAGCCGCCCTGCTCTTCGCGGTGGCGAGCTACTGCCTCGCCGCGGCGCTCGGCTACTACGCGCTCGCCAGATTCACCGGCGCGCTGCCCCTGCCGGTGCCGCTCGAGCTCTATCTCTGGGTGGGCGGCACGGTCGGCGGCTTCATCCTCGCGGTCTCGGCTTACCGCATGTGGCAGCTCGGCGACGGCGGCCCGGCGGTCGCCGAGCTCCTCGGCGCGCGCTACGTCGAGCCCGGCAGGTGCACGCCCGCGGAGCGGCGCCTGGTCAACGTGGTCGAGGAGATGTCGATCGCCTCGGGCATCGCGGTGCCGCCGGTCTACCTGCTCGACCACGACGACGCGATCAACGCGCTGGTGGCGGGCTTCTCGCCGCACGAGGCGGTCATCGTCGTGACCCGCGGCGCGGCGCAGAAGCTCTCGCGCGACGAGCTGCAGGGCCTGATGGGCCACGAGTTCAGCCACATCCTGAACGGCGACATGGCGCTCAACGTGCGCCTGGTCGGCCTGCTCGCCGGCCTCACCTGGATGGCCGACTACGCCGAGCGCGTGATCTACGAGGCGGCGTGGCTGAACCGCGGCCTCGCGCGCGAAGAGCGCGGCGGCGCGGTGCTGCCGGCCCTGCTCGCGGGCCTGATCGCGCTGGTCGGCTTCCCGGGCACGTTCGCCGCCGATTTCATCAAGGCGGCGATCTCGCGCCAGCGCGAGATGCTCGCCGATTCGGCGAGCATCCAGTTCACGCGCAACCCGGACGGCATCGCCGGCGCGCTCGACTCGATCCTCGCGCTGCGCGCCAACACCATGGTGCGCGCGCTGCACGGCGAGCTCTTCTCGCACATGTTCTTCGCCCCGGCGGTGCTGCGCTGGTGGAGCTGGCCGACGCACCCGCCGATCCTCGAGCGCATCGCGCGCGTGCACCCGCGCTTCCGGCGCGACGAGTACCGCGAGCGGCGCCACGGCACGCGCACCGAGGTGGCGGTGCTCGACGGCTCGGGCAGCGTGGTGAAGAACCTGAAGCTCGGCGCCGCGCCGCAGCTGCTCGCCTCGGTGGGAAGACCGGCCGCCGAGCACGTCGACCACGCGAAGCGCCTGCTCGAGCGCCTGCCGTCGCGCCTGCGCGAGGCGCTGCACCGCGCCGACGAGGCGGAGCTCGCCATGTTCGCGCTCGCCGCGACCGGCGAGGCCGAGCTCGCGGTGATCGAAGCGAAACGCCCGGGCGTGCGCGCCAAGCTGCTCGACCTGCAGGTCTACGTCGGCGGGCTGAAGCGCGAGCACATGCTGGCTCTCGCCGAGCTCGCGGTGCCCGCGATCAAGGAGCAGCGCCAGAGCGTGCGCGATGCCTTCGTGGCCGACCTCGGCGCGCTCATGGAAGCCGACCGGCGCATGACGCTGCGTGAGTTCGTGCTCCTTACGCTGCTGCGCCAGCGCCTGCGCGAAGGCGCGGGGCAGCCGATCCGCACGCAGTTCCGCCGCATCGAGGAGGTGGCCGCCGATGCGCATGTCGTCGTGTCGCTGGTCGCGCTCGCCGCGGAGCAGGGCAGCGAAGCGGCGTTCCGCAACGGCGCGGCGGTCCTCGACTTCGGCTGGCAGGCGCCGCTCGCACGCGAGCAGCTCAGCACCGCGACGGTCGGCCAGTCGCTCGAGCGCCTGCGCCATCTGTCGCCGTTCGCGAAACCGGCAATCCTGAAGGCCTGCGTGGAGACCGCGGCGGCCGACGGCAGCTTCCGCCTCGCCGAAGCCGAGCTGGTGCGCATGGTCGCCGCAACGCTCGATTGCCCGGTCCCGCCGGTGCTCGCCGCGGCATGAATTTCTTCGAGCACCAGGGCGCCGCGCGGCGCAACACCAAGCTGATGGTGGTGCTTTTCGTGCTCGCGGTGCTGGCCGTGATCGCGGCGGTCGACATCGTGCTCGGCGTGGTCTATGCCTGGACCGCGGAGCAGCCGCCCACGGCATCGCTGTTCGCGCTCGGCGCATTCGCCACCGCGCTGCTCATCCTGTGCGTGAGCCTGTTCAACATCGCGCGCCTCGCCGAGGGCGGCGTGGCGGTGGCGCGCATGGTCGGCGCCCGGCGCGTGGCGCCCGATACGGCCGACCCGCTCGAGCGGCGCCTGCGCAACGTGGTGGAGGAGATGGCGATCGCCTCCGGCGTGCGCGTGCCCGAGGTCTACGTGATGGACGCCGAGCGCGGCATCAACGCCTTCGCCGCGGGCTGGGATGTGTCCGGCGCGGTGGTGGCGGTGACGCGCGGCACGCTCGAGAACCTGACGCGCGACGAGCTGCAGGGCGTGGTGGCGCACGAGTTCAGCCATGTGCTGAACGGCGACATGCGCCTCAACGTGCGCATGATCGGCGTGCTGGCCGGCATCGTGTTCATCGGCTCGGTGGGCGAGTTCCTGATGCGCAGCATGCGCGGCTCGCGCGACGGCAAGGGGGCGGCGGGCTTCATGCTCGCGGGCCTCGCGCTGTTCGTCATCGGCTTCGTCGGCGTGTTCTTCGCGCGCCTCATCAAGGCGGCGCTCGCGCGCCAGCGCGAGTTCCTCGCCGACGCCTCGAGCGTGCAGTTCACGCGCAACCCCGACGCCATCGCCGGCGCGCTCGACCAGATCCGCTCCTCCGGCGCGGGCACGCTGGTGGCCAACCGCTACGCGGAGGAGATGTCGCACATGTTCTTCGCGCCCGCGGTGCGCATGCGCTTCGCCGGGCTGCTCGGCACGCATCCGCCGCTGGATGAGCGCATCCGGCGCGTGCACCCGCAGTTCCAGCTCGCCGAGTACCGCGCGCGGCGCGTGAGCAAGCTGCCGCTGGAGCGCGGCGGGCCGCCGCCCCTCGAGCAGAAGGGCCGGCGCGCGAGCGACATCTCGACCGCGTGGGGACGCACGCCCGAGCAGGCGCTCGCGCTGATCGGCACGCTGGACGCCGCCAAGGTCGATTTCGCGGGGCGCCTGGTCGCCACGCTGCCGACGGCGGTGCGCGCGAGCCTCGAGAAGCCCGACAGCGCCGCGGCGGTGATGGTCGCGCTGCTCCTCGCCGAGCCGGTGGACGCCATGGAGCGCCAGCTCGAGGCCGCGGGCGAGGTTCCGCTCGCGGCCCGCGCGCGCGAGCTTGCGGGCGCGGTGCGCGGCCTGGGCGCCTCGTTCCACCTGCCGGTGGTCGACCTCGCGCTCGCCGCGCTGAAGCCCGCGCCCGAGCCGCTCAAGAAGGAGCTGCTCGCGGTGCTCGAGGCCGTGATCAACGCCGACCGGCGGGTTTCGCTGCACGAATTCGTGGTTCTGACGCTGGTGCGCGACCAGCTTTTCCCTCGCAAAACGCCCGGCCAGAAGAAGCTCGTCGAGCTCAAGAGCGAAGCCGGGATCCTGCTCGCGCTCGCGGCGCACGCGGGCCAGCGCCTCGATGCCACCGGAACGCGCGAAGCCGGCGTGCAGGCGTCGCTCGATGCCGGCGCCGCGATCCTCGGCATCGCCGCGCCGCAGGTCGAGCTGTCCCTGGAAAACGTGCACGCCGCGCTCGAGGCCCTGCGCGCGCTCGCGCCGCTGGAAAAGGCGGTGCTGGTGAAGGCGCTGTTCGCCGCCGCGACCGCGGACGGCACGATCCGCGTCGCGGAGGCGGAGCTCCTGCGCCTGGTGGGCGCGGTGCTCCACTGCCCGGTGCCGCCGCTACTGGACTCGCTTCTTCTCGAGTCGCTCTAGGATCGTCGCGCGCGTCTTGGCCACCGCGCCGGCGAACGGCCCGCCGGCCGCGGCGGCGCGCTCGATCACCGGCAGCGCCTCGTCGTTGCGTCCCTGGTCGGAAAGGGTCTGCGCGAGGTTGTTCAGCACCACCACCGAGTCCGGCGCGCGGCGCGCCGCGTCGCGCAGCACCGCCTCGGCGCGCGGCAGCTCGCCGAGCGCGTAGTGCGCGTTGGCGAGGCCGATATGCGCGTTCACGTCGTCGGGCCAGCGCTCGAGGAAGGTCTGGTACGCGGTGCGCGCGCGCGCCGCGTCGCCGGCGCGCTCGAACGCGGCGAGCGCGTTGAGCCAGCTCTTCTCGTCGGCGGTGGCCGGGATGCGGTCGGGCGGCAACGCCACCATCGCCCAGTAGCCGCTGCGCATCCACACCGCCTCGTTGGCGGCGAACGGCATCACGTCGCGCTCCTGGGTGCCGGAGCGCAGCACCAGCGTGCCGAGCCGGTAGTCGTAGCCGATCGCGACCGCGTAGTGCCAGCCGGCGCCGAAAAAGCCGAGGTTCTGCAGCACTACCACCGGATTGCCGGCCGCGATCTCGCGCAGCACGTTCTCGAAGCGCGGCGCGAGCGTGTAGGAAACCATGCCGTTGCGCCGCGCGGCGGCCAGCATCTCGACCTGCAGGCTGCCCTTGCGCTCCGGGATGTAGACCTGCGAGACGAGCGCTTCGGGGGTGGTGTTCGCGCCGCCGGCGTTGAGCACCGTGGCGAGCGCCGCCGGGCCGCACTGGTATTCCTGCTGCGGGAAGAACGGCACCTCGGTGAGCTCGACCTGCTCCGGCAGGCCGGGCGGCATGCCGCTCTCCGCGAGCTCCCGGGTCTGCGGGAACCAGCTCGCGCAGCCCGCCAGACCGGCCAAAATGAAAACGCCCGCCAGGCGGCGGGCGCTTGTCAGGAAAGTACCGATGGCTAGCGGCGGAACCAGACCCACCACACCACGGCAGCGACCACGAGGAGCAGGAGCACCACGCCGGTCGTGTCGGCGCCGGCCGGCATGCTCTGGATCTTGCCCGCGATCTGCTGCACTTCCTGGTCGCTCATCGCGGCCACGCGGTCCTTGACGTTGCGCGCGTCGACGCCGAGCGACTGCAGCTGGCTCGCCACTTCGGCGCGGTCGAGGAATTGCAGTACGGTGTTGCGGTCGGCTTGCGAAGCGGTGGAAGCAACCTGGTCGGTGCCGATCATGCCGGCCTGCGCGAACTGCACCGGCGACCAGATCATCAGCACCATCAACAAGCGGCAGAGCGTCCTTGCCCAAACTGATTTCATAAATGAGGTCCTAGGGATGAGAGAGAGATGGGATACATCTTGACAGCGACGGCATGCACGCAGTTCCAGCCGTCTGTGAACCAGCGTAGTGGGGCGCGGCTGCCAAGTCAAGAAAGCGCCGGACCGTGTGCAAGAATCCCTACGCATGGTCGATTTGCAACGACTTGAGGCTTCGCTTCGCAACGCATTGCACGGCGAAGTGCGCTTCGACCGGGGCATGCGCGCGGCGTACGCGTCCGATGCCTCGAACTACCGACAGGTGCCGATCGGCGTCGTGCTGCCCCGCAGCGTGGAGGACATCGTCGCCGCGATGCGCGCCTGCGCGGAAAACGACGTGCCCGTGCTGCCGCGCGGCGGCGCCACCTCGCTCAACGGCCAGTGCGTCAACGTCGCGGTGGTGATCGACTGCTCCAAGTACCTCGACCGCGTGCTCGCGGTCGATCCGGCGGCGCGCCTCGCGCGCGTCGAGCCTGGCGTGGTGTGCGACGCGCTGCGCGACGCGGCCGAGAAGCACGCGCTGACCTTCGGCCCGGACCCGGCCACGCACTCGCGCTGCACGCTGGGCGGCATGATCGGCAACAACTCGTGCGGCGCGCACTCGGTAATGGCCGGCATGACCGTGGACAACATCGAGCGGCTGGAGGTGCTCACGTACGACGGCGCGCGGTTCTGGTGCGGTCCCACCCCGAACCTTCAAGAGATCATTTCCCAGGGAGGAAGAAGAGCAGAGATCTATAAGGCGCTGAAAGCGATCGCCGACAAGTACGGCGATTACATCCGCGCCGGCTTTCCGAAGATCAAGCGCCGCGTCTCGGGCTACAACCTCGACCAGCTCCTGCCGGAGAACGGCTTCAACGTGGCGCGCGCGCTGGTCGGCTCGGAAGGAACGTGCGCGCTCACGCTGCAGGCCGAGGCGCGCCTGGTGAAGAGCCCGCAGAAGCGCGTGCTGGTGGTGCTCGGCTTCCCGGACATCTACGCCGCCGGCGATGCGGTGCCGCGCGTGCTCGCCACCGGCCCGATCGCCTGCGAAGGGCTCGACGAGCAGATCATCGGCGGCCTGCGCGAGCGCAAGCTGCG
>DASVFV010000041.1:0-20811 GCA_036379875.1 Burkholderiales bacterium | reverse complement strand
GCCGAAGAAGTACTTCAGCTCGAACGTGCCGCGCGGCGTCGCCATGTATTTCTGCGTGGTGACGCGCGAGATGGTGCTCTCGTGCAGCGAGAGCGTGGAGGCAATTTCACGAAGAACCAGGGGGCGCATCGCGACCTCTCCGTGCTCCAGGAAATGGCGCTGGCGATCCACGATCGCCTGCGAGACGCGCAGGATGGTGTCGAAGCGCTGCTGCACGTTCTTGATCAGCCAGCGCGCTTCCTGGAGCTGCGAGGAGATGCCGGCGCCCGAGCGCGCCGCGGCGGCGAGCTCGGCGTACAGCCGGTTGATGCGCAGGCGCGGCATCGCGTCGGGATTCAGGCTCGCCTTCCAGACGTTGCGCACTTTCTTCACGATCACGTCGGGGATCACGTAGCGCGCCTCGACCTTGGCGAACGCCGCGCCGGGGCGCGGGTTGAGCGCCTGGATCAGGCGCTGCGCGGCGCGCAACGAGTCGTCGTCCGCGCCGGTGGCGCTCTTCAGGCGCGTGTAGTCGCGCGCGGCGAGCAGCTCGAGGTGCTTCTGCACGATGTCGAGGGCCAGGGCCTTTCCGGACTCTTCAGGAAGATTTTTCAGTTGAAGCGTGAGGCACTCCGCGGGCGAACGCGCGCCCACGCCGGCGGGCTCGAAGTGCTGCAGGTGCGCGAGCGCGATCTGCAGATCCTCGATGTCGGCGGCCGCTTCCGCCGGCAGCAGCGCGGCGATCTCCTCGAGCGGCTGGGTGAGATAGCCGTCCTCGTCGAGCGCGTCGATCAGGATCTCGACGAACGCGCGGTCGCGCGCGCTCAGGTTGGTCACCGAGAGCTGCGCGCGCAGGTGATCGCGCAGCGTCGGCGTGTCGGGCGTGGCGTGGGTGCGGTCGCTCTCCTCGTCGTCCTCGGGGCCGCGCCAGTTCGACGCCACCTCGCTCGGCCAGTCCGGCGCTTCGGAGGCACCGGGCGAGGAGACCGTCTCCTGCGCGGTCTCCGGCGCGTTTTCCTGTGCGGCGCCCTTCGGCGGCGCCTCGTGCTCAGTTTCCTCGCGCTCGAGCGCCGGGTTCTCCATCAGGATGCGCTCGATCTCCTGGTTGAGCTCCACGGTCGAGAGCTGCAGCAATCGGATCGACTGCTGCAGCTGCGGCGTGAGCGTGAGATGCTGCGAAAGCCGGAATTGAAGCGATGGCTTCATCAATGACAGCTACATGCGGAAGTTTTCGCCCAGATATACTCGACGAACGCTGTCATTATAGACAATCTCCTCGGGATGGCCCGAAGCGAGCACGGCGCCCTCGTTGATAATGTACGCGCGATCGCAGATGCCGAGCGTCTCGCGCACGTTATGGTCTGTTATGAGCACGCCGATGCCGCGCTCCTTCAGGAACCTAATGATGCGCTGGATGTCGAGCACCGCGATCGGGTCGACGCCGGCGAACGGCTCGTCGAGCAGGATGAACGCCGGGCGCGTGCCCAATGCCCTGGCAATCTCCAGCCGGCGCCGCTCGCCGCCCGACAGCGAGATCGCGGCGTGCTTGCGCAGGTGCGCGATGTTCAGGTCCTTGAGCAGCTCGACCAGACGCGGCTCGATCTCGTCGGGCTTGAGGCCCTGCAGCTCGAGGATGGCCTGCACGTTCTCCTCCACCGTGAGGCGGCGGAACACCGAGTTCTCCTGCGGCAGGTAGGAGATGCCGAGCCGCGCGCGGCGGTGGATCGGCAGGTGGGTGAGCTCGCGCTCGTCGAGGTGGATCGAGCCCGCGTCCACCGGGATCAGGCCCACGATCATGTAGAAGCAGGTGGTCTTGCCCGCGCCGTTCGGCCCGAGCAGGCCCACCACCTCGCCGCTCGAGACCTCGAGCGACACGTCCTGCACCACGGTGCGCGACTTGTAGCGCTTGCGCAGCTGCTGGGAGCGCAGGTAGCTGGTCGGCGCGGCGCTCATTTGCCCGCTTCGGCGCTCGGCTTGGGCTGGATGATGGCCTTCACGCGGCCCTTGTTCGACCCTTTGTCCGCGCCCTTGCCCGAGCTCACCTGGTAGAACTCCGAGCGCTGGTCGACGAAGATGTAATCGCCCGCCACCTCGTCGCCGCCGCGGTTCACGCGCGCGTTGTCGAACAGCTCGATCTTCTGGTTCTTGTCGTCGAGCTCGATGCGCAGCGCCTCGCCCTCGAGCCAGATGCCTTCCTTCTCGCCGGGCTTCGGATCCTGGCGCTGGCGGAACTTGGCCGGCTTGCCGGTCGCGGTGGCGAACTGGAAGCCCTCGGCGTCCTGGCGCACCACCAGCCGCTCGCAGGTGAGGCGGATCGTGCCCTTGGTCACGATCACGTCGCCCTCGAAGATGTTGAGCCGCCGCACGTCGTCGGCGCTCATGCGGTTCGCTTCGACCTGGGTCGGTTTGTCGCGATCGGCCTTTTCCCCGAATACCACCAAAGGAAAGAGAAGCAGAAAAGCCGCAAGCGATGCGCGCCTCATTCGCCCGGCTCCTGCGCGAAGCGCGCCACCACGTCGGCGCGCAGGTGCAGCTCGCGCGTGTCGTTGTTGTATTCCATGCCGCGGCCCGACAGCGAGCGCCCGCCCTCGACGATCTTCACCGCGCGGTCGGTGCGCACCAGCGAGCGGTCGCGCAGGACGTGCAGGAACTCGGTGGTCATGCGCGCCTCGGGGCGCTCGGCGGAGGCGTCGCGCACCAGCAGCACGTCGCCGTAGAGGAAGATCTCGTCACCGTCGCGCGAAAGCTGCCCGCGCTCGGCGCGCACGCTGATGCGCGGCTGGTCGGGCTTGGACTGCACCACGCGCGGCCGCAGGAGCTCCGTGGTGTCGTCGTCGGGGTAGTGCACCATGCGCTCGGCCGACATCACGCTCTCGGCCGCGCCGTCGCGGTTGTAGGTCGTGGTGGTGAAGTTGTGCACCAGGTAATCCGGGTCGTGGCGGCGCAGCGCGGGCGGCGCGTCGTCGTCGCGCACCGCGCGCTCGAGATAAAAGGTGAGCAGCGCGAGCGCGAGCATCAGCCCGAGGGGAAAAAGACGCGTGGTGGAAAGTCTCAAATGACCCGTCTCACGCCAGATATTTTCCGAGCGCGCGCTCGTAGCTGTCTTGCGCGCGCATCACGAGCTCGCAGACCTCGCGCACCGCGCCCCGGCCGGCCGGCGCCTTGGCCACGTAATGCACGCGCGCGCGCACCGCCTCGGGCGCCTCGCGCGGTGCGCAGGCGAAGCGGCAGCGCGTCAGCACCGGCAGGTCGACCAGCTCGTCGCCCATGAAGCCGATTTCATCCAGAGCAACCCCCATCTGTGTTGCCGATGCGAGCTTGTCCTCGATCCCCTGCAGCACGTGCCGGATGCCGAGCTCGGCGGCGCGCCTGGCGACCGCGGCGGAGCGCCGGCCGGAGAGCAGCGCGCACGCCACGCCGCTGTCGGCGAGCATCTTGAGGCCGTGCCCGTCGTGCGCGGAGAACGCCTTCAGCTCCTCGCCCTGCGGGCCGTAGAGCAGCGTGCCGTCGGTCAGCACGCCGTCGACGTCGAAAATCATGAGCCGCACGCCGCGCGCTCTGTCGAGCGCTGCGTTCAAATGACCTTGGCGCGGAAAAGGTCGTGCATGTTGAGCGCGCCGACCAGCGCGCCGCGCCCGTCCACCACCAGCACCTGGTTGACCTTGTGCTCCTCCATGACGTGCACCGCCTCGGCGGCGAGCGTCTCGGCGCGCAGGGTGCGCGGGTTGCGCGTCATCACGTCGTCGACGCGCAGGCCGGCGAGGTCGGTGTGCTTCTCGATGGTGCGGCGCAGGTCGCCGTCGGTGAACACGCCCCGCACCAGGCCGGCCGCGTCGACCACCGCGGTCATGCCGATGCGGCCGCGCGACATCTCGATCACCGCCTCGCGCAGCGCCGTGCCGCTCTGCACGCGCGGCACGCTCTCGCCGCTGCGCATCACGTCCTCGACGTGCAGCAGGGCCTGGCGCGCGAGCGCCTGGCCGGGCAGGCCGCCGCGCGGATGGGTGCCGGCGAAGTCGGCCGCCGAGAAGCCCTGCCGGTCGAGCAGCGCGACCGCGAGCGCGTCGCCGAGCGCGAGCGCGGCGGTGGTGCTCGCGGTCGGCGCGAGGTTGTGCGGGCAGGCCTCCTGCGCGACCGCGGCGTCGAGGTTCACGTCGGCCTCGCGCGCGAGCGCCGAGTCGCGCTTGCCGGTGATCGCGATCAGCTTCGCGCCGCGGCGCTTGATCATCGGCAGGATCTGCACCAGCTCCTCGCTCGAGCCGGAGTAGGAGATGGCGATGAACACGTCGCCGCGCTCGATCATGCCGAGATCGCCGTGGCTCGCCTCGGCCGGATGGACGAAGTAGGCCGGCGTGCCGGTGCTCGCGAGCGTGGAGGCGATCTTGCGCGCGATGTGGCCGGACTTGCCCATGCCGCTCACCACCACGCGCCCCTTGCGCTCGGCGACGAGCTGCACCGCGGCGGCGAAATTCTCGTCGAGCCGCTCGAGCAGGCCGCGCACCGCGTCGGCTTCGATGGTCAGCACGCGCCGCGCGATCTCGAGCGGATTCTTGCTCTGCACGCGCGATTTTGGCGCTGCCTTTATCATCGGCGGAAAGTATAGCCCATGGACCCGAGCGCCAATGCCCTCAGCCCCGCGCTGCTGAACGTGCTGGTGCTGCTCGCCTCCAGCGTGCTCGCGGTCGCGGCCTGCCGCAGCCTGCGCCTGCCGCCGATGATCGGCTACCTCGCCACCGGCCTCGCGCTCGGGCCGCACGCGCTCGGCGTGGTGTCGGAGCGCGAGGAGACGCACCGCCTCGCCGAGCTCGGCGTGGTGTTCCTGATGTTCTCGATCGGCCTCGAGTTCAGCCTGGCGAAGCTCAAGTCGATGCGCCGCCTGGTGTTCGGCCTGGGCTTCGCGCAGGTCGGCGCCACCGTGGCGCTCGCGCTCGGCGCGGCGCTCGCGCTCGGCGCGTCCTGGCAGACCGGGCTCGCGGCGGGCGGCATCGCCGCGATGTCGTCGACCGCGATCGTGTCCAAGCTGCTCGCCGAGCGCGGCGAGCTCGACAGCGCGCACGGCCGCCAGGTGATCGCGGTGCTGCTGTTCCAGGATCTCGCGGTGGTGCCGCTGCTCGTGCTGGTGCCGGTGCTCGGCCAGAACGCCGACGCGATCGGCGTGGCGATGGCGCTCGCGCTCGCCAAGGCCGCGGCGGCGCTCGCCATCGTGATCCTCGGCGGGCCGCGACCGATGCGCGCCTGGCTGCGCGCGGTGGCGCGGCGGCGCTCGAACGAACTCTTCGTGCTGAACGTGCTGCTCGTCACGCTGGTGGCCGCGGTGATCACCGCGGCGGCCGGGCTGTCGCTGGTGCTCGGCGCGTTCCTCGCCGGCATGCTGATCTCGGAGACCGAGTACCGCTTCCAGGTCGAGCAGGACATCAAGCCGTTCCGCGACGTGCTGCTCGGCCTGTTCTTCATCACGGTGGGCATGATGCTCGACCTGCACGTGGTGAGCGAGCGCTTCGCGCTGGTGCTGGTGTTCCTCGCGGTGCTGGTGGCGGCGAAGTTCGTGCTGATCGCCGTGCTGTCCAAGGCGTTCGGCTCGAGCACCGGCACCGCGCTGCGCGTCGGCCTCGCGCTCGCGCAGGGCGGCGAGTTCGGCTTCGTGCTGCTGCCGCTCGCCGGCATCGCCGGCATCGTGTCGGACGCCCTGCTGCAGCCGCTGCTCGCGGCGATGATCGTGTCGATGCTCGCCACGCCGTTCATCATCGCGGCGAGCGACCGCATCGTGCTCAGGCTGTCGCGCTCGGAGTGGATGCAGCGCTCGCTCGAGCTGCACCGCATCGCGGTGCAGTCGATCGAGGCCGAGCGCCACGTGGTGATCGTCGGCTACGGCCGCAACGGCCAGCGCCTCGCGCGCCTGCTCGAGGCCGAGGGCGTGCGCTACGTCGCGCTCGACCTCGACCCGGAGCGCGTGCGCGAGGCCGCGGCGGCGGGCGACACCGTGGTGTTCGCCGACGGGCTGCGGCGCGAGGCGCTGATCGCCGCCGGCATCTCGCGCGCCGCGGCGGTGGTGCTGACCTTCGCCGACGCGGCGACCGCGCTGCGCGTGCTCGCGCACATCCAGGAGCTCAACCCGCAGGTCGCGGTGATCGTGCGCGCGCGCGACGAGGCGGACATCGAGCGCCTCACCGCGGCCGGCGCCTCCGAGGTAGTACCCGAGGCGTTCGAGTCGGGCGTGATGCTCGCCTCGCACGCGCTGGTCTGGGTCGGCGTGCCGCTCAGCCGGGTGATGCGCCGCGTGAGCCTGGTGCGCGGCGAGCGCTACGGCCTGCTGCAGGGGCTATTCGGCCGCGAGGCGAGCGACTCGGGCGCGCAGCTCCACTCGGTGACGCTCGAGCCGGGCGCGCGCGCGATCGGGCGCACGGTGGGCGAGCTCGCGCTGGAGGCCGAGGTGCGCGCGATCCGCCGCCCCGCGCTCAAGGGCAAGCTCGAGCCCGAAGCGGCCGGCGCGCTGCAGGCCGGCGACGTGGTGGTGCTGCTGGGAACTCCCGAGGCGCTCGCAGCCGCGGAGGAGCGGCTGCGCTAGCGTTACATCTGGCGGCAGACCACGTAAGTGCTGACGCCGTCTTCCGAGTAGGTGTCGGCCGCGTCCTTGGCCACCAGGTCCGGGTTGGGCGCGGCCTGCTTCTTGGCGCGCACGCTGCCGCGGTTGCCGACGCCGTCGTCCATCTGCGCGTCCACCGAGATGGCGATCTTGTCGGGCAGGTTGCCCGAGCACATGATCAGCGCGCTGAACATCTTGCTGTTCGCCGCTTCGCCGAGCACGCCGTCGGTGCCGGTGCCGTCGCCGGTCTGCACGCCCATCTTGCCGCTCACCGCGTTGAACGGGTTTTCCGCGCCGCTGCCCGACACGAAGCCGGAGCGTCGCAGGTGGTCCCAGAACTCGGTCGACTCCTTGCCGGCCTCGGTCCACTTGCCGACGATCACGCCGTTGCCGTCGCCCTTCGTCGCGCCGCCCCAGCGGTCCGCCTTGACGTCGTCGCCGGGCAGCGCGCGGTAGCGGTCGAGGTAGCCGTACATCGCCGCCGAGACGCCCGACATGTCGGCGATCACATTCTTGATCTTGGCCTGGGTGATCATCTCCTGGCCCTTGAGGATGCCGCCGAGCAGCAGGCCGATGATGACCAGCACGATCGCGATTTCGACCAGGGTGAAGCCCTTGGAGGTCTTCATGGTCACATCTGCCTGCAGATGAGATAGGTGCTCACGCCGTCCTCGGAGTAGGCCGAGGCGCTGGCCGAGACCGGCGTCGGGTTCGGCCCGCCCTGCAGCATCGCGCGCACGTTGCCTTTCTTGCCGTCGCCGTCGTCCATCTGCGCGTCGACCGAGATCGCGATCTTGTCGGGCAAGTTGGCCGAGCACAGCACCAGCGCCGTAAATACGGTCGGCGTGCCGGCGCCGTCGCTCAGGATGCCGTTCTTGAAAGTGCCGCTCGACGGGGCGGTGCCGTCGGAGGTCTGCACGCCCATCTTGCCGCTCACCGCGTTGAACGGGTTGTCGGTACCGGTGCCGGTGACGAACCCGGCGCGGCGCAGGTGATCCCAGAACAGCGCCGTCTCGTCGGTCGCCGCCGCCGGCACGTACGCGCCCTGGATCACGCCGTCACCGGCCGTCGCCGGGACGACCAGGCCCCAGCGGTTGGCGAGCTTGTCGTCACCGGGCAGCGCGCGGTAGCGGTCCTGGTAGCCGTACATGGCGGCGGAGACCCCGGACATGTCGGCGATCACGTTCTTGATCTTGGCCTGGGTGATCATCTCCTGGCCCTTGAGGATGCCGCCGAGCAGCAGGCCGATGATGACCAGCACGATCGCGATTTCGACCAGGGTGAATCCGTTGTCCTTGCCTTTCATGGCGCCTCTCTCAGTGGGCGTTATAAGCATCGCAGTATTCGCAAACCCCGTGCCAATCGAAAGGTATAGCGAAACAAGGGCTTACGCCGCCCCCCGGGGTAAAAGAGCGTCAGAATCCCGACACAGATGTCAATGCTGCGACAGTCGGGCCTCGAGCTCCTCGAGGCGCTGCTTGAGAAAGCGCAGCTCGGCCGGGTCGGTGAGCTGGCCGCTCTCGAGCAGGCCCGCGATCAGGACCTTGGCCGCCTCGAGCTCGTTCATGTCCTCGAGGATGAAGATCTCCATCTGCCGTGCCCAGGGCGGCACGCCCGGGCCGCGCGCGTGGCGCTGGAGCGCCTGGGCGTAGCGCCGCGCGAGCGGCAGGTCTTTCAGGCGGTGCTTGGCGAGCAGCGCCGCGTGCGCGAGCCAGCCCCAGCGCCGCTCGGGGTCGCGCAGGAACTCGCGGTACACGAACTCGAGCGCCATGCGGCTGCGCGCCGGGTCGGCGTTCTCGGCGTAGACGCGCGCGGCGCTGAACAAGGGGTACTGGCTGCGCGGATCGAGCGCGAGAATTTCGCCCAGCCATTCGAGCAGGCGCGTGTAGTCCGGCGTGCGGTAGGACTGCAGATGCACCATCGCAAGGCGCGCCGTCGCTTCGTTCTCGCCGAAGCTCGCGAGCCGCAGCGCCTGCAGGCCGGGCGCCGGCGGCAACTCGGGCGGCGGCGCCGGGTCGGCACGCCGCAACGCCTGCACGCCGAGCTGCGCGGCAAGCGCGGCCGCGAGCAGGCCGATCACCCAGCGCGGCGCGGCGCGGCTCAGAAGCTTTTCCGGTAGAAGTCGAACAGGCCCGCCGCGGCGAGCAGCAGCGCATAGAGCAGCGCGCTCGCCAGCAGCGCGGCATAAGCGCCCGCGGCGGGCGGCTCGTAGAGCAGCCAGGCGGTGCGCGTCATCGCGTCGAGCCGCGGCAGCAGCAGCGCCACCCCGTCCACCGCATATTGCGCGAGGCGCGAGGCGAGCGACGGCTCGGCGAGCGGCCCGCCGGCGATCGACTGGATCGCGCCGATCGAGCGCGCCAGCAGGTAGAGCCCCGCGGTCGCGGTGAACGCGGGCACGAACTGGCCGAGCGTCATGGCAAAGAACAGCGCCGCCGCCGCGACCAGCGCCGCCTCGAATGCGAGCGACACGCCCCAAAGCGCGACTGCTCCCGCGCTCGCCCAGGCGAGCAGCGGCAGCGCGAAGAGCGCGGCGAGCGCCGCCCCGCACGCCACGAAGCCGGCCAGGCGCCCGAGGTATTGCGTGGCGCGCGACAGCGGCAGCGAGAGCATGAGCTCGAGCCCCTTGTCCTGCATCTCGCGCAGCGTGCTCGCGGTGACCTGCGCCGCGACCAGGAACACCGCGCAGGCGCGCAGCAGCGCCGCCATCACCGCGGCCTGCAGCGCGAGGCTCTCGGTGAGCGCGACCTGGGAAAGGAAAGCGGCGAGGCTCACGCTGCCGAGCATGGCGCCGGCGGCGAGCCAGGGCAGTCCGCCGCGGCGCGCTTCGAGCACGACGCTTCGGGCGAGCAGCAAGGAAGATGAGCCGACGGGCATCGCTTCTGTAGACTAAGCGCGGGGAAAATCCGGTGCAACAAGCGACGCTTTCCGCGCCCTGGCTCACGCGCCTCGCCAACGGCGTCTGGGGCCTGAGCCAGCGCTACTGGCGCATCGTGGTCGTCGCGATGCTCGCGCTGCTGCACGTCGCGGTGTTCCGCGGCGTCGCCGACCCGTGGGCGCGCGCCATGCTGCTCGCGCACCTCGGCCTGCTGCTGCTCTGGCAGCCGTTCCTGCGCGCCGAGCAGCGCGTCTCCGCCACGCAGGGCGCGATCCTCGCGCTGGTCGCCTCCGGCGTGATGCTGTGGCTCGACTGGTGGTTCCTCGCGTTCTGGGTAGTGGTACTGGCCGGGCTGGTGGGCGGCAAGGTCTACCAGCAGCACGCGCGCTGGCAGCGCCGCGTGTACCTCGTGGTGCTCGCGTATCTCCTCGCGCTGCTCGCGGTGGCGATCCTGCCCGAGATCGCGCCGCGCCGCGAGATCGACGCGCAGATCCGCGACTACGCCGAGTTCATCCTGCCGCTCGCCTTCGTGCTGATCGCGCTGATGCCCGCGGAGCCCGAGAGCGGCGAGGCCGCGCACCTCATCGATTTTTTCTACAGCGTGTTCCTGATGCTGCTCCTGGTGGTGATCATCCTCGGCAGCTTCACCTTCATGACGCTGCGGCGCACGCCGTACCTGGAGGCGCTCACCTACACGGTGTTCGTGACCGCGGGCGCGGTGCTGCTGATCGCGCTGGCGTGGAACCCGCGCTCGGGCGGCGGCCTGGAAGTGTTCTTCGCGCGGTATCTGTTCTCGATCGGCCTGCCGGTCGAGCGCTGGCTGCACTTCCTCGCCGACCTGCTGCAGATCGAGGCGCGCCCCGAGCGCTTCCTCGAGGAGGCGGTCGGCGCGCTGGTGCGCCTGCCCTCGGTGGCGGGGGCGCGCTGGCGCGCCGGCGAGGCGCGCGGCGAGGCGGGCAGCGCGAGCGCGCACGAGGTGCAATACGCGTCGAGCGAGCTCGAGCTCACCATCTATTCGCGCTACCGGCTCGGCCCGGCGCTGCGCTGGCACCTGCACCTGCTCGGCCAGCTGCTTGGCGAGTTCTACGTCGCCAAGCTGCGCGAGGAGAAGCTGCGCCAGGCGAGCTACCTGCAGGCGGTGCACGAGACCGGCGCGCGCATGACGCACGACATCAAGAACCTGCTGCAGTCGCTCTCGGTCCTCACTTCGGTAGCGGCGCGCGACGAGCAGGAAGGCCGCGCGCCCGAGCGCTCGCAAGCCTTGCTGCGCCGCCAGCTGCCGCTCATCGAAAAGAGGCTCGCCGATACGCTGGAGCAGTTCCAGCGCCCGCAGGTCGCGGCCGAGACCTACATCCCGGCGCGCAGCTGGTGGGACGCGCTGGCGCGCCAATACCGCGCCGAAGGCGTCGAGTTCGAGTCGGCGCCTCCCCCGTCCGGCGCGCGCCTGCCGCGCTCGCTGTTCGACACGGTGGCCGACAACCTGATGCGCAACGCGCTCGCCAAGCGCGCGCAGAACCCCGGCGTGGCGGTGCGCGTGTCGCTCGACTGCGCCAGCCGCATCGAGCTGCGCGTCTGCGACAGCGGCGCCGCGGTGCCGCCGGATATCGCGGCCGCGCTGCTGCGTGCGCCGGTCGCCTCGCGCACCGGCCTGGGCATCGGCCTGTACCAGTCGGCGCGGCTCGCCGAGGCGGGCGGCTATCGCCTGGAGCTCGCCGCCAACCGGGACGGCGAGGTCTGCTTCGTTCTAGGTCAAGGCAGCACGCCCGCCGACACCATGCGGCCGTAGAGCAGGCCGACCGGAATCCAGACCAGCAGGTCGTCGAACTCCCCGCCCGGCGCGCCGGGCGGATCCGGCGCACGGCTCACGAACAGCGCGTTCGCATCCAGGTTGCGCGCCTCGTTGGCGCCGCGCGGCGCGCCGGCGTTGCGACCGGTCGAGAACACGATCGCCACCACGGTGTTCTGGTTGGTGGTGCTGGTGCCCGCGTCGCACGCCGTGGCGCTCGGCACCGCCGGCGAGGCGCTGCAGACCACGAGGTCGGAAGGCTTCTGCCCCATGCTCCAGGACGCCGTGGCGGCGTGCTGGCGCGTGAAGCGCGCCGGCGCGGCGCCCCACTGGGTGGCCGACACCGCGTAGCGGATGCGGTTGCCCCACGCGTCGAGCCCGAAGCCCTCGGCGTCGGTGGGCTGGAAGCCGATGGTGCGCGCCGGCAGGAATCCGCCGTAGCTCGTCGCGCACGCCGCCGCGCTGCCGCCGGCTTCCTCGCCGCTCGTGGTGGCGGGACAGGGCAGGCGCCCGTTCACCAGCGCGAAGCTGAGCAGCAGCTCGCGCGCGTCGTCGAGGCGCCGCTGCGTGTCGCCGCGCTGCCGGTTCTCCACCTGCGCGCTGAGCGTGAAGAGCGTGGAGCTGAGCAGCAGGCCGACGATCGCCAGCACCACGGCCGCTTCGATGAGTGAAAAGCCGCGCGCCTTCACGGGTTCGCGTCCAGCACCACCACGCGGTCGTTGAACGCCGCGTTCACCGCGCGGCTCTCGAACACGAGGTCGAGGTCGGCGTTTGCGCCTTCGACGAAATCCTCGAGCACGCCGTTCGGCCGCGCCGCGCCGCGCAGGCTGCGTCCCGCCAGGATGAGGAGCGCGCGCGCCTCGCCGGTCGCGTTCTTGAGCTCCAGGCAGGGACTGCAGGAGCGCGGCGCCGGGCTGCTCGCCGCGTGCGCCGCGACGACGGCGTAATAGACCAGGCGGTACCACTCGTTGCGCACGAACCAGCCGGTGCCCGGCGCGGCCGGGTCGAGCAGCGCATGGTCGGCGATCACGGCGCGGTCCACGCGCATGCGGAACTGCGCGCGGCTTCCCCAGCCCGCCGCGGCGCTGTCGGGCAGCTCGGCGCCGAAGGTGAGGGTCGCGGAGCCGGCCGGCTTGCCGGGCGTGGCGCCGTCGTTGAGCGCGGCGCTGTAGGTGACCGGCAGCGGCTGCCACGGCCCGAACACCACGTTGTCGCGCGCCGCGACTTCGAGCTTCGAGGCGTCAAGCACGCGCAGGCCCATCGCGACGTTGGTGAACGTGACGCTCATTTCCACGCGCGCCGGGCTGCCGCTGTACAGGCCTTCGCAGCGGCGCACCGCGGCGCTTTCCCACACGCAGCTTTGCGACTCGATGGTGCCGGCCGCGTCGGCGGGTGTCGCCGCATAGCCCACGAGATCCGGCAGGCAGCGCGGCCCGCTGCACGAGTGCGTTTCATTGAACGGCAGCAGGCCCTGCAAAGCCGCCGCGTCGCCCCGGAAGCTCGCGCTGCCCGGATCGGAGAACGGCGCGGCGAACGGAAATACCGGATGCGCGCCGCTCACGCCCCACGCCGCGCTCGCGTAGACGCCGCGCAGCGGCGGCACGATGTCGCGCTCGATGCGCTTGGCGATCGCCGCCTCGAGAGCGGGCAGCAGGTCGGCCGCGCTGATCGCCACCGCCTGGTCGTTGAAGACCGGGTTCGCGCCGTTCTCCGGCACGCCCGAGCGGAACGCGTGCGTGCCGAAGCACTCGAGGAAGTCGCGCGGATTGGGCGGCACCATGAGCGCGGGCGATTGCACGCGCGCGCTGCAGCCGGCGGCGAGCTGCGCGGCGTTCGGCGAACTGGCGAGCGCACGCCCGGGCGCGATGATGAGCGCGATGACCGGGCGCGCGTCCAGCGTGAGCTGCGCCGCGGTGTTGGAGTTGATGGTGAGCGTGGTGCTCGCGTTCGGCAGGTGCCATCCGGGCGACACGACGTACCAGAGCTGGCGGCCCGAAGCGTCGAGCATCGGCGGCAGCCCGAGCGTGCGCCACGGCAGCCAGCCGACCGGGTTCGCGCACACCGCGGCCGCACGGCCTTCGTTGGCGGAGCCGACGTCGCCCCAGGCTTGCGGGCAGGGCAGGCGGCCGGGGTTCTGCTCGGCGGCGTCGAGCGCGTTCGCCGCCACCCAGGCGATGAGCGCGCTCTTTGCCTCGGCAAGCAGCCGCGCGTTGTGCGCGGTGAGCGCCGCGCTGCGGCCGGCGGTGCTGAAGGCCGAGACCAGCGCCCAGGTCACGCCGAGCACCAGGATCGCGGCGAGTGCGAGAAGCGCGGCACCGTGCTGGCGGCGGCTGGACATGCGCGCGCCAATGTAGGCAGCCGAGCGCGCCGCCCGCCGCGGTTCTAGATCAGCCGGGTGTGAGCAATGACACGGCCGGCGAGCGGATCGGACCTACGGCAAAACGCCCGCGGTGGTCAGGCGGGAATAGAGGACGCCGACCGGCACTGCGAGCACGATGTCGTCGAAGGTGTCGCTGCCGCCGCCGGGAGTGCGGCTCACGAACCGCGCGTCGTTATTGGTGTTGTCGATCTCGTCGGCCACATACGATCCGGTGAAGGCCCCGTTCTTGCCGGTGGAGAGCACCACGAAGACTGCCGTTTGCGCGGCGACCACGCGCGCCGTGCACGCCGAGCCGGTGCAGACGTCGAGGTCGTTCGGCCGGCAGCTCATGCCGTTCGCCTTCAGGTTGGCGGCCGACGTGAAGTGCGGCAACGTGGACGATCCGCTGCAGCCGGTGATCGCCGCGCTCACTGCGTAGCGGATGCGGTTGTTGTACGCGTCGAGCGCGTAGCGCTCGCTGTCGTAATAGGGAAAGCCGATGCTCTCGGCGGGCAGGAAGCCGTCGAACGGGTTGGTGCACGTGCCGCCGGCCGGGGACTCGACGCCGGTGGCGGAGGGCGCGGCCGGGCACGGCAGGCGGCGGTTCGCGATCGCGAAGGCGAGCACCTGCTCGGCCGCCAGGTTCAGGCGCCGCGCCGTCTCCTCGTAGTTGCGCTGGTCGGCCTGGGCGTTGAACGCCAGGATGCCGCTCACCATGAGGAAGCCGATGATGACCAGCACCACCGCCAGCTCGACCAGGCTGAAGCCGCGCGGCGCGCGCCTCAGTTGCATATCGGCACGTCGGCGCCGGCCTGGTCGACGTGCTTGAACGGGCAAGCGGCGAGGCGGTCGTTGAAGGCGGGATAGGGTGGATTGACCGCCGGGGTCTCGAGCGACGGGCTCGGGTTGGTGGTGTGGAAGGCGGCGCGGAACACGCGGTCGCCGGTCGTCGCGTTGTGCTCCTCGAGGTAGTTGGCGAGGAGATCGGCGCCGGCGCCGCTGCGATTCTGGGTCGGCAGCGCCGGGCCCATCAGCGCGAGCACCAGGCGCTTGTCCCAGTAGTTGCCGCTCGTCGCTGCCAGGCCGCGCGCTTCCATGCAGGCCGGATCGCCGATCGCCACGCAGCTTCCCACCGGGTTGACCACGCTGTCGGGCGCCACCGCGTAGTAGGTGTGCCGGTCCCAGTTGTTGTTCAGGAACCAGGCCACGCGCGCATCGGCCATCAGGTCGGCGTTGGGCAGCTGGGGGATGCGGATGGTGAAGTCGACCAGCGCCAGGAACAGCAGGTCACGCGACACGTCGAACTGGATCGTCGCATCGCCGGTGGCGGGCGACACCGAGAGCGAGAAATTGGACACCGTGGTGCCGGCGGCCGGGGCGACCTGGATGTCGGCGAGGGTGATCGGCTTGCGGAAACTGCCTGCCACGCGCGGCGCGGTCGCCGTGACGCGCGCGGAGAACAGCGCCCCGCCCACGGCGAAGGTGAGGCCGGAGAACGTGCACACCATCTCGGTCGGGTTCGAGACGCACGAGCTGCCCAGCAGGAGCGAAAGCAGCGCGGAAACGTTGCCGCCGGTCCACCCCGTGCAAGTAATGTCACTCGCCCCGACCGTGGGCGGGATGCCCTCGCGCACGCCGTAGTTGCCGCAGCGGTCGTTGGTGGCCGGATCGTTGAACAGCGAGGCGTAGGGCAGCCAGCTCGCGCCCCAGCCGTTCGCCGTGCGCCACTCGTTCAGCGCCGGCGCCACCTCGCGCTGCAGCCGGTCGCCAATCACCGGCGCGAGCGCCGCGACCCATTCGGCCTGGGTGACGGCGATCACGCGGTCGTTCGTCCAATCCGACAGGCCGAGGTGCTGGAAGCTGCTGCTCTCGTTGCCGCACTCGAGGAAGCGCGCCGCGTCGAGCGGCGCCTGGTTGCGCGTGGCGCTCGGCTGGTTGACCGCGCTGCAGCCGGCAGGCGGCGTGCCGCCGAGGCTCGCGGTGCTGAGCGGCGCGCCCGGCGCGATGATGAGCGCGACCACGTTGGTCGTCGTGCCGCCGCTCGTGAAGGCGAGCGACCCGTTGGTGGAGAAGTTGAGCGGCGCGGCGCGAAAGGCCGGGCTGAGGGCGTACCACAGCGGCTCGCCGGAGCCGTCGCGCGGCTGGTCGATGCCGAGCGTGCGCCAGGGCAGCCGGCCGACGAAGGTGCTGCACGCCGGATCTTCGTCGCCTTCCGAGGCGCCGCCGACGTAGCTGAGCGATTCGGGGCAGGGCAGCTGGCCGGGGACCCCGGTGCTCGCGCGGGCGGCGTGCTGGACCATGTAGGAGAGGAGCGCCTGCTTTGCCGCCTGCAGCGCGGCGCCGGTTTTCACCTCGCGCTCGGCTCGCGTCGGGGCGCTCCCCCTGCTCAGCGCGCTCATCGCGCCCCAGGCGACGCCGAGCAGAAGCAGCGCCGCGATGATGATGAGCGCGCCGCCGCGCTCGCGGCGGCCGGCCGGCGCGCGCCTCATGGCGCGCGCCGCACCCGGATCTCGCCCTCGACCACGTCGCGCACCTCGCCCGTGCCGCGGTCGAGCACCTCGCCGGGCTTGAGCGCGGCGCGGCGCCCGCCTTCGCCGAGCGGCACCGAGACGCGCGGCCCGATGCGCGGGCCTTCCGAGCCTTCCGGCAGCGGCTCGCCGTTCACCCACACGGTGGAAGGCCCGTTCGAGCGCTGCACGAAGCCGTCGACGCGCGTGGTCGGCGAGGCCACCACCACCGCGGCCGGCTTGTCCGGCACGCGCGCTTTGCGCCGTGCGTCGAGCGCTGCGCGCTGCTCGGGCGTGAAGAACAGCCTGCCCACTTCCTGCGCGAGGCAGGCCCCGGGCAGGAAGAGGGCGATCAGGACCAGGCGCCTCATTGCTTGGCGCCCCGGTCGACCACGGTGATCAGGTCGATCTCGCAATTCGCGCGCAGGCGCGGGGTGATGGTGGTGCCGGTGGCGGCCTGCCCGGTGCGGCTCACGTTGCAGCTCTTCACCGAGTAGTAGGCGTTGCCGGAGTTGCGCAGGTCGGAGAGGAAGCGCAGCAGGTCCTCCTCGTGCAGCAGGTCGAGCTGCACGTGCATGGTGCTGGCGAAGAAGTCCACGCTGCCGGGCTTGCCGGGCAGCGACTTCATCAGGCGCTGCCGGTCGACGCGGTAGGTCAGGTCGAGCAGCTCGCGCTGGTTGCGGATGCGCGTCACCGCGTCGGCCCATTCGAGGCGCCGCTCCTCGCCGAGGATGTGCAGGCGCCGCAGCTGCTTGTACACGTCGAGCTTCTCGTGCACCTCGCGCTCTTCCTCGGCGATGCGCGCCAGGCGCTCGCCGTTCTGGCGGCGCTCGACCTGCGCGGCGGCGAGCTGGGCGCGCGCCTTGGCGCGCGCCTCGCCGGCCGCGGCGACCAGCCAGGCGCCGGCCGCGAGCATCAGCAGCGCGGCGAGCACCGGCAGGGCAAGCTTGCGCAGGTCTTCGGGCGAGAGATTCACGGCAGGTCGTGCGCGAGGATGATGGTGAAGCGCGGCGCCTCGTTCGAGTCGCGCCCGCCGATGTCGCCGGTGAGCGTGCCCTCCGAGGTGACGTCGAAGGGCAGCTGGGTGCGCACCAGCTGGTAGCGCTTGCTGGCGAGCGCGCCGGCGAGCGCCTGCACCTGGGCCGTGATGCCGCGGTAGTCGTTGCGCTGCGTCGCGTTCACGCGGCCGGAAATTTCCACCTGCACGCCCTGGGCCGCGGCGCGCGCGCGATCGGCGCCTTCGCGCTCCGCGCCCGGGCGGCCGACGCTCCATCGCAGGCCGTCCAGCTCCATCTGCGGGAACTGCTCGAGCACCCGCGACACGTGCACGAACGCCGCCTCCGGCTGCGCGCTGCGCTCCGCGATGGCGCGGAACTCGACCACCGCGACGCGCAGGTTCTCCGTGGTGGTCTCGGTCACCGGGAAGGCCGCGGTGATGCGCGCATAGCGCTCGGCCGCGCTGCGCGCCTCACGCGCCTGGTCCGCGGCGCGGCTGCGCAGCTCCTGGGTCTCGAGCGCGCGCCCGCCGGCGAGCAGCGCGCAGGCGGCGAAGCCGAGCGCGCCCGCGGCGAGCACGGCGCGCTGCAGCTGCCAGACGAAGAAGCGGCGCCGGTCGTCGCGCGTGGCGAACTGCTCGCGCGGCGGCTTGCGCGCGGCGAGTTGCAGGTAGAGCGACTCCGCGCCGGCGCCTTCCGGCACCTGGCGCAGCCCGACCGCCCGCAGGGCCTGCGCGGCGTCGACGGTGTGGAACTGCACGCGCGCGTCGGACACCAGGGTCTGCTCGAACACCGCGCGCTCGCCGGGCGGCGCGACGACCAGCGCCTGCAGCGCCCCGCCGTCGCGCGGCAGCGCGCGCAGCGTGACCAGGTACTGCGCGAGGCGCAGGGTCTCGGAGCGCGCGAACGCCGCGAGCGCCTGCGGCACCATGTCCACGGTGCGCTCGAGGCGCGCGAAGCGCAGCCGGCCGTCGTCGACGAAGCTCTGGCGCAGCCCGGCCCGGTTGGCGGTCACCACCAGCGCGCGCGGCGCGCGCACGCCGAGCCGCGCGGCGAGCGCCGGCGCGAGCAGCGGCACGGAGTACACCCCCGCGAGGCGCGCGCCGGCTTCGGCGAGCGCATCGAGCCAGGGCGCGAACTGCTGGGTATTGGTGAACGAGGCAAGCAGCAGCCGCTCGTTGCGCCGCTGCGGCCCGCTCACGGCGCCGAGCGACAGCGCGGCGGCGAGCCGCGTGTCGCGGTAGCGCTGCGCGAGGCGCCGCTGCACCACCGCGTTGCGGTCGCTGCCGCGCAGCAGCGGCACCTGGTCCTCGTGGAAGTCCTCGCCCGCGAGGTCGGCCACCAGCGCGAACAGCGCGTCCTTGCGGCCGCGCAGGTGATCGCGGAACGCGCTCACGCCCAGGTCGTCGCCGGAGAACCTGGCCTCGAGGCGCAGCTTGCCGCGGCTCTGGCCGTACAGGTAGTGGTCTTCCGCGGTGAAGTACAGGAGGTGCATCAGAACTTCATCTTGGAAATGGCGTCGTAGACCGGGCCGAGCACCGACAGCATCACCCAGCCGAGGATCGCGCCGAGCAGCACGGTGAGCGCCGGCTCGATCAGCGCCTGCACCTTGGCGATCGACTCGCGCACCTCGCGGTTGTAGAAGTAGCTGACGTTGAGGAGCGCGGTGTCGAGCTTGCCGGTGTTCTCGCCGATGCGCATCATGCGGATCACCAGCGGCGGGAAGAGCGCGAGCTCCTGGAACGCCGCGGTGAGGTTCTTGCCCTCGGCGATCTGCTGGCCGGCGCGGCGCAGCGCGCGCTCGAGCGGCCGGTTGCCGACGATCTCCTCGCAGCTGCGGATCGAGTCGAGCACCGTGATGCCCGAGCTGTACATCATCGCGAAGCTCGAGGCGAAGCGCGACAGGATGATCTTGCGCAGGATCGGGCCGATCAGCGGCATGGTGATCTTGTAGTGGTCGACCGCGTAGGCCACGTTCGGGTTGGTGCGCACCGCGATGTGCAGCCCCGCCCAGGCCGCGAACGGCGCCGCGATGATCGCCCACCAGTAGTTCACGAACACGTCCGAGACCGCGAGCAGGATGCGCGTCTGCAGCGGGATCGCCTGCCCCATGTTGCGGATGAACGCGGTCATCTGCGGCACGAGGTAGATCATCAGGAAGAAGGTCACGATCAGTACGATCGAGCCGACGAACGCCGGGTACATGGCGAGCTTCTTGGTCTGCGCGGCGAGCTCGTCCTCCCATTTGAGCGACTCGGTGAGGCTGCGCAGCACCTCGGGCAGCTTGCCGGTCTGCTCGCCCGAGCGCACCAGGCTCACGTAGACCTTGCTGAACACGCCCGGGTAGTCGGCGAGCGCCTGCGAGAGGCTCGAGCCGCCCTGGATCGACTCGATCAGCCCGGACACCACCTCGCGGAAGCGCGGGTTCTCGACGCTGTCGCGCAGGTCGGCGAGGCCCTCGACCAGCGGCACGCCGGCGCTCGAGAGCTGCTCGAGGTGGAAGCAGAAATTGATCAGGTCCTGGCGCCGGATCTTGCCGCCGCCCAGCAGGCGCGCCATGTCGCTCGCCGGCGCGCCGGCCACCAGGTCGAGCTCCATGCGCGACAGGCGCTGCTCGAGGTCGAACAGGTTGAGCGCGTCGAGCCGGCCGACCACCGCCTTGCCGCCCGAATCGATCGCCTTGTACGAAAAAAGCGGCATGCGCTTTTTCCTTCTAGGCCATGCGGTCGGTCAGGTCGACCACGCGCATCACTTCATCGAGCGCGGTCACCCCGGCGCGCACCAGGCGCACGCCGTCGTCGGCGAGGGTCTTGAAGCCGGAGGCGCGCGCTGCGGTGAGGATCTCGCGCGCGGTGGCGCGCCGCGCCACCAGCTCGTCGATGCCGGCGTCGATCTTGAGCAGCTCGAGGATGCTCTGGCGGCCGCTGTAGCCCTGGTAGTCGCACTTCTCGCAGCCCACCGCGCGGAACAGCGCCGCGGGCTCGGTGGGCGAGAAGCCGAGCAGGCGGCGCTCCTTGACGTCCGGGTCGTAGGACTGGCGGCAGGTGCGGCACAGCTTCCTCACCAGGCGCTGCGCCAGGATGCCGATGATGTTGCCGGCCAGGATGTCGGGCACGATGCCGATGTCGAGCAGGCGCGGGAACGCGCCGACCGCGGAGTTGGTGTGCAGCGTGGAATAGACCTGATGGCCGGTCATCGCGGCGCGGAACGCCATCTCGGCGGTCTCCTGGTCGCGGATCTCGCCGACCAGGATCACGTCGGGGTCCTGGCGCATCATGGCGCGGATGCCGTTCGCGAAGTCGAGCTTGGCCGCCTCCGACACCGAGGTCTGGCGGATCAGCGTCATCGGGTACTCGACCGGGTCCTCGAGCGTCATCACGTTCACGCCGTCGGAGTTGATGTGGTTCATGATCGAGTACAGCGTGGTGGTCTTGCCGCTGCCGGTCGGGCCGGTGACCAGGATGATGCCCTCCGGGCGCGCGATCATGCGCTTCAGCAGCTCGAGCTGCCCGGGCTCGAGGCCGAGCTTGTCGAGCGGCACGATGCCCTTCTGGCGGTCCAGGATCCGCAGCACCAGGTTCTCGCCGTGCGAGGTCGGCAGGCTGGCGACGCGGAAGTCGACCACGCGGCCCGACATGGTGGCCGAGATGCGCCCGTCCTGCGGCGCGCGCGTCTCGGCGATGTTCATCTTCGCCATCACCTTGATGCGCACCGCCATCGCCGGCCA
>DASVFV010000040.1:0-34865 GCA_036379875.1 Burkholderiales bacterium | reverse complement strand
CGCGGTGCGGCCGTAGCGCCGCCCGGCCGGCGAGCTGTGCAGCGGCACGTAGTGGAACACCGCGCCGATGCCGCGCGCGCGCAGCCGCTCGGTGAGCCGGACGCGGTGCTCGAGGCTCGGCAGCAGGATGTAGTAGAGGTGCGCGTTGTGCCGGCAGCCCGGCGGGATCACCGGCCGGCGCGCCCGGCCGGCGCGCTCGCAGGGCTCGAGGCGCTCGTGGTAGCGGTTCCACAGCGCGACGCGCTGCGCGGTGATCGACTCCGCGTCCTCGAGCTGCGCCCACAGGAACGCGGCGATGATCTCGCCGGGCAGGTAGGACGAGCCGATGTCCACCCAGGTGTACTTGTCGACCTCGCCGCGGAAGAAGCGCGAGCGGTTGGTGCCTTTCTCGCGCACGATCTCGGCGCGCTCGATGAGGCGCGCGTCGTTCACGAGCAGCGCGCCGCCCTCGCCGGAGATCACGTTCTTGGTCTCGTGGAAGCTCAGCGCGCCGAGCGCGCCGAACGCGCCGAGCGCGCGGCCGCGGTGCTCGGTCATCAGCCCCTGCGCGGCGTCCTCGATCACGGTGAGCCCGCGGCGCGCCGCGATCTCGAGGATCGGCTCCATCTCGCAGCCCACCCCGGCGTAGTGCACCGGCACGATGGCGCGCGTGCGCGGCGTGAGCGCCGCCTCGACCAGGCGCTCGTCGAGGTTGAGCGTGTCGGCGCGCACGTCGACGAACACCGGCACGCCGCCGCGCAGCACGAAGGCGTTGGCGGTCGAGACGAAGGTGTAGGAGGGCATGATCACCTCGTCGCCCGGGCCGATGCCGGCCAGGATCGCCGCCATGTCGAGCGCCGCGGTGCAGGAATGGGTGAGCAGCGCCTTCTTCGCGCCGCAGCGCTCCTCGAGCCAGCGGCTGCACTTCGCGGTGAACGGGCCGTCGCCGGCGAGGCGGTGATTGCGGTGCGCTTCCGCGATGTAGGCGAGCTCGCGCCCGGTCATGTGAGGCCGGTTGAAAGGCGTCTTGAGCGGCACAGGCTACACTGTAGAGAAATGGAGCAAAGGCTGCTCGTGCTGGGCGCCGGGCGCCACCAGAAGGCGCTCATCGCGCGGGCCGAAGCGCGCGGGCTGCGCGTCGTGGCGTCCGATTACTATGCCGACGCGCCCGGCAAGGCGCTCGCGTCGTATCCGGTGCAGCTCGATGCGACCGCGATTGCGGAAAACGTCACGCTCGCGCGCAAGTACGCGGTGCGCGGCGTGATCACCTCGGGCAGCGACCTCGCGCTCGTGGCGATGGCCGAGGTCGCCGCCGCGCTCGGCCTGCCGTGCTACCTCACCCCGCAGGCCGCGCGCACCGCCACCGACAAGACGCTGATGGCGCGCGCGTTCGCCGCGCACGGCGTGCCGCACGCGCCATGGCGCGCGCTGCGCTCGGCCGATGAGGCGCCGCCGTTTCCGCTGCCGGTGGTGGTGAAGCCCGCCGATTCCCAGGGCCAGCGCGGCGTCAGCAAGGTCTCGGAAAAAACGCTCTGGCCCCATGCGATCCAGGCGGCCCTGAGCGCATCCAGGACCAGCACGGCGATCGTCGAGCCGTTCCTGGACGGCTTCGAGGTCACCGCGAGCGCCTGGGCGAAGCCCGGCGGCGTGCGCATCCAGATGATCACCGACCGCGTGACCTACAACCCGCTGCCGGCGATCGGCATCTGCTTCCAGCACGTCTACCCGAGCCTGCGCGCGGCCGGTGCGCGCGCGCAGGTCGGCGCCGTCCTCGATTCCATCGCGTCGGCCTACGGGCTGCGCGACGGGCCGCTCTACGTGCAGATGCTGGTGCACGGCGGCCGCGTATCGGTGGTCGAGGCCGCCTGCCGGGTGGGCGGCGGCCACGAGGCGAGCCTGTGCCCGATCGCCACCGGGGTGGAGCTCACCGACCGGCTGATCGACCTCGCGCTCGAGGGCCGCTCCGGGGAGATCGCGGACGCGCACGACGAGCGCGGCGCGCGCGGCCATGCGCTCGTCAACTTCCTGCTGCCGCGCCCGGGCATCGCGGCGCGGCTGGAGGGCTTCGAGGCCAACCCCTGGGTGGTGGAAGGCGAGTACTACATCCGGCCCGGCCACCAGTGCCGCGAGGTGGTGGACGGGCAGGGGCGCGTCGGCTACTTCATCGCGCGCGACGCGACGCGCGAGCGCCTGCTCGAGCGCGCGCAGGCCGCGTATCGCTCCCTCACGCTCGCCGACCCGGCCGGGCGCAACCTGCTGTTCACGCCGGAGCGCCGAGCGCTGCTCGGCTAGACTAGCGCACCGATGATCAGCGTCGTCGTGCCGGTGTATCGCAGCGCGCCGCTCCTGCCCGCGCTGGCCGAGCGCCTGAAGCGCGTGCTCGAAGCCGAGCAGCGCCCCTGGGAGATCGTGATGGTGGACGACGCGAGCCCCGACGACAGCTACGCGGTGATGCAGAAGCTGCGCGCCGCCGACCCGCGCGTGCGCATCGTGCAGCTCGCGCGCAACCACGGCCAGCAGCACGCCACGCTGTGCGGCCTCAACTACGCGCGCGGCGAGGAGGTCGTCACCATCGACGACGACCTGCAGAACCCGCCCGAGGAGATCGGCGCGCTGCTCGCGCGCCTGCGCCAGGGCTACGCCGCGGTGATCGGCCGCATCACCGACAAGCAGCACGGTTGGTGGCGCAACGCGGGCTCGCGCGCGCACCAATACTTCGCCGAGCGCATCATCGGCAAGCCGCGCGGCCTGTACCTGTCGAGCTTCCGCGCGCTGTCGCGCAGCGCGGTCGAGCGCCTGGTGCGCTACAAGGGCGCGCACCCGCACATCTCGGCGCTGCTCCTGAAGTCGGTGCCGCCGGCCGCCATCGTCAACGTGGAGGTGCGCCACGAGCCGCGCTCGATCGGTACCAGCACCTACTCGCTGCGCAAGCTGGTGAAGACGGCCTCGTTCCTGCTCATCAACCATTCGTACATCCCGCTGCGCTTCATGACCGGCTGGGGCTTCCTGCTCAGCCTGCTCAGCCTGCTGTTCGCCGCGGTGGTGGTGGTGCAGGTGCTGTTCTACGGCGCGGCGGTGCAGGGCTGGCCCTCGCTTGCGGTGCTGGTGGCCTTCCTGTCGGGCAACATCCTGATGGCGCTCGGCATCGTGGGCGAGTACCTCGGCCGCCTGGTGGAGGAGTTCTCGGTGAGCGAGCAGTTCGCGGTGCACCGCGAGGAGGTCTGAGCATCGGCTTCGACCCGGCGCGCTTCGCGGCGCTCGCGGCGGTCGAGCAGGAGCACTTCTGGTTCGTCGCGCGCGCGCGGCTGATCGCCTGGGCGCAGCGCCGGCACTTCCCCGGCGCGCGCAGCTTCCTCGAGATCGGCTGCGGCACCGGGAACGTGCTCGCCGCGCTGCAAGGCGGGCTCGAGCGCGTGGTCGGCACCGAGTTCCACGCCGAAGGCCTTGCCTTCGCCGCGCGGCGGCTGCCGCGCGCCGAGCTCCTGCAGATGGATGCGCGGCGCATGCCGTTTCGCGCGGAATTCGACGTGGTAGGCGCCTTCGACGTGATCGAGCACATCGAGGAGGACGAGGAAGTGCTGCGCGGCATGCACGCGGCCTGCCGGCCGGGCGGCGGGGTGATGATCACGGTGCCGCAGCACGCCTGGCTGTGGAGCGCGCGCGACGAGATCGCGCAGCACCGCCGGCGCTATGCCCGGCGCGAGCTCTTCGCCAAGCTCGCCGCGGCGGGCTTTCGCCGCCCTTGGGCGACCTCTTTTGTCTCGCTGCTCCTGCCGCTCATGGCCTTGTCGCGGCGGCGCAAGAAGGTCGCCTGCGCGGAGCTCGAGGTGGGGCGCGCGGCGAACCGCGTGCTCGGCGCCGCCATGGGGCTCGAGCGCGCGCTGATCCGCGCCGGCGTGCGCTTCCCGGCCGGCGGCTCGCTGCTCGCGGTGGCGCACCGCGAATGAAATCGCTCCTCGAGCGGCCGCGCGTGTACAGCCTGTTTCGGCGCCTCGTGGGCCGCGACAGCGCGCGCGCGGTGTACGCGCGCGAGCACCTGCGGCTCGCCGCCGGGCAGCGCGTGCTCGACCTCGGCTGCGGCCCGGGCGACATCCTCGAGTTCCTGCCGGCCGTGGAGTACATCGGCTACGACATCAGCCCGGCCTACGTGGAGCGCGCGCGCCGGCGCTTCGGGCAGCGCGCGACTTTTCACGAGGGCGCGGTGAGCGAGGCCCTGTCTCCCGGAAGCGGCTTCGACGTGGTGATCGCCCACGGCGTGCTCCACCACCTCGACGACGCGGCGGCGCGCACGCTCTTCCGGGTGGCGCGCCGCGCGCTCAAGCCCGGCGGGCGCCTGGTCACGTTCGACGGCTGCTTCGCGCACGGCCAGTCGGCGCTGGCGCGCCTTTTCCTGCGCCTGGATCGCGGCCGCTACGTGCGCACGCGCGAGGCGTACGAGGCGCTGGCGCGCGGCGAGTTCGGCGAGGTGAAGAGCTTCCTGCGCCACGACCTGATCCGCATTCCGTACACGCACCTCATCATGGAGTGCGGTACACCGCCAGCGCCCCGGAGCTGAACGCGGCGCGGCTGCGGCCGGGATCGAAGCGCGGGCCGCGCTCGCCGGCGTGCACGTACCAGCGCACGCCCATCGCGCCGAGCAGGCGCATCGCCGCGTCGTAGTCGGCTTGGCCTTCCATCTCGCGGATCGCGCGCAGGCGCGCGAGCACCACGCTGCGCCGCGGCTCGCCCTTGATCATCTCGAGGTGCGGGCGCGACAGGTAGGCCGGCATGCCGCTGAGCGACGCGACCTGGGTCGCGAGGTCGAAGAGATCGAACTCCTCGCGCAGGCCGGACGCCGCGAAGATGTCGCCGCGCGCGGCGTTGGCGCGCAGGAAGTCCGCCGCCGCGACCAGGCCCGGCGGCACGCGCTGCGCGGCGCCTTCCTGTCCCCAGTCGAACTTCGGGTGCGCGAGCCGCGGTGCGCTGAACGCGATGGCGGCGCCGCCCGCCACGACCAGCAAGAGCAGCGCGGCCCACGCGCGGCGCGGCGGCAGGCAGCGCGCCAGCAGGCAGAGGGTCCAGATCGCGGCGCTGGCGTAGACCAGCGGGAAGGGCTGGAACAGCAGGTTGGTGCCCTCGCCGATCCACGGCTCGGGCGCGATGCCGATGAGGAGCAGCCACCAGGCGATCACACAGCCGGCGAAGGCGTCGATCGGCTGCAATACGCCGCGCCGGTACGCAGCCGCGAGCGCCGCCGGCAGGAGCACGATGAAGGCGCCGAGCGCGGCGGCGAGCGTAAGTCCGACGCCGGCAAGCAGCGGCAAGCTGCCGCCGCGGCTCGCGAGCTCGTGGTACACGCCGGTATAGGCGGTGGGCTCCTGGCGGTGGTGCATCACGTCGAGGAACACCTCGAGCGAGCCGAGGCGCACGCGCCATCCCGCCGCGTCCAGCTCCGGGATCAGCAGGTAGAGGGTCGCCGCGGCGCCGAGCAGCACCGCCACGACCGAAAGCGCGCCGAAGCGCCTGCGCGTGCCCGCCGGCAGCGCGCACAGCAGCGCGACGGCGAACCACGGCACGAAGAACAGCAGGAAGAACTGCGCCCTGAGGAGCAGCACCGCCAGCGCGAGCGCTGCGCTCGCCGCCCGCGCGCGCCCGACCAGCGCGAGCGACAGGAAAGCCGCCGCCAGCGCGTAGTCGCCGCCGGGATGCGAGAGCATCATCCAGTGGAAGCTGAACAAGCCGTTGCGCAGCCCGTAGTTCGAAGCATCGGGGATGACCGCGACGGCGGCGAGCGCCGCCAGTCCGCCGGCCGCGCCGGCCAGGCGTTGGCCGAGCGCGATCGCCCCCGCGCTCATGGCGAGGAAGCCGAGCGGCAGCCACGCCGAGGTCGAGAGCGCGAGCCCCGGCAGGTCGAGCGGCCAGGCGAGCGCCGCGGCGCCGGCGTAGGAGGCGAAGTGGTAGAACGAGGACGGGAAGTCGGCGAGGTAGATGGACTGGCGGCCGAGCGCGCGCGGGTCGCCGAACTGCGAGATCACCCCGCCATGGATGAAATAGTCCTGCCATGCCGGCAGCACGCCCTCGCTGCGCAGCACGGCGTAGGCGCCCGCGGGCTCGGCGCACCAGGCCGCGGTGAGCGCCACGGCGCCCGCGAAGGCGACCAGGCCTTTGGTGTCCACCTCGGGCACGGGGTAACGGCGGCGTAGCGCGACTTCCGCCGCCAGCACCGCAACGCCGATCAGCGCAAACGCCGTCGCGGCGGTGAGCGGGACGACCAGCACCGCGGCATAGGTCGCCAGGCACATGGCGAGCAGGCCGAGCACCCAGGCCGCCGCCAGGTCGCCGTGCGCGATGCCCGCCGCCAGCGCAAGCCGGCGCCCGCAGACGAATACCACCGCGCAGAAGAGCCCCAGTACGACGAGCGTGCTAGCGAGCACGGCGCAGGACCTCGGCGAAGCGCTCGCGGAATACCGCGCGGTCGAAGCGCAGGGCATTGGCTCTGCATGCAGCGGGCACGAAGGTTCGCGCCTCGAAGCGCTCGATTGCCCTCAATACGGCGTCGGAGCTCTGCTCGTCGAACAATACCCCGGTGTCCTCGCGCACGATCTCGGCCGCGCCGCCGCGGCCGAAGGCGACGAGCGGCGTGCCGCAGGCCTGCGCTTCCGCCATCACGATGCCGAAGTCCTCGATGCCGGCGAAGAGGAACGCGCGCGCGCGCTGCATGTAGTCCACGACCTGCGGCGTGGGCAGGCGGCCGGTGAAATGCACGTTCGGGCCGGCCTGCGCCTTCAGGCGCTCGAGCTCGCTTCCGCCGCCCACCACGACGAGCCTGCGGCTGCCTTCGCGGAACGCCTCCACCAGCAGCTCGACGCGCTTGTAGCCCTCCAGGCGCGACACGGTGAGGTAGAAGTCGTCCTTCCTTTCGCGCAGCGGGAAGGCGGCGACGTCGACCGGCGGGTAGACCACCTCGGCATCGCGGCCGTAGGCGGAGCGGATGCGCGCCGCCACGTGCGCCGAGTTGGCGACGAACACGTTCACGCCGGCGGCGCTGCGCGCATCCCAGCGGCGCAGGCGCTCGAGGATGCGGCGCGCCGCCCAGCCGCGCGCGCCGCGCTCGAAGCCCGCCGCGCGCAGGTACTCCTCGCGCAGGTCCCAGGCATAGCGCATGGGCGTATGCACATAGCTGACATGCACTTGTCCAGCCAAAGTCTTCACCCCCTTGGCGACCGCGTGGCTGCTGCTGATGACCAAGTCGTAGCCCGAGACGTCGAGGCCGCGGACCGCGAGCGGCATGAGCGGCACGTAGTAGCGCAGCCAGCGCTGCGGGCGCGGCAGGTGCTGCAGGAAGCTCGTGCCGCGCGCCGCGCGCGGGATCGCGGCGCGCAGCTCCTCGTCGCGCCGGTCGATGAGCACGAACAGGTCCGCCTGCGGCACCACCTCGAGGATCTCGCGCACCACGCGCTCGCTGCCGGCGTAGTCGAGCAGCCACTCGTGGACCAGCGCGACTTTCATGCGCGGAAGCTCCATCGGTCGCTCGCCAGGAAGTTGCACACCACCAGGGTCACCGCCACCGCGATGCTGGCGGCGAGATACCAGACGCCCAGCACCGAGACCAGGAGGTACATGAGCCCGAGGTTGGCCGCCAGGCTCGCGCCCATCGCGAAGAAGTAGCGCGGCAGCTCGATGCGCGCGTGCTCGCGCGGGGTGCGGAAGGTGATCACCTTGTTGAGCAGGAAGCCGAGCGGCGTGATGGCGAAGAACGCGATCAGGGTCGAGGCCAGGTAGTGCAGGCCGAGCACCGAGGTGAGGAGCCACAGCACCGCGGTGTTCACCGCGAGGCAGAAGCCGCCCACCAGCACGAAGGCGACGAAGCGGCCGATCATCGCGGCCGCAGCGCAGCCGAGAGCAGGTAGTACGCCATGGCCACCAGCAGGAGCAGGCTGAAGCCGAGCACGAGCGAGAGCTGCTCGCTCAGCCCGCCGAGGATGATGCCCGCCACGTTCCAGCCGAAGTCGCGGTCGGGCTCGCGGCTGTCGCGGAACGCGGCGGCGAAGATCACGCCGGCGAAGAACACCGGCACGAACACCACCGCGCAGGAGGCGAGGGTGCGCGCCAGCGGCGCGAGCGACAGGAATGCGTTCATGGGGACCAGCACGTTGACGAGCAGGGCCGCCAGCAGCAGGCCGTACCAGATCCTCATCCGGCCCGGAGGAAACTTCTGCACGTAAAGGTTGGCGGCCAGGATCATCACCAGGATGGCGAAGAACACCACCGAGTTCACCACCCAGGTGCCGCCGAAGAGCAGCGCCATGTGCACCACGCCCTTGGTCTCGAGCAGCATGAAGCCCGCGCCGAGGAAGAACATCTGCCAGTTGGGCCGCAGGCGAGCGCGCGGCGCGAACGCGACGAGCAGCGCGAGCGACAGCAGCGCGATCGCCGCCATGCCCTGGCCGAGCGGCGCCCAGGGGATCTCCGGCGCGCGCAGGTAAAGCTGCGGCCAGTCGTCGGTCGCGGGCCGGGTCGGCGCGCCGGCGAGCGCGCTCGGGCGGATGCGGAACCAGTCGGGCCCCGGCGCCTGCGCGCGGAAGGCGTTGATCGCCTCGTTGCGCGCCGGGCTGGCGTGCAGCCAGAAGCTCTCGCCTTTCTCGAAACGCGTGCGCAGCGCGGCAAGGCGCTGCGCATCCGGGCTGACGATGAAGAAGGCGTAGCCGGCCAGCCGGTCGTCGGCGCCGATGCGCTCGCGGTGCGGCAAGAGCAGCACGAGCGGCTCGGTGCCGAACACGTCGCGCGCCATGCCGGCCAGCCGCTCGACGAGCCAGCCCTGCCGGTACGCGTTGTACATCGCGAACACGCCGTCGGGCTTGAGGGTGCGCTTCACGTCCTCGAACGCCTCGCGCGTGAAGAGGAAGTTCTCCAGCCGCACGCTCGAGTAGCCGGTCTGCAGCACTAGCGAATCGACCACCGCGTAGACCGCCAGGTCGTAGCGCGCCTCGGTGCGGCGCGCGAAGCTGCGCCCGTCGTCGATGTGCACCGTGACGCGCGCGTCGGCGTATGGCCGCTCGGGATGGTGCTCGCGCCCCAGGCGCTGGATGCGCGGGTCGATTTCCACCGCGTCGATGCGCTTCGCCCCGGAGCGCAGCGCGGCGGCGACGTCGTTGCCGCTGCCCGCGCCGATGATCAGGACCTCGGCGAACGGCGCGCCGCCGGCGTCGCGGTTGAGCAGATGCGGCAGCAGGTAGGCCGGCCCGACCTGGCCCACCGGCACCATGTTCTGGTGGCCGATGTCGTTGGTGGCGATGGCCCGGTACTCGGGCCCGTAGGCCACCTTGTAGTAGGGCGACCAGAAGATCTGCGCGCCCTCGGCGCTGAGCACGTGCGCGCCGAGCGCGGCCAGCACGTAGAGCACCGCCGCGGCGACGATCTGCACCGGCTTGCGCCAGCCGCCGAAGTAGAGCATCAGCAGCACCACCGGCACGAACCACGCGCTCGGCGGCAGCTCGAGCCAGCTCATCGCCGCGAAGGCGGCGATGCCGGCCAGGCTGCCGGCGACGTCCACGCTGTAGGCGCGCACGCGGTCCGGGATGGCCTGGAACGCGCGTCCCATCGCCTGGCCCAGGCCGACGAAGGTGAGCGCGATCAGGGCGAAGAACGCCGCCGCGATGCTCCACATCGGGATCACCCAGCGGCTCGGGTCGGCGGGCTGGTACTCGGTGCCGAAATAGATCAGGCGCGGCGACGCGGCGTCGCCCACGCTCACCGAGAGCCCGCCCGCGCCCCAGTAGGCGAGGTGGATGGCGCTCGCCGCGCCGAAGGCGAGCGCGGCGAGCGGCAGCGCGCTGGCGGCCAGGTTCTGCGGCCGGCGCGCGGCGAGCAGCCCGACGCTCATGCCGAGGAAGCAGGCGAGCAGCACGATGTTGGTGAAGAAGGTGAGGAACACCACGGTGGCCGCGAACCAGCGGATCGCGGCGAGCTCGAAAAACAGGATGAGAAAGCTGACGAGGAAGAGGTCGCGGGGGGCGCCGAGCCCCGGGCGCGGCGCGCTCAAGGCTTGCGCTGCTCCCAGCGCCACGCATCGGCGACGATGGTCTCGATCGCGGCGCGCTGCGGCCGCCAGCCCAGCACGCGGCGCGCCTTGGCGGCGTCCGCAACCAGCGTTGCCGGGTCTCCCTGCCTGCGTGGCGCGTGGTGGATTGTTATTTTCCTTCCCGTGACCCGGCGCGCCGCTTCGATTACTTCCAGCACCGTGGCGCCGTCGCCGTTGCCCAGGTTGAAGCAATCATACCGCCCATCGGCCGACAGCCACTCCAGCGCGCGCACATGGGCGTCGCACAGGTCGCTGACGTGGACATAGTCGCGCACGCAGGTGCCGTCGCGCGTCGGCCAGTCGTCGCCGAACACCGAGACCGGCTTGCCCTGCGCCGCGGCGCGCAGCACGAGCGGGATCAGGTGCGTCTCCGGGTCATGGCGCTCGCCCAGCTCGCCCTGCGGGTCGGCGCCCGCGGCGTTGAAGTAGCGCAGCGAGGCGGCGCGCAGCCCGTAGGCCGCGCAGCACTCGGCGAGCATGCGCTCGATGGCGAGCTTGCTCGAGCCGTAGGGGTTGACCGGCGCGGTCGGATGGCCCTCGTCGATCGGCGAGCGCTGCGGCTCGCCGTACACCGCGGCGGTGGACGAGAACACGATCTTCGGCACGCCGGCTTCGCGCATCGCCTTGACGAGCGCGAGCGTGCCGCCGACGTTGCGCGTGTAGTACTTGAGCGGATCGGCCACCGACTCGCCGACCAGGCTCGCGGCGGCGAAATGGATCACGGCCTCGATGCGGTTTTTTTTCAAACTTTCCAGGGTGGAAGAACCGGAGAGTTCTCCCTGCACGAATCGCGCGCCGCGCACAGCGTCGGCGTGCCCGGTGGACAGGTCGTCCAGCACGGTGACCTCGTCGCCGCGCGCCGCGAGCAGTTTCACCATGTGCGAGCCGATGTACCCCGCGCCGCCGGTCACCAGGATTTTCATTCGGCTAATATAAACCGATGACTCGCTGGCGCGCCGCGGGCCTGCACTTGCTGATCAGCGCCCTCGTCGCCGCGGGCGTGCTCGCGCTCATGCTCGCGCTCTGGTATCCGCCGCCGCTCTTCCAGGCCATGGGCGGCGCCGGCCTCGCCTTGATCGTGATCGGCGTGGACGTGGTGATGGGCCCGGCGCTCACGCTGGTGGTGTTCAAGAGCGGCAAGAAGGGCCTGCGGTTCGACCTGGCGGTGATCGGCGTGCTGCAGCTCGCCGCGCTCGCCTACGGCTGCTACGTGGTGGAGCTGGCGCGCCCGGCGTTCCTGGTGTTCGTGAAGGACCAGTTCGAGGTCTGCAGCGTCGCCGACCTCGAGCCCGAGCGGCTCGCCGAGGCGGGCTATCCCGAGTTCCGCGCCCCCTCGTGGGCCGGACCGGTGCTCGCGTACGGCCGCTGGCCCACCGAGTATGCGGACCAGCGGCGCATGTTCCTCGCTACGCTGGCCGGCTGGGATCTTCAGCACTTCCCCAAGTACTACGAGCCCTACGAGCGCGGCCGGCAGGAAATCCTGCGCCGCGCGCAGCCCATCGCCGAGGTGCGCAAGGAGGAGCCGCCGGTCGGCGCGCTGATCGATGCCTGGCTGAAGGAGTCCGGCGCCGACGAGCAGAACCTGCGCTACCTGCGCCTGCGCGCGCGGCGCGCCTGGGTGGCGGTGCTGGTCGACCGCCAGAGCGCCCGGCCGGTCAAGATGCTGGTCGCTGAAAAATACTGATTATTCGAAGCGCAGCGCCTCGACGGGGTTGAGACGCGCGGCCTTGCGCGCGGGGTAGAAGCCGAAGAACACGCCGATCACGAAGGCGAAGGCCACCGCGAGCCCGACCGCCTGCGGCGAGATCACGATGCGCCAGCCGGCGAGCTCCGCGACGAGCAGCGAGCCGCCGATGCCGAGCGCCACCCCGGCCAGGCCGCCGATCAGCGACAGCGTGACCGCCTCGACCAGGAACTGGCCGAGGATGTCGCGCGTGCGCGCGCCCACCGCCATGCGCAGGCCGATCTCGCGCGTGCGCTCGGTGACCGAGACCAGCATGATGTTCATGATGCCGATGCCGCCCACCAGCAGCGAGACCGAGGCCACCGCGGCGAGCAGCAGGGCGAGCACGCGGCTCGAGGCTTCCTGCGCCGCCATCACCTCCTGCAGGTTGCGCAGCGAGAAGTCGTCGTCGGCGCCGGGCTGGATGCGGTGGCGCTGGCGCAGCAGGGCGCGCACCTGCTCCTCGACCACCCGGGTGTCCACGCCCTCGGCGGCCTTCACCCAGATGGTGCCGACCGTGCGGTTGCGCGCCGCGCTCGCGGTGCCGAGCACGCGGCTGCGCGCGGTCTTGATCGGCACCAGGATCAGGTCGTCCTGGTCGGTGCCGATCATGCTCTGGCCCTTCACGTCGAGCACGCCGATCACGGTAAAGGGAACCCGCTTGATCCGGATCGACTGGTCGAGCGGGTCGGCCGAGCCGAACAGCTGCTTCGCCACCGTGGCACCGATCAGGCACACCTTGGCGGCGCCCTGCATCTCGCCCGCCTCGAAGATGCGGCCGCTCGCGAGCGGCCACTGCCGCACGTCGAGGTACTCCGGGGTGACGCCGTAGATCTGCGTCGACCAGTTGGAGTTGCCCCACACCACCTGCGCGCTGCCGCGCAGCGCCGGCGCGGCGAGCGCCTCCGGGATCTCGCGGTTGATCGCCAGCACGTCGTCCTCGGTGAGCGTGGAGCCCGAGCCGAAGCCCATGCGCACCCCGCCCGCGGTGGTCGAGCCCGGCATCACCAGCAGCAGGTTGGAGCCGAGCGCGCGGATCTGCTCCTCGACGCGCGCCTGCGCGCCGGCGCCGACCGCGATCATCACGATCACCGCGCCCACGCCGATCACGATGCCGAGCATGGTGAGCGCGCTGCGCAGCTTGTTGACCGCCAGGGCCCGCAAAGCAATCTTGAATAATGCTCCGATCTTCATGCGGCCAGCGCCTCGTTCCTCTCGTCCTGCACCACCTGGCCGTCGCGGAAGCCGAGGATGCGGCCGGCGAAGCGCGCGATGTCGGGCTCGTGCGTGACCAGCACCACGGTCATGCCCTGGCGGTTCAGGGCCTGCAGCAGCGCCATGATCTCGAGGCTGGTCTTCGAGTCGAGCGCGCCGGTCGGCTCGTCGGCGAGGATCAAGAGCGGCTCGGTGACCAGCGCGCGCGCGATCGCGACGCGCTGCTGCTGCCCGCCGGAGAGCTGCGCCGGGTGGTGGTGGGTGCGCTCGCCCAGGCCGACGCGCTCCAGCATCCTGCGCGCTTTCTCTTCCCGCTCCTTCTTCGACGCGCCGGCGTAGACCAGCGGCAGCTCGACGTTCTCGATCGCGGGGGTGCGCGGCAGCAGGTTGAACTGCTGGAACACGAAGCCGATGTTGCGGTTGCGCACCACCGCGAGCTCGTCGCCGCCCAGCTCGGCGATGTTCTTGCCATCCAGGAAATAATCGCCGCTCGTGGGCCGATCCAGGCAGCCCAGCACGTTCATGAAGGTCGACTTGCCCGAGCCCGACGGGCCCATCACCGCGACGAACTCGCCCTTGTCGATCTCCACGCTCACGCGGTCGAGCGCGTGGATCTCCTGGTCGCCCATGCGGTAGAGCTTCACCAGCTCGCGCGTGCGGATCAGCATCAGAAGAAGCGCGCGCGCGGCAGCCCGCCGCCCGGCCCGGCCGCGGCGCCGCGCGCCTCGGCCGTGCCGACGATGACCTCCTGGCTCTCGGCGAGCCCGCTCACCACCTCGGTGCTCATGCCGTCGGAGAGGCCGAGGCGCACCTCCACGGCCTTGGGCTCGCCGCCCTCCAGCACGTAGACGCGCCCGCTGCTGGTCTGGCCGCGCGAGCCGGCCTCGGCGAGCAGCCGCTCCCAGGCCGGGCGCTGCTCGGGGGCGAGGATCTCGCCGATGCGCGCGTTGGTCTCGGCGCGGATGCGCTCGGCTTCCTTGCGCCGGCTGGCCTCCGCCTTCACGTCGCGGATGCGCGCGAACTTCTGCCGCGCCTCGTTGTAGATCTCGTCGAGCTGCGCCTTCTGCGCCTCGCTCGGCTTGAGCTCCTGCACGATGCGGTTGCGGAACTCCTGCACGCCCTGGCCGCCGCCCTGCTGCGCGGCCTGGGGCGCGTCGGCCGGTGCGCGCGGCTCGGCTGCGCCGGCGGGGCGGAAGCGCAGCGCCGCGTTGGGCACCTTCAGCACGTTGGCGCGCTGGTCCACGGCGATGCGCACGTTGGCGGTCATGCCCGGCAGCAGCGCGAGGTCCGGGTTGGCCGCCGTGATCACCACCGTGTAGCTCACCACGTTCTGCACGTTGACCGGCGACTTGCGGATCTGCTTGATCTCGCCGTTGAAGCTGCGGCGCGGGAAGGCGTCGACCGCGAAGCTGGCCGGCATGCCGGTGCGCAGCCGCCCGACGTCGGCCTCGTCGATCGCCGCCTCGACCTGCATGTCGCGCAGGTCCTGCGCGATGGTGAACAGCACCGGCGCCTGCAGGCTCGCCGCCACGGTCTGGCCGGCGTCCACGTTGCGCAGGATCACGGTGCCGTCGACCGGCGCGCGGATGATGGTGCGCTCGAGGTCCACCTGCGCCTGCTTGAGCAGCGACTCGCGCTGCTTCACCGCGGCGCGCGCGCTCGCGACCTGCGCCTCGCTCACCTTGATCTGCGCCTGCACCGCCTTCAGCTGCTCGCGCGTGGTATCGAGCACCACCTGGGCCTTGTCGAGCTCCGCGGGCGAGATGAACTTCTTGTCCACCAGCGCCTTCTTGCGCTCCATGTCGCGCTGCGCGTCGGCCAGCGTGACCTTCACCCGGCCGAGCTCGGCCTGCTGCGCGATCAGCCCGGCGCGCGCCACGTCGACCGCGCCGTTGGCCGAGTCGAGGTCGGCGCGCGCCTGGTTGACGCGCAGCTCGAAGGTCGACGGGTCGATGCGCGCGATGACCTGGTCCTTCTTCACCGGGGTGTTGAAGTCGGCGAAGATCTCCTTCACCTGGCCGGAGATCTGCGAGCCGACCTGCACGGTGGTGGTGGCGTTGAGGGTGCCGCTCGCCACCACCACGGCGGCGAGCGCGCCGCGCTCCACCTTGGCCAGGCGATAGCGCACCTCGCCATCGTCGTTTCGCGACTGGAACCAGTACCAGGCGCCCGCGCCGAGCGCGACGAGCGCGATGGCCGCCAGCAATTTCGCCCCGGTTTTCATCCGCGCGCCAATTTACCCCACCCAGCGGTTGCCGCCGAATTGGAACGCGAGATAGAGCTGCAGCGCGAACCCCGCGCCGACCAGCGTCCACTTGAGCGCCGGGTGCAGGGTCGGGCCGCTCACCAGCGCGAAGCAGGCCCACGCCGCGAGCGCGTGGCGCGCGTAGGAGCCGCCTTCGCCCATCATGGCCGGGAAGACGGCGAGGCAGATCCAGGTGGTGGCGAGGAAGGCGTCCGGGCTGCGCCGAACGCCGTAGGCGAGCGCGCCGAGCGAGATCCAGATCACCAGCTTGTCCAGCCCGCTGTTGGTGGTGTCGAGGAAGCGGCCCGGCGGGCGCACCAGGAAGTCGACGAAGCGCTGCGGCTCGAGCAGGTTGGGAAGCGCGTTGTTGAACACGAACAGCTTTTGGACCGCGAAACCCGCGAATGGATCACTGTATTGCCACCAGAAAAAGCCGAGGTAGACCAGCACGCCGAGCGCGTAGCCCGCGGTGGCGGCCTTCAGCGCGCGCCGCTCGGGCGCACCGAAGAACCACGCCACGGCGAGCGGCAGCGCGATCCACATGCCCTGCCCGCGCGCGAGCGGCAGCAGCGCGCCGCACAGGAGCGCGAGCCCGGCGCGGCGCGGGTCGCGCAGCGCCCAGGCGAGTCCCAGCAGCGCGGCGAGGAACAGCGCTTCCGAATACACCACGCTCAGGTAGAACGCGGTCGGAAAGCTCGCGAACAGCCAGAGCGACGAAGGCGGGGCGAGCCTGGCGAGGAAGTAGAACGCAGCCGCCGAGGCGAGCGTGACGACGGCGAGGCCCGCGGCGATCGGCCCCAGCCCGAGCGCGAGGCCGCCGGCCATCAGCCAGGGCAGCAGCGGAAAAAATGCGCTGGAGGGATTGGGCGGCAGCGGGTACCCGCTGAGTGCGAGGCGCAGATAGTGCTGGCCGTCCCAGTTGATGAAGGCGAGCAGCGCGCCGGCCTGCTCGTCGGTGAACACGAGGTAATTCCACGGGTGAAGGGGAGTGAAGTTCCAGTACCGTCCGGCGAGCAGCGCTGCGACGGCGAGCAGCTTGCCCGTCAGGAAGACCGCGACGACCGCTCTTATGGCGTCCTCTTGATCACGCGCCTCGCGCGCAGATGCCGGGCCACTACGTCCCAGACCGGCTCGCCCGTTATACCCTCGGCGACCGATGCCCACCCTGCCACTTTGTAACGCTTTGTAGCCTGCATCGGCTCCCCGCCGATGCGCAGCTCGGAGATGCGCGCGCCGATGCGCGCCGCCGGGCGCACGCTGCAGCTCATCCCGCCCATGCGCACCATGTCGCCGCCCTGCTGGAGGTAGGGGTCGGCGTTGAACGCGTTGTCGGCGACATCCTCCAGGATCGCCTTGATCTCGCTGCCGCTCAGCTCGTTCAGCGTGGTCTGCGGATAGGTAATCGCGGTCTGGTCCATCAGGTGCTCGAGCGTGATTGCGTCGCCGGGCAGCAGCGTGGTGCCCCAGCGGAAGCCGGGCGAGAACGCCGCCTCGGCGCCTTTCTCCTGCATCAGAGCCTCGAGGATCAGCTCGTCGAAGGTGCCGTTGTAGGTGCCGCGGCGGTAGAGCAGGGTTTCCGTGACGGCAAGCTTTTCCGACAATCTTTCTTCAAACGGAGCTCTTGCCTCGCGTATGTACGCAGCCATGTCCGCATCCTCGGGCAGCAGGCGCGCGAATACCGGCAGCAGCCGGTAGCGGTAGTCGGTCACGCCGCCGCCGCCGACCTGCAGGTCGAGCACGCCGAGGAACTTGCCGTTCGAGCCGGCGTTGGTGACGATCGTGCTGCCCACGCGCACCGCGCGCGGCATGGCGTCGTGCGTATGGCCGCCGAGGATCGCGTCGATGCCGTGCACGCGGCCGGCGAGCTTGAGGTCCACCGGGCTGCCGTTATGCGAGAGCAGCACCACCGCCTTCGCGCCCTTGGCGCGCACCTCGAGCACCAGCTTCTGCAGCCGCGCCTCCTGGATGCCGAAGGTCCAGTCGGCCACGAAGTGGCGCGGGTTGGCGATCGGGGTGTACGGGAAGGCCTGGCCGATGATCGCCACCGGCACGCCCTTCACTTCGCGCATCGCGTAGGCCTCGAACACCGGGTCCTCGAAGTCGAGCGTGCGCACGTTGTGCGCAAGCATTTTTGTCGGGGAGGCATCGAAGATCTTTTGCCCATAGGTGAACTCCCAATGGGCCGTCATGTAATCGACGCCGAGCTTCTGCTGCGCGCCCATCATGTCGGCGCCGCGCGTCCAGAGCGCGGTGGCCGAGCCCTGCCAGCTGTCGCCGCCGTCGAGGAGCAGCGCGTGCGGGCGGCTCGCGCGCAGGCGCTTCACCAGCGTGGCGAGGTGCGCGAAGCCGCCCACCTTGCCGTAGCGCCTCGCGAGTGCCTCGAAGTCCGGGAAGGTGTGCGCGTAGGCGAGCGCGCCGTCCGGCGGCACGCCGTCGCGCCTCTCGAACGGCTCGCGGAAGTACACCGGCAGGAGCTGCGCGTGCGTGTCGGTGATGTGCAGCAGCGAGACGTTGCCGAACGCCGGCAGGTCGTAGAGCTCGGCGGCGGCCTGCGCGAGGCTCGCGCGCGGGCGCAGCGTGGCGCCCGCCAGGGCGGCGATGCCAAGCAGCTCCAGGAATTCTCGGCGGCGCAACGACCTATCTTATCGCGCGCGCGCGGCGGTACGACCCCGACTTGCCGCCGTGCTTCTCCTCGAGGCGCAGCGCGGTGAGCGTCATGCCGCGGTCTACTGCCTTCACCATGTCGTAGATGGTGAGCAGCCCGAGCGCCGCCGCGGTGAGCGCTTCCATCTCGACGCCGGTCTGGCCGCGGCACTCGACGCGCGCGCGGATGCGGACCGCGGATCTTTTCTTGTCCAGGTCGAAGTCGATCGTCACCCGGGTGAGCGCGATGGGGTGCGCGAGCGGAATGAGCTCCGCGGCGCGCTTGGCCGCCTGCACCGCGGCGATGCGCGCCACGCCCAGCACGTCGCCCTTCTTCGCCCGGCCGGAGGCGATCAGGGCGAAGGTGCGGGGCTGCATCTCGATGCGCCCGGAGGCCAGCGCGACGCGGTGGGTGGCCGGCTTCTCGCCCACGTCCACCATGTGCGCCGAACCTTTGGCGTCGAAATGGGTCAACGATTTGGCCTTCATTCCGGGCGCTATCATAACTAGATGCGGTTCCTCGCAGCCCTGCTTTCCCTCGCCGTGTTGTCCGCGTCCGGGCAGCCGTTGCCCGACCTCGGCGGCGCCGGCGACGCCGGCCTCGCGCCGCAGACCGAGCGGCGCATCGGCGAGGCGATCATGCGCGACATCCGCTTCCGCGAGCCGAACTACCTCGACGACCCGGAGGTCGCGGACTACCTCGCCAACCTGGGCGCGCGCCTGGTGCAGCATTCCGCCGGGGCGCGCCAGGACTTCGAGTTCTTCGCGATGCGCGACCACACCATCAACGCGTTCGCCATGCCGGGCGGCTTCGTCGGCGTGCACACCGGCCTGCTGCTCGCGGCGGACAGCGAGTCCGAGGTCGCCTCGGTGCTGGCGCACGAGATCGCGCACGTCACGCAGCGCCACATCGCGCGCATGCTCGGCCAGCAGCAGCAGATGCAGCTGCCCATGCTCGCCGCGATGGCGGCCGCCATCCTGCTCGGGCGCTCGCGCCCCGACCTCGCGAGCGGCGCGGCGGTCGCGGCCACCGGCGCCGCGGCGCAGACCCAGCTCAGCTACTCGCGCGACTACGAGCGCGAGGCCGACCGCATCGGCTTCCAGGCCCTCGAGGCGTCCGGCTTCGACGTGCACGCGATGGGCAGCTTCTTCGAGAAGATGCAGCGCGGCATGCGCGTCGCCGACGACGGCACGATGCCGGGCTACCTGCGCACCCACCCGGTGACCACCGAGCGGATCGCCGACGCGCAGAACCGCGCCGCGCGCCTGCCCTACAAGCAGCACCCGGACAGCGCGGAGTTCCAGCTGGTGCGCGCCAAGCTGCGCGCCGAGATGGGCGACGCGCGCGACACGGTGGAGTACTTCCAGGGCGCGGTGCGCGAGAAGCGCTACGTGTCGGAGTCCGCGACGCGCTACGGCCTCGCCTCCGCGCTGCTGCGCGCGCGGCGCGCCAAGGAGGCGCAGTCCGAGCTGGCGCGCGCGCGCGGCGCGGGCGCCTCGGGCCCGATGATCGAAACGCTCGCGGCGCGCATCAAGAGCGCGCTCGGCGACCGCGCCGGCGCGGCGGCCGGGCTGGCCGAGGCGCAGGCGCGCTATCCGTACTCGCGCCCGCTGCTCTACGCGCACGTCGAGGCGCTGCAGGAAGCCGGGCGCAACGACAAGGCGCTCGACCTGCTCGGCGATTCGCTGCGCGCCTACCCGAAGGACCCGCGCCTGCACCAGCTGCAGGCGAAGAACTACGCGGCGCTCGGCAAGCGCCTGCTCCAGCACCAGGCGCAGGCCGAGGTGTACGTGCTGCAGGGCAGCCTGCCGGCCGCCATCGAGCAGCTGCAGCTCGCGCGCAGCGCGGGCGACGGCGACTTCTACCAGCTCTCGGTGGTGGACGCGCGCCTGAAGGAGCTGCGCGCCCAGCACGCGGAGGACCTCAAGGACCGCGACGCCAAGCGCTAGCCGCCCTTCGGCGCCTGGTAGTACGCCTCGTACAGCAGGTCGAAGGTCTTCTCCGCCTCGGCGAGCAGCTCGCTTTCGGTGTTCGAGCGCCGCTGCGCGCCCTGCAGCAGCGTCTGCACCCCGGCGGCCTCCGCGACCGGCGTGCCGCGGATCTCGAGGAAGTGCACGATCGAGCCGATCTTGGCGAGCGCCGGGTTCTTCGCCAGATCCAGCCTGGCGAGCATTTCCTCGTAGGTCACGCGCGTCTCGCTGTTCGCGAAGTGCGCGCCCTCGAAGCCGAAGGCGAGCGCGTCGGCTGGCAGCGGCTGGGTCTTCTCGAGGAACGTGAGGGTCGCCTCGGGGTCGACGAAGCGGCGGATCAGCCAGGCGCACGCCAGGCGGTCGGCCCAGAGCGGCTTGCGCGTGATCCAGGTGCGGCGCAGCAGCGACTCGCCGGGCGCGAGCGCCGCCGAGCCCTGCTGCGGGAAGAGCAGCTTGCGCACGTCGGCGTCGGCCGCGGCGAGCGCGGCCTCGGCGCGCCGGCGCGCCTCGTTCGGGAAGAAGTCGAGCGCCGCGATGCTCTCGAACTCGCGGCGCTGCTTGTGCACCACGCGCGAGATCGCGCTCGGGTCGGAGTGGCCGAAGCCCACGCGCAGCGCCTCCACGGTCTTGATCAGGTTCTCGTAGCGCGCCGAGCGGTCGAACAGGCGCACCAACGCGACCTGCTGCACCGGCGACACCGCGTTCACCTGCAGCACGCTCGCGCTGCCGTGGATCTTGGTGATGTAGTCGGCGAGCGATTCGAGCGACTGGCGGTTGGCCGGCGTGTCGGGCAGCAGGAAAACGCCCTCGCGCATCACCGCGGCGCCGAGCGATTCCAGGGTGCGCAGCACGCGCATGCGCGAGGCCGGATCCTCGGTCGGCAGCTGCGCGATGGTGAGCAGCCAGCCCGGCGGCGCGGTTTTTGCCGCGCGGTCCGGCCCGGGCGCCGTCTCGTCGAGCTGCCGGTCCATTTCTCCCATGCGGCATAATAACTTGCATGAACTTCGAGAAGCGCGCGCTGCTGCTGCTCCTCGGCCTGGGAACTGCTTTCGCGGCCGAGGCGAACGATGCCGTGCACAGCGTGAAAATTCTCACCCCGGAAACCGCCCTGAAGGCCGCGCAGGCCGCGCTCAAGAGCTGCCGCGCGCGCGGCTTCCAGGTCACCGTCGCGGTGGTCGACCGCATGGGCGTGCTGCAGGTGCTGCTGCGCGACCGCTTCGCCGGCCCGCACACCACCGACATGGCCACCGCCAAGGCCTACACCGCGGTGAGCTTCCGCACCAACACCACCGAGCTCGCCGAGGCCACGCAGCCGGGCCGCCCGTCGAGCGGCATTCGCAACCGGCCCGGCATCGCCGCGGTGGGCGGCGGGCTGATGATCGAGGCCGGCGGCTCGCTGCTCGGCGCGATCGGCGTGTCCGGCGCGCCGGGCGGGAGCGAGGACGACGCGTGCGCGGCTGCAGGAATTTCCGCAATCCGCGAAGATATCGAGCTGTGAAAGCACGCTGGATTCGCCTCGGCACGATGGAGCAGGAGCAGTTCGACGCGGCCTGTGCCACGCTCGCTGCCGCGCAGTCGCGTGACGCGGCGCCGGTGCTGGTCTGGGGCGCGCATTTCGACCCTCGCGCGGCGCGCTATCCATTCGCGCTCATCGCGCCGCTCAAGTACGCCCCCGGGCGCGTGCAGCGCTGGCTTTCCTGGGGCCTCGCCGCCGCGGTGGCGACCTACCGCCAGTTCGGCGTGCCGGCCTACCTCAACGACGAGCTCTTCCTGCACGGGCGCAACATCGCGCAGAGCCGCGCCAGCGCGATCGGCGATTGCGCGGTGATCAGCTCGAGCTTCCTGATGCGCTTTCCCGGCAGCTGCGTGGCCACGCCGTCGCGCGAGCTCGAGCACGCGTTCCGCCTGCGCCTGGAGGCGCAGCACGGCTGGGAATTCGACCATTCCTGGCTGAGCGCGCCCGAATGCGCCGCCGCCACCTCCTTCTAGGCGCGGCGGGTCTGCTTTTCGTGCGCCATGCGCTGGCGCAGGGCGTGAGCCGCGTGCGCGGCGCAGTCACGATCAACGGGCAGGCGGCGAAGCAGGGCATGGCGGTGCGCCCGGGCGACAAGATCGCCACCGGCCCGGGCGGCCAGGTGGTGTTCGCGGTGGACCGCGACGCGATGCTGGTGCGCGAGAACTCCAGCGTCGAGCTGGCGCGCGACGCGCTGCGCGTGATCTCGGGCGCGGTGCTCTCGGTATTCGCGCCGAAGCAGCCCAGGCAGGTGCGCACCCCGACCTCCACCATCGGCATCCGCGGCACCGCCATGTACATCGAGGTCGAGCCGCAGCGCACCTACGTGTGCACCTGCTACGGCGAGGCGGTGCTCGAGCCCTCCGGCGATCCGTCGGCGCGCGAGACCGTGCGCACCACGCATCACGAGCAGCCGCGCTACATCCACGCGAAGGGCGCGCCGAAGATGGTCACGCCGGCGCCCATGGTCAACCATACCGACGCCGAGCTCGAGATGCTCGAAGCCCTGGTCGGCCGCCAGCCGCCCTTCAAGGGCAAAGGGAACCGCCGCTACTAGCGCAGCTGCTGCTTGAGCTTCGCCAGCGTGGATTCGAAGCCGGCGAGACGCGCGCGCATCTGCTCCACCACCTTGGCGGGCGCGCGCTCTACGAACGACGGGTTGGCGAGCTGCGTGTTCGCCTTGGCAATCTCGCCCTCCACGCGCGCGATTTCCTTCGCGATGCGGGCGCGCTCTTCCGCCGGGTCGACCTCGACGTGCAGCATGACGCGGTGCGCGCCCACGACCGCGACCGGCGACTGCGAGGCCGGCAGCTCCTGCACGGCGTGGATCGCCGACGGGCGCGTCAGCGACTCGACCGCCGCCGTGCAGGTCGGGCTTGCAGTGCCGGTGATATAGACCGGCACGCGCTGCTGCGGCGTGAGCTTCATCTCGGCGCGCAGGTTGCGCACCGCGTTCACCACGTCCTTCGCCACCGCGACCTCGCGCTCGGCGGCCTCGTCGATCTTGGCCGGCTCGGACTTCGGGTAGCGCTGCAGCATGATGGTCTCGCCCTTCTTGCCGGCGAGCGGCCCGACCTTCTGCCACAGCTCCTCGGTGATGAACGGGATGATCGGGTGCGCGAGGCGTAGCGACGTCTCGAGCACGCGCACCAGCGTGCGCCGCGTGCCGCGCTGCACCGCCTCGTTGCCGTCCTGCAGCTGGCGCTTCGCCAGCTCGACGTACCAGTCGCAGTACTCGTCCCAGACGAACTTGTAGATCGCGCTCGCCGCGTTATCGAAGCGGTACTCGCCGAACGCCTGCTCGACCTCGGCCTCGGTTTTCTGCAGGCGGCTGACGATCCAGCGGTCCCAGGTCGAGAGCTCGACCGGCAGCTTCTCGTCGACGCCGCAATCCTTGCCCTCGGTGTTCATCAGCACGAAGCGCGTGGCGTTCCACAGCTTGTTGCAGAAGTTGCGGTAGCCCTCGCAGCGCCCGAGGTCGAAGTTGAGCGTGATCGAGAAGCTCGCGAGCGAGGCGAAGGTGAAGCGCACCGCGTCGGCGCCGAAGGCGGGGATGCCGTTCGCGAAATGGCTCTTCACGTACCTCTCGATGCGCTCCTTGTGCTCGTCCTTCATCAGGCCGGTGGTCGACTTCTTCACCAGCTCCGGCAGGCTGATGCCGTCGATGAGGTCGAGCGGGTCGATGGTGTTGCCCTTCGACTTCGACATCTTCTCGCCCTCGGCGTCGCGCACGATGGCGTTGATGTACACGTCGCGGAACGGCGCCTTGCCGGTGAAGTAGCGCGTCGCGGTAATCATGCGCGACACCCAGAAGAAGATGATGTCGTTGCCGGTGATGAGCACGGAGGAGGGCAGGAACACCTCCAGGTCGGGCGTCTTGTCCGGCCAGCCGAGCGAGGTGAACGGCACGAGCTGCGAGGAGAACCACGTGTCGAGGACATCGGGATCTCTTCGCAATGCTTTGCCTTTCGCTTTCCTGCGCGCCTCTTCCTCGGTGCGGGCAACGTAGATGTTGCCCTCCGCGTCGTACCAGGCGGGGATCTGGTGGCCCCACCAGAGCTGGCGCGAGATGTTCCAGTCCTTGATGTTCTCGAGGAAGTGGTTGTAGGTGGCGGTCCAGTGCTCGGGGATGAACCTCACCTCGCCGCGCTTCACCACCTCGAGCGCGTCCTTCGCCATGGTGTCCATCTTCAGGAACCACTGGTCGCTCAGCATCGGCTCGACGATCACGCCGGTGCGGCCGGAGCGCGGTACGCGCAGCTTGTACGGCTTCTCGCCGGCCAGGAGATTCTCTTTTCGCAGATCTTCCAGAACCCGCTTGCGCGCCTCGAAGCGCTCCAGCCCGCGGTACCTGGCCGGCGCCTTGTCGTTCAAGCGCGCGTCCAGCGCGAAGATGTTGATCGCCTCCAGGCCGTGGCGCTTGCCGACCTCGTAGTCGTTGAAGTCGTGCCCGGGGGTGATCTTCACCGCCCCGGTGCCGAACGCAGGGTCGACGTAGTCGTCGGCGATGATCGGGATCCTGCGGCCGGTGAGCGGAAGCTCGACTTTCTTTCCAACCAGCTTCGTGTATCGCGAGTCCCTCGGATTCACGGCCACGGCGACGTCGCCGAGCATGGTCTCGGGACGCACGGTGGCGACCGTGATGTCGAAGCCGTCGCCCGGGTAGCGGATCTCCCAGATCTTGCCGGCTTCCTCCTCGGTATCGACCTCGAGGTCGGAGACGCCGGTGCCGAGCACCGGGTCCCAGTTCACCAGGCGCTGGCCGCGGTAGATGAGGCCGTCCTCGTACCAGCGCACGAAGACCTCGGTGACGGCGCGCGACATCTTCGGGTCGGCGGTGAAGTAGCCGCTCTTCTGGCGCTCGGTGTCGGCGTATTCCCAGTTGGCCGAGGCGCCGAGGCGGCGCATCTGGCGCGTGATGGTCGAGCCGGACTGCTGCTTCCACGCCCAGACGCGCTGGATGAACGCGTCGCGGCCCATCTCCTTCTTGTCCTTGCCCTCGGCCTCGAGCTGGCGCGTCACCACGATCTCGGTGGCGATGCCGGCGTGGTCGGTGCCGACCACCCAGTTGGTGTTGTCGCCGCGCATGCGGTGGTAGCGGATCAGCGCGTCCATGAGGGTCTGCTGGAACGCGTGGCCCATGTGCAGCGTGCCGGTCACATTGGGGGGTGGAAGCTGGATGCAGTACGCGGGCGTGTGGTGATCGCGATGCGCGAACCAGCCGGCCGCTTCCCAACGGCGGTACCAGGGCTGCTCGATGGCAGCCGGGTTGAAGCTCTTGTCGATCACTCCGGGGTCTTCGGGCGAAGCGCGAAAGCCACCGAGGCCGCCACCGCCTCGCGCACCATCTGGGTGACGCTCACCGCGATCTCGGCGCGCACGCCCTCGAGGGCCTGGCCGAGGCGCTCCTGGATCACCCGGTCCACCTCCGGGCGCAGGCGCTCGAGCAGCGCGCGCTCGAGCGCGCGCGCCAGCGCCTCGAGCGCCTGGTCGTCCACCGCGCGGCGCGGCGCGAGCGCCTCCTGGACGATCTCGGTCAGCACCGGCACTTCCCGCTTCGTCTCACTCATCGGCTGCTTGCGCCAGGTCGTGATTGGCGATCTTGTAGCCGCGCTCCCGATAGAAGCGGAATCGTCCACGGCCTTGTTCCTTGTCCTGATCTTCGCGAGAAACGACCTCGAGGAGCCGCGCAAAGCGCTCGAAGTGCGGCGGGCACTCGGCGCCCAGGTTGAGCAGCACGGCGCAGCCGTCGGGTGCATCGTCGCCGGAGGCGATCAGCACCGGGGTCTCGGCGGCGAGCCTGGAGTGCACCGCGCAGTGCGGCACGAAGCCGGTCGCGGGCCAGGTCCACAGCATCTTGTCGATGCGCGCGGCGGTTTCGGCTTGCGGCGCGTAGATGAGCAGGCGCTGGCCTTGCTTCATCGCCTTGCCGGCCAGGCGGCAGGCGACCTGCAGGCGATCGTCCGCATTGAAGTAAAAATCGATCGAGGTCATTTGCGGCCCGCGTGCCGCAGGGCGAATCGGACCAGCAGCGGCACCGGACGCCCGGTGGAGCCTTTCTCGCGCCCGCCCTTCCACGCGGTGCCGGCGATGTCGAGGTGCGCCCAGCGCAGCTTGCGCGTGAAGCGCGCGAGGAAGCAGGCCGCGGTGATCGCGCCGCCCGGCCGCCCGCCGATGTTGGCGAAGTCGGCGAAGTTCGAGCGCAGCTGCTCCTGGTAGTCCTCCCAGAGCGGCATCTGCCACACGCGGTCCCAGGCCTCGTCGCCCGCCGCGCGTACCTCGTCGGCGAGCTTCTGGTCGTTGGCGAACAGGCCGGTCGCCACGCTGCCGAGCGCGATCACGCACGCGCCGGTCAGCGTGGCGATGTCGATCACGGTGTCGGGCTTGAAGCGCTGCGCGGCGTACGAGAGGGCGTCGCACAGGATGAGGCGCCCCTCGGCGTCGGTATTGAGGATCTCCACGGTCTGGCCGGAGAGCGTGGTGACCACGTCGCCGGGCTTGGTGGCCGCGCCGCCGGGCATGTTCTCGCACGCCGGGATGATGCCGACCACGTTCACCGGCGCCTTCATGCCGGCGAGCGCGCGCAGCGCGCCGAGCACCGAGCCGGCGCCCGACATGTCGAACTTCATCTCGTCCATCTCGCCGGCGGGCTTGAGCGAGATGCCGCCGGTGTCGAAGGTGATGCCCTTGCCGACCAGCGCCAGGCGCTTCGCGCCTTTCTTCCCCTCGTATTTCAGCACCACCAGCTTGGGCGGCTGGTGCGAGGCGCGCGCCACGGACAGGAAGGAGCCCATGCCGAGCTTCTCCAGGTCCTTGCGCTCCAGCACCTCGACCTCGAGCTTGAACTCGCGCGCGAGCTTCTTCGCCTCGTCGGCGAGGTAGCTCGGCGTGCAGATGTTGGCCGGCAGGTTGCCGAGGGTGCGCGCGAGCGCGGCGCCGTCGGCGGTGGCGCTCGCTTCCTTCAGCGCGTTCTGCAGCTCGGCCTTGGGGCTGAGCGGCAGCACCACCTGCGCGAGCGCGGGTGCGTGCGCCTTCTTCTGCGACTTGAGCTGGTCGAAGCGGTAGAACGCCTCGCGCAGCCCGAGCACCGCGTGGCGCACGTTCCAGCTCAGCGGGCGCGAGGCGACCTTCATGTCGACGAGGAAGAAGGCCGCGTCCTTCGCGTCGAGCTCCTTCAGCGCGTTAGCGGCGGCGCGCACCGCGTCGCGGTAAGCGGCCTCGGCGCTGTCCTTGTCGCCCAGACCGACGAGCAAGACGCGTTCCGCCGCCACGCCGGGCAATCCGCGCAGCAGCAGGGTCGAGCCGGTCTTGCCGGAGATGTCGCGCAGGGCTTTCTTCAGCGCGCCCTTGGAGACCTGATCGAGGCGCCGCGCCGCCGGGGTGAGCTCGCCTCCTTGATGGACACCGACGACCACGCAGCCGGCTTTCGCCGCCTCGGGCGAGAGCGTCTTTATGCTAAATTCCACGGGCCGAAAGTATCGCATGATCTTCCACCGGGCGCTCCTCAGGGAGTTCGCAGGTCTCGCGGGCGCGGTGTTCATGACGCTGTTCGCCATCGCGGTCACCACGCGCCTGATCCGCCTGCTCGGCCAGGCCGCGGGCGGGCGCTTTCCGTCCGACGCGGTGTTCGCGTTCCTCGGCTTCTTCGCGCTCGGCGCGCTGCCGGTGCTGCTGTCGCTCACCATGTTCATCTCGGTGCTGCTCACCATGACGCGCAGCTGGCGCGACTCGGAGATGGTGATCTGGTTCGCCGCCGGCCAGCCGCTCACCGCGTGGCTGAAGCCGGTGATGCTGTTCGCGCTGCCGCAGATCGCGGTGATCGGCGCGCTGTCGATGTTCATCTCGCCGTGGGCGGCGCAGATGGCCGGCCAGTACACCTCCAAGATCGAGAGCCGCGACGACGTGTCGCGCGTCACGCCCGGCGTGTTCGGCGAGACCGCCAACCGCACGCGCGTGTTCTTCGTCGAGTCGGCGTCGGGCGACTCGAGCGCGGTGCAGAACATCTTCGTCAGCTCGATCCAGCAGAACCGCAGCGGCGTGAGCATGAGCCGCAGCGGCCGCACCGAGACCGCGCCGAACGGCGACCGCTTCATCGTGCTGGAGAAGGGCCGCCGCTACGAGGGCGCGCCCGGCGACCCGGAGTACCGCGTCACCGAGTTCGACCGCTACGACGCGCGCATCGAGCTGAAGGAGGGCAAGGAGGTCGCGCCGACGCACAAGACGCTGCCGACGCTCGCGCTGCTCGCCAATCCGACCAACCAGAACCTCGGCGAGGTGCTGTGGCGCGTCGGCATCCCGGTGTCGGCGCTGGTGCTCGTGCTGCTCGCGATCCCGATGAGCTTCGTCAACCCGCGCGCCGGGCGCTCGGCCAACCTGCTGTTCGCGCTGCTCACCTACATCGTGTACTCCAACCTGCTGAGCGTCAGCCAGGCGCGCGTCGCGCAGGGGCGCCTCGACTTCGGCGTCGGCGTGTGGCTGGTGCACGCCGGCATGATCGCGCTGCTGATCGTCATGTTCGCGCAGCGCATGCAGGTGATCCGCCTGAGGCTGGGGAAATGAACGGCGCGCAAATGAGGCGCCGCTAGCGTGCGCACGCTGGAGCGCTACCTCGCGCGCCAGATCTACGGCGCCACCGCGTTCGTGCTGGTCGGCTTCCTCGGCCTGTTCGCGTTCTTCGACCTGATCCGCGAGCTCGCCGACCTCGGCAAGATGGAGTACCAGCTGCCGCAGGTGTTCACCTACGTCTTCCTCTCCATCCCCACGCACGCCTACGAGCTGCTGCCGGTCGTGGTGCTGATCGGCACCATGTACGTGCTCGCGCACCTCGCCAGCAACTCGGAGTACACCGTGATGCGCGCCTCCGGCCTTTCGCCGCGCCGCGCCGCGCTCGCGCTCGCCAAGGTCGGCCTCGCGTTCGTGGTGCTGACCTTCGTCACCGGCGAGTGGGTCGCGCCGTGGGCCGAGGAGCAGGCGCAGAAAGTGAAGATGCGCGCCATGAGCTCGGCGATCGGCCAGGACCTCGCCTCGGGCCTGTGGTTCAAGGACGAAGGCGCGTTCATCAACGTGCGCGAGGCGCGCCAGACCAACCAGCTGGTGGGCGTGCGCATCTACGACTTCGACAACGACTACCGGCTGCAGAAGATCACGCTCGCCGAGCGCGCCGACTACGCCGGCAAGGGGATCTGGAACCTGGAAGGCGTGGCGCAGACCGAGTTCACCCGCGAGGGCCCGCGCACCGAGCGCTACAAGCAACTCGACTGGCGCTCGCGCGTGAGCCCGGACATGCTCGACGCGCTGATCGTGCGCCCGGAGCGCATGTCGGCCTGGGCGCTGCACAAGTACACCGAGCACCTCGCCGGCAACCGGCAGAAGACCGAGCGCTACGAGATCGCCTTGTGGAAGAAGCTCCTTTACCCGCTCGCCGCGCTCGTGATGATGGCGCTCGCGCTGCCGTTCGCCTACATGCAGGCGCGCGCCGGCATGGTGGGCGTGAAGGTGTTCCTCGGCATCATGCTCGGCATCTTCTTCCACATGCTGAACAGCCTGTTCGCGCACATCGGCCTGCTGCAGAACTGGCCGCCGCTCTCGGCGGCGGTAGTGCCGAGCCTCGCCTTCCTCACCGCGGCGGTGCTGATGATGTGGTGGGTCGAACGACGCTAACCAAATAAATGGGGACGGACCCCATTTTTCTCATCTAGGCTCGAGTCAACCCGTCGGCATGTCTCCTCGTTGGAGATTCATGCCTCGCATCGCTCGCGCCGTAATGGTGGACTTTCCGCTGCATGTCGTGCAGCGCGGCATCAATAAAAACGACTGCTTCTTCAGCGACTCAGATTACCTGGCTTATCTCGATTACCTGCGCAGGTTTGCGGGGCGGTTTGGCTGCTCAGTGCACGCATACTGCCTGATGACAAACCACGTGCACCTGCTCCTGACGCCGCACAGCAAGGAGTCCTGCGGACTGCTGATGAAGAACCTTTCGCAGCACTACGTGCAACGTACCAACTACCGGCTTAAGCGCAGCGGGACTTTATGGGAGGGACGATTTCATTCCAGCCTCGTGCTCTCGGATTCTTACGCGCTCGCCTGCTACCGCTACATAGAGACGAACCCGGTGCGCGCCCGCATGACGACGACTGCGTCGGAATACCGGTGGTCGAGCTACCACGCCAACGGCGGCGGCATGGCGGATAGCTTGGTTCGTCCTCATCCGGCATACGCCAGCCTCGGTTCCGATCCCGCGCGCAGCGTTCGCGCCTACGCTGACCTCTGTGCGCAACAACTGCCAGTGGAGACGATCGACGAAATTCGTAGAGCGATTCGAAGCGGCGGCGCGATCGGAGCCCGACGCCGGAAGCGTGGCCGTCCGGCGAAGCTAGATGAGAAAAATGGGGTCCGTCCCCATTTATTTGGCGTCGACCAGTCGAGTTCCGGCTAGGCGGTCGTGCAGGAACTGGCGGTCGCGGTCGAACAGGGCCCACGCGATGGATACCGGCAACAGCGCGAGAGCGAGCAGGAATCTCAGGATAGCCTTGCCCGGGGTCACATTGACGACCCGGATGCCCCAGGCCTTCATCGCGAGGGTCTGGCCGCCGCGCAGCCAGCACCACAGGAAGTAGGCCGCGAACACGGCGAGGATGAAGAGCTGCAGCTCGTGGCGCAGCGCCCCGGAAGTGGCGTCGCGCCCTCCGCTCGCGAAGAAGAACACCCACGCGGCGAAGAACGCGACGGCGAAGAGCAGCACCGCTTCGTAGGCCATGCTGGCCAGCCGGCGCCAGAGTCCTGGCGTCACTTCTTCCTGCGCGGCTCCGCGACCAGGCTTTCGCGCTCGTGCTGCGGCAGCTGCTGGTACTCCGCCCACTGCTCGCGCAGGCGGTCGCGCTTCGCCGGCGGTGTCTTGGCGAGCGCCTTGTAGGTCTCGCGCGCGTGGCGGCGCTGCTCGGGCGTGAGGTTGGCCCAGATCTGCATGCGCCGCTGCACGCGCTCCTGCGCCTGCGGCGTCATCTTCGGATAGCGTTTCGCCACGCCGATCCACTTGCGGCGGCGCTCGCGCTCCAGGCTGTCCCACTCGGCCTTGAGCGGCGCGAGGATCATCTGCTGCTCGGCGGTGAGCTCGGCCCACGCCGGGCGCACGTTCGCTTTGGCCTTCGCTGCAGGCTTCGCCTTCGGCGCCGGCCTGGCCTTCGGCGCCGGCGCCGGATCGGCGACGAGCGGCGCGTCCTGCGCGAACGCCGGAGCGGCGATGAAGAGGGCGAGCACGAGCGGCGCGAAGCGCGTCATTCCTCGGCCGCGCGCTTCTTCAGCCAGTTCTGGAAGCCCCGGTCAAGGTAGGCGTCGATCGGCAGCTCGTCGGTGAGCAGCATCGAGTCGATCTCTTCCACCTCCTGCGCGAGGCGGTTCTGCTGCCAGTTGTAGAGCGTGGCGCCGCTCCCCACCAGCAGGGCGAGCGGCAGCAGGATGCGCAGCGCGGCGCCGGCCCAGCCGACCTCGCCCGTGACGTTGTCGGCCCAGGCGAGCACCGGCGCGCGCTCCGGGCGCTGGCGCAGCAGGGCCTGCTCGCGCGCCTGCCGCAGGCGCTGCGCGACTTCGGGCCGTACCGGGGTCCCCTGATTCAGAATCTGACGCAGTTGCTGTTCGTTCATGGTTTTATTTCCAGCGTGACCCCTCGCGCCCTGAGCGCCTGCTGCAAAGCATGCGCGGCCCGGGAGCAGTGCGTTTTCACGCTGCCCTCCGAGCATCTCATACGCCGCGCGGTGTCGGCCACGTCCAGTTCCTCCCAGTAACGCAGGATGAAAGCTTCCCGTTGACGTTCGGGCAGGCGACCGAGCTCTTCCCTAAGAATTTCAAGCACTTGACTTTGCTCGAAGTGGTCCGCCGGGCTCTCCGACTGCTGAGACCCGGCGCTCGGCTGCAGGGTTTCCAGCGGGTCCTGATCGTCGTCGTCGCCGGGCCCGAGCGAGGCGAGCGGCGTGGTCCAGAGCGAGCGCACCTTCTGCCGGCGGAACCAGTCGCGGATCGCGTTCTGCACGATGCGGTGGAAGAGCGCCGGCAGCTCGGCGGCCGGCAGGTGGCCGTATTTTTCCGCGAGCCGCAGCATCGCGTCCTGCACGATGTCGAGCGCCGCCTCCTCGTCGCGGACCGCGAACACCGCCTGCTTGAACGCGCGCTTCTCGACGCCTTCCAGGAAGGTGGAAAGCTCGCTCCGGGATGCCAGGCTGCGCCCCTCTCTATTGTTGGCCGCCGATGGTATCAAAAGGAATTGACCGCACCGCACCAAGCCTTTATTGTTGAAAGCTTTTCCGGCTTTTACACCGCTCTTACACCGAATGGACCGCGCGAAGACCAGTACGTTGACCGGCGCCGAGATCGTGGTGCGCTGCCTCCAGGAGGAGGGCGTCGAGTTCGTGTTCGGCTACCCCGGCGGCGCGGTGCTCTTCATCTACGACGAGCTTTTCAAGCAGGACAAGGTGAAGCACGTGCTGGTGCGCCACGAGCAGGGCGCGGTGCACGCCGCCGACGGCTACTCGCGCTCCTCGAAGAAGGTCGGCGTGGCGCTCGTCACGTCGGGGCCCGGCGTCACCAACGCGGTGACCGGCATCGCCACCGCGTACATGGACTCGATCCCGATGGTGGTGATCACCGGCCAGGTGCCCACCGCGGCGATCGGCCTCGACGCCTTCCAGGAGTGCGACACGGTGGGCATCACGCGCCCGATCGTGAAGCACAACATGCTGGTGAAGGACGTGAAGGACCTCGCGTCCGCGATCAAGAAGGCTTTCCACATCGCGACCACCGGGCGCCCCGGCCCGGTGGTGGTCGACATCCCGAAGGACGTGACGCAGCACGCCTGCGAGTTCGTCTACCCCGAGAGCGTGCACATGCGCTCCTACAACCCGGTGCGCAAGGGCCACGCGGGGCAGATCAAGAAGGCGGTGCAGCTCCTGGTCGAGGCCGAGCGCCCCTTCGTGTACACCGGCGGTGGCGTGGTGCTCTCCGATGCCGCTGCCCAGCTCAGGGAATTGGTGAGGACGCTGGGCTTTCCCTGCACCAACACGCTGATGGGCCTCGGCGCCTACCCGGCCACCGACAAGCAGTTCCTCGGCATGCTCGGCATGCACGGCACCTACGAAGCGAACATGGCGATGCAGCACTGCGACGTGCTGCTCGCGATCGGCGCGCGCTTCGACGACCGCGTGATCGGCAACCCGGCGCACTTCGCGCAGAACCCGCGCAGGATCATCCACATCGACATCGACCCGTCGTCGATCTCCAAGCGCGTCAAGGTGGACGTGCCGATCGTCGGCAACATCCCCGACGTGCTCACGGACCTCCTGAGCCTGTTGAAGAATTCGAAGCCGAGAGATCTGCAGCCGTGGTGGAAGCAGATCAACGACTGGCGCGCCAAGGACTGCCTGCGCTACGACCGCAAGTCGGCGATCATCAAGCCGCAGTTCGTGCTGGAGAAGCTGTATGAAGTGACGAAAGGCAAGGCCTTCGTCACTTCCGACGTGGGCCAGCACCAGATGTGGGCCGCGCAGTTCTACAAGTTCGACGAGCCGCGGCGCTGGATCAACTCCGGCGGCCTCGGCACCATGGGCTTCGGCCTGCCGGCCGCGATGGGCGTGCAGCTCGCCAACCCGGGCGCCACGGTGGCGTGCGTGACCGGCGAGTCGTCGATCCAGATGTGCCTGCAGGAGCTCTCGACCTGCAAGCAGTACCGCCTGCCGATCAAGATCATCAATCTGAACAACAAGTACATGGGCATGGTGCGCCAGTGGCAGCAGTTCTTCCACGGCAACCGCTACTCCGAGTCCTACATGGACGCGCTGCCCGACTTCGTGAAGGTCACCGAGGGCTACGGCCACCGCGGCATCCTGGTCGAGAAGCCCGCCGACGTGGAGCCCGCCCTGAAGGACGCCTTCGCGCGCAAGGACGAGCTCGTGTTCCTCGACTTCCTCACCGACCAGAAAGAGAACGTCTACCCGATGGTGCCCGGCGGCAAGGGCATCACGGAAATGATCCTCTACGAAGACCTGTGAGCCGCCACATCATCAGCGTCCTCGTCGAGAACGAGGCGGGCGCGCTCTCCCGGATTTCCGGCCTGTTCTCGGCGCGCGGCTACAACATCGAGACCCTCACCGTGGCGCCGACCGAGGACGCCTCGATGTCGCGCATGACCATCGTGACCACCGGCTCCGAGGACGTGGTCGAGCAGATCACCAAGCAGCTCAACAAGCTGATCGAGGTGGTCAAGGTGATCGACCTGTCGGAGGCCGAGCACATCGAGCGCGAGCTCATGCTCATCAAGGTGCGCGCCGGCCAGAAGGAGCGCGAGGACATGAAGCGCATGGCCGACATCTTCCGCGGCCGCATCATCGACGTTTCGGACAACACCTACACCATCGAGCTCACCGGCAACACGCACAAGCTCGATGCGTTCATCAAGTCGCTCGACCAAGGCTCGATCATCGAGACCGTGCGCACCGGCGCGAGCGGCATCGGACGGGGTAACCGAGTTCTAAGGGTCTAAATAAATGGGGACAGACCCCATTTTTCTCATCTAGGAATCGCTCGCAAATGCGAAAAATGGGGTCTGTCCCCATTTATTTTGGGGAAGGGATATGAAGGTTTACTACGATAAAGACGCGGACCTTTCGCTCGTCAAGGGCAAGAAGGTCACCATCATCGGCTACGGCTCGCAGGGCCACGCGCACGCGCAGAACCTGCAGGATTCGGGGGTCAAGGTCACGGTCGCGCTGCACAAGGGCGGCGCGTCGTGGGACAAGGCGAAGAAGGGCGGCGTGAAGGTCGCCGAGATGGCCAAGGCCATCAAGGGCGCCGACATCGTCATGGTGCTGCTGCCCGACGAGCACCACGCCGCGGTGTACAAGGAGTTCATCGAGCCGAACATCAAGAAGGGCGCCTCGCTCGCGTTCGCGCACGGCTTCAACATCCACTACGGCCTGATCCAGCCGCGCGCCGACCTCGACGTGTGGATGGTCGCGCCCAAGGCGCC
>DASVFV010000039.1:0-3857 GCA_036379875.1 Burkholderiales bacterium | reverse complement strand
GTGGCACCAGGAGCGCACGGCGGCAGCGAAAAAGGGAAACGCCACGGCCGCGCCGGTGGCCAAGGCGCTCAAGCCCACTCCGCGCAGCGAGCCCAAGGTGCTTGCCGCCGTCGCCCCCACGCCGGTTGCCGCGCCTGCTCCGGAAAAGGCGATCGACAAGCCCAAGAGCGCGGAGAAGCCGCAGGCCGCCGAGAAAAGCGCCCCCGTATCGGTGGCCAGCGCGCCGGTCTCGACCGGCCCGAAGACCGGCCCCAATCGCCTCGTGGTGCGCACCGACGGCGAGGCCTGGATCGAGATCAAGGACTCCGCCGATCGCATGCTGGTCTCGTCGCTCAACCCCGCGGGCAGCGAGCGCGTGGTGCGCGGCCGGCCGCCGTACACGCTGGTGATCGGCAACGCGTCGAGCGTGCGCGTCACCTACGACGACAAGCCGATCGACCTGGCGCCGCACACGCGCCAGGACGTGGCGCGCCTCACGGTTCCCTGACCCCGATGAAGAGGCGAATCTCGCGGCAAGTCGCCGTGGGCGGTGTTCGCATCGGCGGCGGCGCGCCGGTCGTGGTGCAGTCCATGACCAACACCGACACCGAGGACGCGCTCGCCACCGCGCGGCAGGTCGAGGCGCTGGCGCGCGCCGGCTCCGAGCTGGTGCGCATCACCGTCAACACCCCGGAAGCGGCGGCGCAGGTGCCTCGCATCCGGGACTTGCTCGACATGGCGCGCTGCGCCGTGCCGCTGGTCGGCGACTTCCACTACAACGGCCACAAGCTCCTCACGCAATATCCCGCTTGCGCGCGCGCGCTCGCCAAGTACCGCATCAACCCGGGCAACGTCGGCAAGGGCGCGAAGCGCGACGAGCAGTTCGCCACGCTGATCGAGTGCGCGTTGCGCTACGGGAAGCCGGTGCGCATCGGCGTCAATTGGGGCTCGCTCGACCAGGAGCTCCTCGCGCAGCTGATGGACGCGAATTCACGTCTCAAGGAACCGAGAGACTCTTCCGACGTGATGCGAGAAGCCGTGATCCGCTCGGCGCTTGACTCGGCGCAGGCCGCGCAGGAGCTCGGGCTGCCGGCCGAGCGCATCGTGATCTCGTGCAAGATGAGCCAGGTGCAGGACCTGATTTCCGTCTACCGCGAGCTCGCCGGGCGCTGCGACTACGCGCTGCACCTCGGCCTCACCGAGGCGGGCATGGGCTCCAAGGGCATCGTGGCCTCGACCGCGGCGCTCGCCGTGCTCCTGCAGGAGGGCATTGGCGACACGATTCGCATTTCCCTCACCCCCGAGCCCGGCGGCGACCGCACGCGCGAGGTGGTGGTGGCGCAGGAGATCCTGCAGACCATGGGCCTGCGCGCGTTCACGCCGATGGTGAGCGCGTGCCCGGGGTGCGGACGCACCACCAGCACGGTGTTCCAGGAATTGGCCGAGAAGATTCAGGTTTTCCTCCGGGAGAAAATGCCCGAATGGAAAACCGCGCACCCCGGCGTCGAGGAGATGCGCGTCGCGGTGATGGGCTGCGTGGTGAACGGTCCGGGCGAGTCGAAGCACGCCGACATCGGCATCAGCCTGCCGGGCACCGGCGAAGTGCCGGTCGCCCCGGTGTACGTGGACGGCAAAAAGACCGTGACGCTCAAGGGTGCCCGCATCGCCGAGGACTTCCAGGCGATCGTCGAGGGCTACGTCAAAGAAAAATACAAAGTGCTCTAGCCGTGCAGAAGGTCAAACCCTCCCTGCTGCGCGGCTTCGACCAGGAATACCTGCCGCAGGACCAGCTGCAGTTCAACCGGCTGATCGACATCGTGCGGCGCAACTTCGAGCTGTACGGCTTCCTGCCGATCGAGACGCCGTCGGCCGAGCGGCGCGAGGTGCTCACGTCCAAGGGCGGGGTGGAGAAGGAGATCTACGCGCTCACGCGCCTCGCCGAGGCGGACGACGACGAGGCCGCGACCAAGGGCGCGCTGCGCTTCGACCTCACCGTGCCGCTCGCGCGCTACGTGGCGATGCGCGAGCGCGAGCTCGCCTTCCCGTTCCGGCGCTACCAGATCCAGCGCGTGTGGCGCGGCGAGACGCCGCAGGCGCGCAAGGGGCGCTTTCGCGAGTTCTACCAGTGCGACATCGACGTGATCGGGCGCGAGAAGCTCTCCTACCTGGCGGAGGCGGAAATCCCCGCCGTGATCTACGCGGTGTTTCGCGAGATGGCGATCGGCGATTTCCGCATCCGCATCAACAACCGCAAGGTGCTGAAGGGGCTGCTGAACGAGTTCAAGGTGAAGGAAGAGAGCGCGCCTTCAGTGCTGCGCATCCTCGACAAGGCGGAAAAAGAGGACGCGGCCAAGCTCGCGGCCGAGCTCGAGAGCAAAGGCGTCTCGAATCAACTCCTGAAGCTGGTATCCACCCGGCGCGATACGAGCGAGACGCTCGCGCTGCTGCGCGACTTCCCCGCCTGCAAGGAAGGGCTCGACGAGCTGCAGGCCGTCGCGCATGCGATTCGCCAGTTCGGCGTGCCCGATGCGGCGTTCGCCGTGGACCTCGGCGTGGTGCGCGGCCTCGACTACTACACCGGCACGATCTACGAGACCACGCTCACGGCGCACCCGGATGTGGGCAGCATCTGCTCGGGCGGGCGCTATGACGACCTGGCGAGCTACTTCACCGACACGCGGCTTCCGGGCGTCGGCATCTCGATCGGGCTCACGCGACTGTTCTCCAAGCTGAAGGACGCCGGGCTGCTGCGGCCGCTCGAGCGCACGCCCGCGGAGGTGCTCGTGACCACCATGGACCCGCGCTACCTCGAAAAATACCTTAGGATCGGCGCGGACTTGCGCGCGGCCGGGGTGAACACCGAGGTGTATCTCGAGACCGCGAAGCTCGGCAACCAGCTCACCTATGCCGACCGCAAGGGCTTCCGCATCGCCATAATCGCGGGCGAGAACGAATTCGCGAAGGACGTGGTGCAGGTGAAGAACCTGGCGACGAAGTCGGCGGCCGACGTGGCGCTGCGCGACGTCGTCCAGGCGGTCAAAACTACCTTGAAGAGCTGATGGCCCTCGATCTCGAAGAGCAGGAACAGGTTGCCGAGCTGAAGGCGTGGTGGAAGACGCACGGCAATTTCATCGTCAGCGTGATCCTCGCCGTGGCGCTCGCGTTTGCCGGCTGGCAGGGCTGGCGCTGGTACAGCGCGCACCAGGCCGCGCAGGCGGCGGGCGTGTTCGACACGCTGGTGAAGGCCGCGCAGGGCGGCGACGCCAAGGCGCTGCGCGATTCCGCCGGCACGCTGATCGAGAGCTACCCGCGCACGCTCTACGCCGCGATGGGCGCGCTGGTGGCAGCGCGCTTTCATTACGACCGCAACGACCTCAAGGCCGCGCGCGCGCAGCTCCAGTGGGCGGTGGACAACGCGCACTCGGACGACTTCCGCGACATCGCGCGCCTGCGGCTCGCGGCGGTCATGATGGACGAGAAGGCGTACGACGAGGCCCTCAAGCTGCTGGAGGCCAAGCACGGCGCGGCCTACGAATCGCAGTACGCCGCGCTGCGCGGCGACATCCTGGTGGCCAAGAACCAGCCCGCCGAGGCGCGCGCGGCCTACAAGCTCGCGCTCGACAAGGCGAGCGCCGAGCAGGGCGCGTTCCGCGAGACCGTGCGCATGCGCCTCGAAGCGCTCGGCGGCTAGCCGACTTGAAAAAGCACTTAATCGTCGCCGCAGCGCTCGCCTGCGGGGCGTGCTCGAGCCCGTCCGGGCCGCAGCCCGCCGACCCGCCGCGCATCGAGAACCCGAAGCGCGTGCGCGTGCTGTGGTCGGCGAACGTCGGCTCGGCGGACCGCTTCACCTTCGTGCCGGCGCTCGCCGGCGGCTCGGT
>DASVFV010000038.1:0-6535 GCA_036379875.1 Burkholderiales bacterium | reverse complement strand
CTCGCTCACCGACCTGCCGAACCGCAGCCTGTTCACCGACCGCATGCAGCAGGCGCTCAACGCGGCGCGGCGCGAGAAGCGCTTCGCCGCGGCGATCTTCGTCGACGTGGAGCGCTTCCGCATGGTGAACGAGAGCTTCGGGCGCAAGAGCGGCGACGACCTGCTGCGCGAGGTCGCAGCGCGGCTGCGCCAGGCGGCGCGCGAGCAGGACACCGTGGCGCGCGTGGGCGCCGACCATTTCGCCATCGCGGTCGCGCCGTTCGACCGTCCCGGCGACACCGCGTACACCTTCCTCGAGCGGCTCGACCAGGCGCTCGCGCAGCCGATCGTGATCGAAGGCGTGGAGCTGCGCGTCGGCGTGAAGGCGGGCATCGCGGTATTCCCGACCGACGGCGAGTCGACCGAGGCGCTGTGCGCGAACGCCGAGACTGCGCTCAGCAAGGCCAAGCAGACCGCCAGCCGCTACCTCTTCTACGCGCCGGAGATGAACGCGCGCGTCGCCGAGTCCCTCGCGATGGAGAACCGCCTGCGCCGCGCGCTCGAGGACGGCACGCTCGCGCTGCACTACCAGCCCAAGATCGACGTGGTGAGCGGCTCCGTGGCCGGCCTCGAGGCGCTGATCCGCTGGAACGACGCCGAGCTTGGCTCGGTGCCGCCCTCGCGCTTCGTGTCGCTGCTCGAGGAGACCGGCATGATCCTGGCGGCCGGGCGCTGGGCGCTCAACAAGGCGGTGGAGGACATCCGCCGCTGGCAGGGCCTCGGGCTCAAGGTGCCGCGCACCTCGGTGAACGTGTCGGCACTGCAGCTGCGCCAGAAGGACTTCGTCGACTCGGTGCTGGGCGCGATCTCCGAGCTCGACGGAAGCGCGCCGCTGCTCGACCTCGAGATCACCGAGAGCGTGCTGGTCGACGACATCGACGAGAGCACGCGCAAGCTGCAGGCGCTGCGCCGCGCCGGCGTGGAAGTGTCGGTGGACGACTTCGGCACCGGCTTCTGCAGCTTGAGCTACCTCGCGCGGCTGCCGGTCGACACGCTGAAGATCGACCGCAGCTTCGTGGTGCGCATGCGCGACGCCGGCTACCCGCGCAACATCGTCGCCATGATCGTGTCGCTCGCCCACACGCTGGGCCTGCGCGTGGTGGCGGAGGGCGTGGAGGACGACGAGCAGGTGCGCCTGCTGCGCGAGCTCGGCTGCGACCAGATCCAAGGCTTCTACGTCAGCCGGCCGGTGCCGCCCGAGGACATCGACGCCATGCTGGCCGGCGGCGTGGGCCGCGGGCTCGCGCAGAAGCTCAGCGCGGCCTGACCTCCACGCCCAGCAGGGCGGTGAGCTGATCGCACAGCGTGGCGATGTGCTGCACGCGGTCGCGCACGATGCCCGGCGCGAGCTCGCGCAGCGCGGCCCGCGCCTCGTTGCACGCGAGGTGCAGCCGCGCGGCGAAATCGCGCTGCTCCTCGTTGCGCACCGCCTGTGCGGGCAGGATGACGCTCGAGGCCACGTCGAGCCGCAGGCGCAGCAGCTTCGCCAGCACCGCGATGTGCTGCACGCGCTCGCGCGTCGTGCCGGGCGGCGCATCCTCGAGCACCAGGTTCGCTTCCCTGTCGATCAGCGTCAGCTTCGCCGCGAAATCGTCTTGGTCGCGGTCCATGCCGCATCCCTGCAAGGCGCGCGCCATGCAGGGGCCGCGTAGCAGCGGGACGACAGCCCGCTTTTTTCCTACATGTTGGTGTAGTTCGGCCCGCCGCCGCCTTCGGGCGCGACCCACACGATGTTCTGCAGCGGGTCCTTGATGTCGCAGGTCTTGCAATGCACGCAGTTCTGCGCGTTGATGACGAGCTTTTTGTCCACGAACTCGTAGACCGCGGCCGGGCAGTAGCGCGCCTCCGGGCCGGCGTATTCGGCGAGATTGACCTTCACCGGAATGGCGGGGTCTTTCAGCGTCAGATGCGGCGGCTGGTCCTCGCTGTGGTTGGTGTTCGAGATGAACACCGACGAGAGCCGGTCGAACGTGAGTACGCCGTCCGGTTTTGCATAGGAAATTGGCGAGAAGTTCGCCGCAGGGCGTAGCTGCTCGTGGTCCGGACCTTTGTGGCTGAGCGTCCAGGGCGCCTTGCCGCGGAACACGACCTGGTCCACGCCGACCATCAGCGTGCCGGTGTAGAGGCCCTTGGACATCCACGGCTTGAAGTTGCGCGCGCGGTAGAGCTCCTCGTAGAGCCAGCTCGCGCGGAACGCCTGCGGATACGCGGCGAGCTCGTCGCCGGCGCGCCCGGCGCCGAGCGCCGCGTGCGCCGCCTCGGCGGCGAGCGCGCCCGACTTGATCGCGCAATGGCTGCCCTTGATGCGCGACGCGTTCAGGAATCCGGCCTCGTCGCCGATCAGCGCGCCGCCCGGGAAGACGAGCTTCGGCAGCGACTGCAGTCCGCCCGCCGTGATGGCGCGCGCGCCGTAGCCGATGCGCTTGCCGCCTTCGAAGAATGCGCGGATCGCCGGGTGCGTCTTGAAGCGCTGGAACTCCTCGAACGGCGAGAGGTACGGATTGCGGTAGCCGAGGCCGACCACGAAGCCCACCGCGACCATGCGCTCCTCCATGTGATAGAGGAACGAGCCGCCGTAGGTATCCGGATCGAGCGGCCAGCCGGCGGTGTGCATCACCAGGCCCGGCTGGTGGCGCTCCGGCTTCACCTCCCACAGCTCCTTCAGCCCGATGCCGTAGACCTGCGGGCCGTTGCGCAGGCCGAACTTCTCCTCGAGCTGGCGCCCGAGCTGGCCGCGGCAGCCCTCGGCGAAGAAGGTGTAGCTTCCGTGCAGCTCCATGCCTTCCTGGTAGGCGTCGGTCTTCTCGCCCTTCTTGTTGACGCCCATCGCGCCGGTCGCCACGCCCTTCACGCCGCCGTTCTCGTACAGCACTTCGGCCGCGGCGAAGCCGGGGAAGATCTCGACCCCGAGCGCCTCGGCCTGCTGGCCGAGCCACTTGCAGACGTTGCTCAGGCTGACCACGTAGTTGCCGTGGTTGCGGAAGCAGGCGGGCAGCAGCCAGGCCGGCGTGCCGAACGAGGATTTTTCCGTGAGGAAGAGGAAGCGGTCCTCGCTCACCGGCGCATTGAGCGGCGCGCCTTTCTCCTTCCAGTCCGGGATCAGCTCGGAGAGCGCGCGCGGATCCATCACCGCGCCCGAGAGGATGTGCGCGCCGATCTCGGAGCCCTTCTCCAGCACGCACACCGAGCGATCGGCGGCGAGCTGCTTGAGGCGGATCGCCGCCGCGAGCCCCGCCGGGCCGCCGCCCACGATCACCACGTCGTACTGCATCGATTCGCGCGCCATCGCGCAATTATAATTTGTTGGTTTTATGGCCGAGAAAAAGCTCGTGCACGTCGAGAAGATCGCGATCCGCTGGGGCGACATGGACGCGATGGGGCACGTGAACAACACGGTGTACTTCCGCTACATGGAGCAGGCGCGCATCGCCTGGTTCGAAGCCCTCGTGCCGAGCGCGCAGGCGTGGGGCGAGATCAGCATCGTGATCGTCAACGCGTCGTGCAACTTCAAGAAGCCGATCAACTATCCCGGCACGGTGGAAGTGAAGGTTTTTGCCGGCGCGCCCGGGGGCTCCAGCGTGCCGACGTTCTATGAATTGAATCTCAACCAGGAGACCTACGCGGACGGCGCGGCGACCGTGGTGTTCGTCGGGCGCGACCAGCGCCCGCTGCGCATCCCGGACAAGATTCGCTCATTGATAGCTTGAAAAATGAAGGCATGAAACCGTTGTGGACGCCGTCGGCGCAGCGAGCCGCCGCCACCGAGCTGGCGCGCTTCATGAAGCTCGCCGGCAAGCGCGACTACGCCGAGCTGCACCGCTGGTCCGTGGAGCGCAGCCCCGAGTTCTGGAACCTGCTGTGGGATTTCTGCGAGGTGCGCGGGGAAAAGGGCGCGCGCACGCTGGTCGACGGCGATCGCATGCCCGGCGCGAAATGGTTCCCTGACGCGCGTCTCAACTATGCCCAGAACCTGCTCGATGCGAAAGGCGAGATCGTTTTCTGGGGCGAGGACCGCATCAAGAGAAGGCTCAGCCACCAGAACCTGCGTGCCCTGGTGTCGCGCCTCGCGCAGGCGCTGGCGGACGCGGGGGTGAAGAAGGGCGACCGCGTGGCAGGCTACCTGCCGAACGTGCCGGAGGCGACCGCGGCGCTCCTCGCCACCGCGAGCCTCGGCGCGGTGTGGTCGAGCTGCTCGCCGGACTTCGGCGTGCAAGGCGTGCTCGACCGCTTCGGCCAGATCGAGCCCAAGGTGCTCCTCTGCGCCGACGGCTATCTCTACAACGGCAAGGAATTCGACTCGCAGGAGAAGGCGAGCCAGGTGCTGGACAGGCTGCCGAGCGTCGAGGAGTGCGTGGTGGTGGACTATCTCGGCGCGCCGGCTACGGCGGGCACCTCGCTCTACGATTTTCTCGAGCCCTTCGAGGCCGGGCCGATCCGCTTCGAGCCGGTGGAGTTCAACCATCCGCTCTACATCCTGTATTCGTCGGGCACCACGGGCGTGCCGAAGTGCATCGTGCACGGCACCGGCGGCGCGCTGCTCCAGCACCTGAAGGAGCACCGGCTGCAGAGCGACGTGAAGGCCGGCGACCGCCTGTTCTACTTCACCACCCTTGGCTGGATGATGTGGAACTGGCTCGTTTCCGGCCTCGGTTCGGGAGCCACCCTTCTTCTCTATGACGGCTCGCCGTTCGTCGGCCGGGGCCGCGTGCTCTTCGACTTCGCCGACGCCGAGGGCATGACGCACTTCGGCACCTCGGCCAAGTACATCGACGCCCTCGCGAAGACCGGCCTCAAGCCCAAGGACACCCACCGCCTCGACAAGCTGCGCGCCGTGCTCTCCACCGGCTCGCCGCTCGCGCCCGAGGGGTTCGATTACGTCTACGAGAACGTGAAGAGCGACGTCTGCCTGTCCTCGATCTCCGGCGGCACCGACATCGTCTCGTGCTTCGTGCTCGGCAACCCGATCGGACCGGTGTGGCGCGGCGAGATTCAGGCGAAGGGGCTGGGCATGGCGGTCGAGGTTTTCAACGAAGAAGGCAAACCGGTCCGGGGTGAGAAGGGAGAGCTCGTGTGCACGAGGCCCTTTCCCTCCATGCCGGTCGGCTTCTGGAACGACCCGGACGGCGCCAAGTACCGCGCCGCCTACTTCGAGAAGTACCCCAACATCTGGCGGCACGGCGACTGGTGCGAGGAGACCGAGCACGGCGGGCTCATCATCTACGGGCGCTCCGATGCGGTGCTCAACCCGGGCGGCGTGCGCATCGGCACCGCGGAGATCTACCGCCAGGTCGAGCAGCTCGACGAGGTGCTGGAATCGCTGGTGATCGGCCAGGACTGGCAGGGGGATGTGCGCGTCGTGCTGTTCGTGAAGCTCAAGGAAGGCCTCTCGCTCTCCGAGGAATTGATCTCCGCCATCAAGAGGCGGATCCGCGAAAACACCACGCCGCGCCACGTCCCGGCCAGGATCCTGCAGGTCGCCGATATCCCGCGCACCAAGAGCGGCAAGATCGTCGAGCTCGCGGTGCGCGAGGTGGTGCACGGCCGGCCGGTGAAAAACCTCGAGGCGCTCGCCAATCCCGAGGCGCTCGAGCACTTCCGCAACCGCGCCGAGCTTAAGGCTTAGCCGCCGGCTCGATCGACACGGCCAGGGCCTCGGTGTAGGTGGCCTCCACCTGGTCGCCGACCTTCACCAGCTTGACCTGCTTCGGATCGCGCAGCCTGAGCTCGACGGTGCGCTTCGGCCCGCGCAGCGTGACGACCTGGCGCTTGGCATCCACCGCGACCACGTCGGCCACCACGGTGATCTGCTGCGCGGCGCCGGCCGCCGGGGCCTCGCCCGGCTTCGCGCTGGCGGTGTTCTCGCGCTCGCTGCGCTCGCGGATCCCGGAGCCGCCTTTCTTGAGCTCGAGGGCGAGCGACTCGAAATGGCGCACCACCACGTAGTCGCCGACCTTGATCTGGTCGAAGTTCTTGACCTGCGGGCCGACCGGCAAGGTCACCACGTTGCCGCGCGGCCCCTTGAGCGTGACGGTGCGCGCCGAGGGATCGATCGCCTCCACCGAGGCGGTGATTTTGACTACGCGGGCAGCCGTGCCTTTGCCCGGCGCGGTGACGATGGCGGACTCGCCGCCGGCTTCGGGCTTCTTTTGCGCCAGCGCGGGCGCCGCGGCCAGCGCGATGACGATTGCGACGAGAACGATGCGCATTGCGAGCTCCATGTCGTGAAGGCGGGACAACGCCAAGCTAGCGCGGCGCTCGCACTCGAGCCATCGGACCAAGGTCGCATGCGCGCCCGGGGTTTGTGGCGGCGGAAGAGTTCCTGTAAACTCCTCTATCCCTACACGCGCTAGGTAGATGACCAAGTATGTCTTCGTAACAGGCGGTGTAGTCTCCTCCCTTGGCAAGGGAATCGCCGCCGCATCACTCGCCGCAATCCTCGAATCGCGCGGCATCCGCGTCACCAACATCAAGCTGGACCCGTACATCAACGTCGATC
>DASVFV010000037.1:0-44270 GCA_036379875.1 Burkholderiales bacterium | reverse complement strand
TACTGGGAAGGCCGCACGCTCAACCACAACCCGATGATGGACGAGCGCGCGCGCACCTGGTTCACCTCGCGCATCAGCCCGGATCCGAATCCCGACTGGTGCAAGTCGGGCTCGGACCATCCGTCGGCGAAGGCGTTTCCGCTCAACGGCGGCGCGAACCGGCACCTCGGCATGTTCGATCCGCATTCGCAGTCGTGGACGCTGATCCGCACCTGCTTCCCGACCCACCACCTCAACTTCGCCACCGACGGCGTGCTGTGGACGAGCGCGGGAGTCGTAGGACCCGGCGTCATCGGGTGGCTCGATACGAAAAAATTCGACCAGACCAAGGACGAGCGCGCCTCGCAGGGCTGGACGCCGCTCATCCTCGACACCAACGGCGACGGGAAGCGCGGCGAGTACGTCGCGCACGACAAGCCGCTCGATCCGACGAAGGACAAGCAGGTGATGCTGAACCCGTACGCGATCGCGCCGAACCTGAGCGACGGCTCGGTGTGGGGCACGGTGATCGGCTATCCGGGGCAGCTCATCCGCCTCGTGCCGGGATCCGACCCGGTCAACACCGCGCTCACCGAGGTGTACGAGCCGCCGCTGCCCGGCTACGGGCCGCGCGGCGGCGACGTCGCCACCGACGGCACGTACTGGGTGGCGCTCTCGAGCGGCCACCTCGGCCAGTTCGACCGGCGCAAGTGCAAGGTGACGAACGGCCCGAGCGCGACCGGCAAGCACTGCCCCGAGGGCTGGACGCTGCACCAGTTCCCCGGCCCGCAGCTACGCGACGTGAAGGATCCCGGCAGTGCGGAGATCAGCTACTACGTCTGGGTGGACCGGTTTGGAGTCTTGGGATTAGGAAAAGACATTCCGATTGCAATGGGCAACGGCTCCGACTCGATCATGCCGTTCGTCGACGGGAAATTCGTCGTGCTGCGCCTGCCGTATCCGTCGGGCCTGTTCCCGAAGAACGTGGACGGGCGCATCGACGACCCGAAGGCGGGCTGGAAGGGCCGCGCGATCTGGACCACCTCGGGATCGCGCACCAACTTCCACCTCGAGGGCGGCAAGAGCCAGTACCCGAAGGCGATCAAGCTCCAGCTCAGGCCCGATCCGCTGGCGCACTAGGTGGCGGACCTCGATCCCGACGGCGACATCTTTCCGTTCGACGAGGACGGCGTGCAGCCGGCGCGCCAGGCCTTGCCGCGCGGCGAGCTGCTCGCGCGCGTGACGGCGCTGCTGCAAAGCTGCGAAGGGTGCGAGAGCGTCGGCGTGGTCGGCGTAACGCCCCTCGATCGGCCGGATAGCGCCGGCTGCAACTGGTCGTACACGCTCGAGCTCGACGCGGCGGGCGTGGCGCCGGAGGTCTATGCGCTCGGCTATGCCCAGGTGATCGCGCTCGCGCGCAGCACCTGGAACCTGCAGCCCGACGCCGGCTACCTGCTGAACCGCCCGCTCGATTAAGGCGAGCTCTCAGCCCGACGCGTTAACGGTGCTGAAAAAGGTCTGCTTGCAGCGCGGGTAGTTGCGGCAGCCCCAGAACGTCCTGCCGTGCGCGGTGCTCTTGCGCGCGACCATCTTGACGGCGCAGGCCGGGCAGGTGGGGGTGATGAAGTCGCCTTCGGTGGCGAGCTCGAGGAGGCGCTGGGCGGTTTCCGGGGACAGGGCGGCGATCTTGCCCAGCAGGTCCGTGCCGTCGATCAGGCTGATCTTTTCCCTGGCGGCGAGCACGCGCGCTTCCTGGGTGAAGCGGCCGGAGGTGGTCAGCACGCCTTCGGCGACCTTCGCGCTCGTCATCCGCTCGCGCAGGTCGCGCACCGCGTTGAGGCCGACGCGATAGGCGTTCCACGGCTTGCACTGGACCAAGATCGAAGCGCGCTCGGCATCCTGCTGGTAGAGGCTGATGCCGGCGCCGCCGTGGGCGGAGGAGCCGGCGAGCTCGGCGCGGAAGCCGAGCGCCTCGAAATAGGCCGCGCACAGCTCCTCGAAGCGCCGCCACTCGAGCCGCTTCAGGAGCTCGGGCGTCCAGCGCGCGGTGCCGGTCCTCGAGCGCCCGGCCGAGAGGCGCAGCCGGCCGAAGGCGTTGCCGAGGAAGGTGAAAGGGTGCGCGAGCGTCGCAAAGGCGCCGAGGGCGATGGAGAGAAAGAGGTTGCGCGGGGGCATGGTTACCTGAACCCCCCGGCTCGCCGGCCGTGGCGTGGCTCGTGGCCGGGGATTTCCATCATGCTCACCTTGTTGCCGGTGAAGCGCTCGATCTGCTTCACCAGGTGGCGGTCGGCGTGGCCGAGGAAGGTGACGGCGCAGCCGGCACGGCCGGCGCGGCCGGTGCGGCCGATGCGGTGCACGTAGTCCGCGGCCTGGCGCGGCGCGTCGTAGTTCACCACCAGGTTGATTCCGGGCACGTCGATGCCGCGCGCGGCGACGTCGGTCGCCACCAGCACGCGCATCTGTCCGTCGCGCACGCGGTTCAGCGTGCGCGTGCGCTCCTTCTGCTGCATGTCGCCGTGCAGCGCGCCGGCGGTGAAGCCCTTGATGACGAGCGCGCTGGTGAGCTCGGCCGCGGTGCGCTTCATGGCGGTGAAGACGAGCGCCTGCTCGACGTCGGTCTCGCGCAGCAGGCAGTCGAGCATGCGGTTCTTGTGCTCGTCGTTGTCGGCGAGGAGCGCGTGCTGGGTGATGTCGGGCTTGGTTTCCTCGCGGCGCGCGATCTCGACGCGGCGCGGGTTGCGCGTGACGCGGGCCGCGAGGCGGCCGACCACGCCGGCGAGCGTGGCCGAGAAGAGCAGCGTCTGGCGCTCGAGCGGGGCGCGCGCCACGATGGAGTCGATTTCTTCCTGGAAGCCCATGTCGAGCATGCGGTCGGCCTCGTCCAGCACCAGCAGCTCGACGCGGGCGAGGTCGAGGCTGCCGCGGTCCATGTGGTCCTTGAGGCGCCCGGGCGTGGCGATGGCGATGTCGACCGGCTTGCGCACCTGCGCGAGCTGCTTGCCGAACGGCACGCCGCCCACCAGGCACGCGGTGAGGAGGCGCTGGCCGCTGCAGTAGCCGTGCGTGGCCTTCTGCACCTGCATCGCGAGCTCGCGCGTGGGCGTCAGGACCAGCATGCGCGGGCCCTTGCCGGGGCGCGCCGAAGGCGTGCGCAGGCGCTGCAGCCCGGGCAGGACGAAGGCGGCGGTCTTGCCGCTGCCGGTCTGCGAGGAGACCAGCAGGTCGCCGCCCGCGAGCACCGCGGGGATGGCTTCGCGCTGCACCGGCGTGGGCTCGGCGTAGCCGAGCTGAGCGAGGTTTTGCAGCAGGGACGAATCGAGACCGAGCGTCGAGAAGCTCATGCATTTCCTTTCGTTGGCGCCGACCGAAGCCGCTATGCCGGACCGAAAGGAAATCTTTCGACGACTGCGAGGGAGGCGGGGACTGCGTGAAGCGAGGGCGCAGTCTACGCTATTTCGGCATCTGCTCCAGCCCGAATCTGCAAATGGGATCCCCGCCTACGCGGGGACGGCGCGTGCGCCGGCCAGGTTGCGCGCGATGAAGGCCTTCACCATCTCGTGCGCCTTGTCGGTCATCGGCCCGGGGTCCTTCACCCACTCGTGCTCGCAGCCCTCGAACACCTCGAGCCGCACGTCGCCGCCGGCCGCGCGATAGGACCCGACGAACTTCTCCTGGAGCGCGGGCAGCACGTTGTCGTCCAGGCCGCCTTGCATGATGAGAAGCGGCGGGAGTCGACCGTGCTCCTTGCGATCGAGGATCTGCTGCGGGTTGCCCTCGTTGATCGTGTCCCACGGCTTCCAGAAGTTCTGGTTGTTCTTGATCATGTGGTCGCGCTTCATCTTCTCCGCCTGCTCGTAGCGCGCCACGGTGTTGCTGATGGGCGAGCGCGTGGCGAGGTAGCGGATGCTCGCGTCGAGCTGCGGCGCCTCGGCGAGCGGGATCGCGGCGTACTTCGGGTCGCGCGGCTTCATGGCGATGAGCTGGCCGACGTGCCCGCCGCTCGAGCTGCCGAGGATGCCGAGGGTCGAGGGGTCGCCGTGCCAGCCCGGCGCCTTCATCTTCAGCCAGCGCACCGCGTAATGCGCGTCCTGCACGCACGCCGGGTACGGCGCCTCGGCCGCGAGGGTCATGTCGGGCGAGACCACGAGCACGCCGCTCGCGGCGATCGCGCGCGCCATCGGCTCGTTGGCGGTGCGGTCCTTGTTGTTCCAGGCGCCGCCATGCAGGTCGAGCAGGACCGGGAAGGGGCCAGTGCCCTTGGGCTGGTAGATCTTCGCCACGAGCTGGCGGCCCTTCGCGGTCTTGCGGAAGGGCTCCTCGAAAACGTTCAGCTCGAAGCGGGCTTTGGGGTCGTATTGGGTAGTCATGCCTGAATTCTAACGGCGGGAAATTCAGCCTACGCGGCGACCGCCAGCCCGGATTTGGCGGTCACCGACCTGGCGAGGGCGCGCAGGAGCGAGGCGCCGTCGCCGCGCCAGGCGCTGCCGTGCATGCAGGCGAGGGTGCGCGGCTGCTCGCGCGCGAAGCGCTCGAGCGTGGCGGCGGTGAGGGGCGAGTGGGCGTAGTAGTCCATCTGCTTGCGGAAGGCTTCGCTCGGCTCGAGGATGTCGGCCTCGGTGAGCGGCACCTCGCCCTTGCCGCCCTGGGTGAAGAGGTCGCCGCAAAGGAGCGTGCGGGTCTCGAGCTCCATCATGAAGCCGTTTTCCCACTGGTGAGGCACGTGCGGCGCGTCCATCCACTTGAAGGTACGGCGCCCGGTGCGCAGCAGCTCGCCGTCGGCCATCGGGCGCGGCGCCCGGATCGCGAAGTCGTTCACCGACACCATCGCCGCCACCTGGCTTGACACTGCGGTCGCGGCCGGCGCGGCGGCGAGGAAGTCGTTGAGCGAGCCGCACTCGTCGGCCTCGAAGTGCGAGAAGGCGACGTAGCGCAGGCTCGCGAGCGGCAGCACGCTTCCGATCGCCTCGGCGACCAGCGGACAGAGGCCGCGCGGCCCGGTGTGGAAGAGCAGCGGCTCGTCGTCGGCCACCAGGTACTGGTTGAAGTTGAAGTCCGGCCCGCCGGGGATCTGCACCGGGGTGTTGATGCGGTAGATGCCGTCGGCGATTTCGTGGACGCTGCTTTTCATGGCTTCTCTCCTTTGGAGGTGGGTTGATCGACCCCCGGTGGTGTAACGAAACGCCGCGCCGTTACACATCCTCGTCGAAAGGATCGCCGTTATGCTCCCGCCATGGAGGATGCCGAGCTTGCAGCCGCGGTGGCGCGCGGGGACACCGGGGCGGAGGCCGAGCTCTACCGCCGCCTGGCGCCGCGCGTGCGGCTGTACGGGCTGCGCCACCTGCGCGACCGGCACGCGGCGGCAGACCTGGTGCAACACGTCATGATGACCACGCTCGAGCGCCTGCGCGCCGGCGGCGTGCGCGAGCCGGGCAAGATCGCCTCGTTCGTGCTCGGCATGTCGCGCATGACGGTGCTGGAGATGCGGCGCGGCGCGGCGCGGCGCGCGGACCTCCTCGAGAAATGGGTCCCCGCCGCCGCGGGGATGACCGATGAGGAGGCGGCACCCGAGGTCGAGACGCGAGTCATGGAAGAAGCAAGGCTCGCGGAATGCCTGCAGAAGCTCGCCGAGCGCGAGCGCAGCGTGCTGGTGCTTTCCTTCTACGGCGACAAGTCCGCCGACGAGGCCGGGCGCGAGCTCGCGCTCGCGCCGGGCAACGTGCGCGTCATCCGCCACCGCGCGCTGGAAAAGATGCGCGGCTGCATGGGGCTCGCATGAGGCCGTTCGCGGAGCTGGTCGAATACTGGTTCGGCGAGCGCGAGGACGAGGCGCTCGAGGAGCATCTCTTCGGCTGCGCCGAGTGCACCGCGCGGCTCGAGGAGCTCGCCGCGCTCGGCGCCGGGATCCGCTCGGCGTTCCGGCGCGGCGCGCTGCATGCGGTGCTGCCGCGCGCGTTCGTCGAGCGGCTGGAGCGCGAGGGCCTCAAGCTGCGCCAGTACCGCGTGGCGGCCGGCGAGAGCGTGAACTGCACGATCACGGGCGAGGACGACTTCGTGGTCAGCCGGCTGCAGGCGCCGCTCGGCGGCGTCGCGCGCCTCGACCTTGTGCTGCAGGCTTCCGACGGCGAGGCGCACACGCTGCACGACGTCCCGTTCGACCCTGCTGCCGGCGAGGTGCTGGTGATCCCCTCGCCCGAGCGGCTGCGCGCGCGCGGCCCGTTCACCGAGCGCGCGCGCCTGGTCTCGGTCGGGGCGGGCGGCGCCAGGGACCTCGGCGAATACACGTTCGTGCATAAGCCCAGCTAGCTGTAGTCCGCGTCCGGGCGCACCCGACGTGTTCCGGCGACAGCGGTATGGCGCTTGCGGGCCTTCGGCGCGGGATCGGTGCGGCAAGCGCCCCGCGGGCCGCCGATCCGGTGAACGGAGCGCATATGTCTTTCATTCTGTGGATCGTCGTGGGCGGCATCCTGGGCTGGGTCGCGAGCATGATCATGGGCACCAACGACAAGCAGGGCATGTTTTTGAACATCATCGTCGGCATCGTGGGCGCGTTCCTCGGCGGCCTGCTGCTTTCGCCGCTGTTCGGCACCAGCACGATCAACCAGGGCGACTTCAGCATCGGCTCGATGCTCGTCTCGCTGGTCGGCGCGGTGATCCTGCTCGCGATCGTCAATTTCTTCCGGCGCGGCCGCGCGCGCCACACCTGAGCTAGCTCGTCAAGATCAGCGCGACGCCGCACGCGGCGAGCGCGATGCAGACGAAGCGCTGGAAGGCGGCCGGCGAGAGGCCGGTGTGGATCCTGTCGCCGACCAGCAGGCCGATGCCCATGGCCGGGATCGACGCGGCGCACAGGATCACCGAGTCCCAGGTGAGCTCGCCCACCGCCGCGTAGCCGGCGGTGCGCGCGATGCTGATGGTGAGGATCATCGCGGAGATGGTGGCGCGGAACGCCTCCTTGGACATGCGCCCCGCGTCGAGGAACATGGAGAAGAAGATGGTCGCCATCGAGCCGAAGATGGTGCCGACCACGCCGGACAGGAAGCTCGCGAGCGGGCGCACCAGCGCCGGGTTGCGGAACGCGGGCTTCCACCACGAGTACGCGGCGTAGACGATGATGAAGACGCCGAGCGCGCGCGCGAGCACCACGGTGTCGAGCGCCTTGAAGACGAAGATGCCGGCCGCGATGCCGAGCAGGCAGCCGGGCAGCAGGCGCGCGAACTCCGCCCAGGCCACGTGCCGGCGGTCGTGGCCGACGATCGCCACCGAGGACAGGATGCCGATCAGGCTCCACGCCGGCGCGATGACCTTCACCGGGATGGCGAGCGCGAGGAGCGGCAGGCCGAGCGCGCCGCCGAAGCCGAGCGAGCCGCGCAGCACGAAGTTGAGCAGCAGGACGAGCGCGCAGTAGGCGAGCGCGAGCGGGGACAGGTCGAGGAGCAGCACGCCTGCCATTCTAGGCGCTTGCCGTAGTCCCAAATTGGGACTATAGTGGCCGATGCGCGTGATCGCGCTTTCGACCCTGAAGCGATTCTGGGAAGACAGGAAGCGTGCCGATGCGCGCGAGCCGTTGCTTGCCTGGCATCGGCACGTGGTCAACGCGGACTGGCGGGCGCCGGCGGATGTAAAGCGCGAGTTCGGTACGGCGAGCATCCTGCGCGACGGGCGCGTGGTGTTCAACATCGGCGGGAACAAGTACCGCCTTGTGGTCTGGATCAACTACCCGTACCGGGTGATCTACGTGCGGTTCATCGGCACCCACGCCGAGTACGACCGGATCGATGCACAGAATGTGTGAGGGAGCGAGCGACATGAATATCAAGCCGATCAGAACCAAGGCCGATTACCGGGCGGCGTTGAAGGAGATCGAGGCCCTGATGAACGCGGCGGCCGGCACGCCGGAAGGCGAGCGGCTCGACGTGCTTGCCACCCTGGTGGAGGCGTATGAGCGCAAGCACTTTCCCATGGACCTGCCGGATCCGGTGGAAGCCATTCGCTTCCGCATGGAGCAGTCCGGGCTCTCGCCCAAGGACCTCGTACCCATGATCGGCCAGCTCAACCGCGTTTACGAGGTGCTCGGCCGCAAGCGTCCGCTGACTCTCAAGATGGTTTGGCGCCTGCACCGCGATCTCGGCATTCCCGCCGAATCGCTGATCAAGCAGGAGGAGGTCCGCCGCAAGGCTGCTTGAAGCGCGGCCCGGCGATGCGCCACCGTTACGCAGCCCTCGCCGTGATCGCGCTGTCGCTCGCGATCGCCTACGGCGTCTGGTACTCGTACAGCGTGTTCCTGGTGGCGCTGCTCGCCGAGTTCGGCTGGAGCCGCTCGGTGCTGGCGGGGGCGTTCTCGGTGTTCACGCTGGTGCACGGCGGCGTGAATCCGCTGATCGGCGCAGCGTGCGCGCGTTTCCGGCCGCTGCGCGTGATCGCGGCGGGCGGGGCGGCGATGGGGGTCACGCTGGTGCTGGACAGCTTCATCTCCTCGCCGCTCGGGCTTTTCTTGAGCTTCGGCGTGCTCACCGCGGTCGCGGTGGCGCTCGGCGGCTGGGTGCCGTCGCTGGTCTTCGTGCAGCGCAACTTCAGCGAGCGGCTCGGGCTCTCGGTCGGCATCATCAGCTCGGGCGTCGGCGTGGGCATGCTGCTCGTGGTGCCGCTCACGCAGGCGCTGATCGACGCGTTCGGCTGGCGCGTGGCGTTCCGCGTGCTGGGCGTGATCGCGGTGGCGTGGATCGTGCCGAGCTCGCTATGGTTGAGGCGGGTGATGCTTCAGGCGCCGGAAAATCGGGGTCAGACCCCGGCCAGGCAAAGCCCGGAAAAATCGGCGTCAGAGCCCGATTTTCCGACGCTCGGCCAGGCGGCGCGCACGCTGCCGTTCTGGCTGCTGATGGCGATGTTCTTCTTCGGCAACGTGGCGTCGCAGACGCTGCACGTGCACCAGGTGGCGTACCTGGTCGACCACGGCGTGGCGGCGCTCGCGGCGGCGTCGGTGGTGGGTGTGGTGGGCTTCGCGAGCATCGTGGGCAAGACGGGCGGCGGGTGGCTGTCGGACAGGGTCGAGCGCGAGCTCGTGTACGTGGCCGGCATTGCCCTGATGGTGGCGAGCGCGTTCGCGCTCCTCGCGCTGCGCGGCTCGTCGGCGTGGCCGGCGTACGGCTACGCGGTGCTGCTCGGCCTGGGCTATTCGGTCACCGCGGCGATCACGCCGGTGCTCGTCGCGGACCGCTTCAGCGGGCCGCACTACGGCGCGATCGTCGGCGTGGGCCTGATGGGCACCGCGGCCGGCAGCGCGCTCGGGCCGTGGATGGCCGGCCGGCTCTACGACACGCACGGCAGCTACACGCTGGCGTTCCTGATCGCCGCCGCCTGCGGCGTGCTCGCGGGCGCGGCGTGCTGGTGGGCGCGCGCGTTGAAAAGGGGCCGCGCCCTGTCTGCTTCTCCCGCATGAAACTGCAACTGCACGAGAACTCGCTCTTCGCGGTGCTGCTGCGCTCGCCGTGGTGGGTCAGCCTGCTCATTGCGGGCGCGCTCGCGGCGCTGCTGCGCCTCTTCCTGCCGATCGAGTTCGCGATCTTCGGCGGGCTGCCGTTCGCGGTGATCTCGATGGTGGTGCTGTGGCGGCAGATCCGGCGCCCGAGCGCGAAGCGCATCGCCAAGGCGCTCGAAGCCGCGCGAGCACTGTCGGCGAACGAGTTCTGCGCCGCTCTCGAGGAGGGCTACCGGCGGCGCGGCTACGGCGTGCAGCGCGGCCAGGGCGCGGCGGACTTGATGCTCACGCACAAGGGAATCGTCACGCTGGTGGGCTGCCGGCGCTGGAAGGCGGCGCGCACCGGCATCGAGCCGCTGCGCGACTTCGACGCCGCGACGAGCGAGCAGGGCGCGCACAAGCGCCTCTACTTCGCGGCGGGCGAGGTGAGCGAGACCGCGAAAGAGTTCGCGGCGAAGAAGGGGATCGGGCTGGTGCAGGAAGAGGAACTCGCGCTCTTACTTGTACTACCGAAGTAGTCGCGTCGATCGGATTCGTTGTGGCATTGGTTCTTGGGTTTATAGTGGTGCACGTTAATCGCCTCGCGTACCGCCGTCTGAAAGAGCTGGAGGACGCGTAAATGGAGTGGATGGTCGTAGTCGCCCTTGTTTCCTTGGTGGGCGCCCTCGTCGTGGTCGTCTGGGAGGCAGGAGCAAGCGACCGTAAGTAACCCCCTGGTCAGGGGGCAAGCCGATCGCTATTTTTTCTCGAAGCCGCGCACCAGGCTCGCGCGCGCCGTCCCGGCTTGCATCAGCAGCGAGAAGTCCGAGCCGCTGAGGATGAGCTGCACGCCCATGTTGATGTGCCGCTCGAGGAGCTCGGGGGTGTACATGCCGCCCATGCCGGGGAACTTGCCGTGCTTGCGGCAGGCCGCGATCACTTTCGTGTAGGCGTCCTTCACTTTCGGGTCGTTGAACTGGCCCGGGATGCCCATCTCGAAGCAGAGGTCGTTGGTGCCCATGAGGAGCGCGTCGACGCCTTTCACCGACGCGATCTCGTCGGCGCGCTGCACCGCCTCCGGCGATTCGATCATCACCACGACCAGCGTTTCCTCGTTGACCATGCGCGCCGCGTCGCCGACCGGGACGGAGGCGAAGCCGAGCTGCGCGAGCGCGCCGCCCATGGAGCGCTTGCCGACCGGCGGGTAGCGGCACGCATTGGCGACGCGCTGCGCGTCTTCCTTGGTGTCGACGTGCGGGAACACGATGCCCTGCGCGCCGTTGTCGAGCATGCGCGAGGCGTGCCAGTGCTCGAAGCCGGCCACGCGCACGATGGGCGAGATGCCGCATGCGAGCGAGGCGGTGGCGATCTGCGCGATGGTGTCGCCGTCGGCCGAGCCGTGCTCGCCGTCGAGGAACAGCCAGTCGAAGCCGGCGGTCTTCGCCATCGTCGCGATGCCGACGGTGCGCGCCTGGTTGACGCCCAGGCCGATGGCGAGCTTGCCCGCGCGCAGCTGGCGCAGGGCGTGGTTGGGGACGGCGCTCATCGACACTCCCTTGGAAAAATGGGGACAGACCCTATTTTCCGTTGCTTCGCGTAGCGCGCAGGAAAATAGGGTCTGTCCCCATTTTTCTACATCTGGTTACACAGTGGGGTTCGCAAGTCGGAACTCCCCGCCTCGGATGCCGGTCTAGACGGCACAAGCAATAGCAGAGGTGACCCCCATGAAAGCCAAGATGGCTTACGTCGTCCTGCTCGCGCTCGCCGTGGTCGGAACGAGCGTGGGTGTGGCGCAACTCCCTGATGTCAGAGCAGCTACTCCTCAAGCAGCGACTGCACCCGCAGCAGCCCAGGTCCAGACCCTGCCCGACTTCGCCGCGATCGCCGAGGCGAACAAGGGCGCGGTGGTCAATATCACCGCGGTAGCCGCGGCCAAGCCGACCGCCGCGCCGCAGATCCCGCCCGAGCTCCAGGGCACGCCGTTCGGCGAGTTCTTCCGCCGCTTCGGCGCGCCGGGCGAGAGCCGCCCGCGCCAGGGCATGGGCTCGGGCTTCATCGTCGAGTCCGACGGCGTGGTGCTCACCAACGCGCACGTGGTCGAGGGCGCGGACGAGGTGCGCGTGCGCCTCACCGACCGGCGCGAGTTCAAGGGCAAGGTGCTGGGCGCCGACAAGGCGAGCGACGTGGCGGTGGTGAAGATTGATGCACGAGGGCTCCCCACCGTTCGTTTGGGAGATCCTTCGAAAATCCGGGTGGGCGAATGGGTCGTCGCGATCGGCTCGCCGTTCGGCTTCGAGAACACCGTGACCGCCGGCATCGTGAGCGCGACCTCGCGCTCGCTGCCCGACGGCACCTACGTGCCGTTCATCCAGACCGACGCCGCGGTCAACCCGGGCAACTCGGGCGGGCCGCTCTTCAACGTGAAGGGCGAGGTGATCGGCATCAACTCGCAGATCTATTCGCAGAGCGGCGGCTACATGGGCCTCGCGTTCGCGATCCCGATCGACGTCGCGGCGAACGTGAAGACGCAGCTCGTGAAGACCGGCAAGGTGGAGCGCGGCCGCATCGGAGTGGCGATCCAGGAAGTGAGCCAGTCGCTCGCGCAGTCCTTCGGCCTCGACCGCCCGCGCGGCGCGCTGGTGTCGTCGGTGGAGAAGGGCGGGCCGGCCGACAAGGGCGGCTTGAAGCCGGGCGACGTGCTGCTCTCGGTGAACGGCAAGACGGTCGAGCGCTCGGCCGAGGTGCCGCCGCTCGTCGCCGCGGTGAAGCCGGGCCAGAAGGCCACCTTCGAAGTGTGGCGCGACGGCAAGAAGCGCAACGTGGACGTCACCGTGGGCGAGCTCAAGCCCGACCAGGTGGCCGCCGGCCCGCAGGGCGAGTCCGAGGCCAATACCGGCAAGCTCGGCCTCGCCGTGCAGCCGAGCGACGAGGGCCTGGTGGTCGCGGACGCGAGCGGCCCGGCCGCGCGCGCCGGCATTCGCGAGGGCGACATCATCACCGCGGTGAACGGAAGACCGGTGAAGAGCATCGAGGACTTGCGCGCGGCCGCCGACAAGGCCAAGGGCACGATCGCGATCCTGGTCCGCCGCGGCGACGCGAGCATCTTTGTGCCGGTCGAGGTCGGTTAGAAATCAAGCACGTAAGCGCGTCGGGAGAGTCCTGTAGCGCAATGTTTACAACCGAAACCCGAAGCGGGCGACAGACAACGACCCCCGGCGTCCGTACAGTGAGGCTTCCCCCCCGAGCCATTCATCCTCCCTCCCTTGGATAATGGCTCACCCCTAAGAGCCCGACCTCGGTCGGGTTCTTTTTTGCCCGCGCGACTGTAAATATATACAGTACGGGGCATGGAGCTAAATCCACGCCAGCGCGAAGCCGCGCACGCCGGCGCCGCGCCGCTGCTCATCATTGCCGGCGCGGGTACCGGCAAGACCAATACGCTCGCCCATCGCGTGGCGCACCTGGTCCTCCAGGGTGTTGCGCCTGAAAAACTGCTGTTGCTGACGTTCACGCGCCGCGCAGCCCTGGAGATGACGCGCCGCGCGAACCGCATCGTGGCGCAAGTGAAGAAGGAAGTGCGCCTGCCTTGGTCGGGGACGTTCCACTCGGTTGCGAATAAATTAATAAGAGGTTTTTCAAAAAGAATCGGGCTGGCGGAAAGTTTCAGCGTGCTGGACCGCGGCGACGCGGCGGACCTGATGGACGTGGTGCGACACGAGCGCGGCTTGTCCAAGTCGGAGAAGCGCTTCCCGCGCAAGGACACCTGCCTCGCGATCTACTCGCACAAGGTCAACACCCAGCGCCCGCTCGGCGAGACGCTGAACCTCATGTTCCCGTGGTGCGCGGACTGGGAAGAAGAGCTCACCGCCCTCTTTCGCGAGTACGTCGGGCGCAAGATCGACAACAACGCGCTCGACTATGACGATCTCCTGCTCTATTGGCACGCGATGATGCAGGATGGGCTGCTCGCCACCGAGATCGGCGCGCGCTTCGACCACGTGCTGGTGGACGAGTACCAGGACACCAACGTGCTGCAGGCCGAGATCCTGCAGCGCCTGAAGCCCACCGGCGAGGGCGTGACGGTGGTGGGCGATGACGCGCAAGCGATCTACTCCTTCCGCGCCGCGACCGTGGACAACATAAGAAGATTCGTCACCCAGTACGCAAAAATGGGGTCTGACCCCATTTCGGTGGAACTGGAAGAAAACTACCGATCGACGCAGCAGATCCTCGACGCCGCGAACGTGCTGATCGGCAAGAACCTCTACTCGAAGAAGAAGCTCGGCGCGAAGCCGCGCTATGTCACGGTCGCCGACGACGAAGGCCAGGCGCAGTACGTGGTGACGCGCGTGCTCGAGGCGCGCGAGCGCGGCGTGCTGCTCAGGCACCAGGCGGTGCTGTTCCGCGCCTCGCACCACTCCGATCTCCTCGAGCTCGAGCTGGTCCGGCGCAACATCCCGTACGTGAAGTACGGCGGCTTGAAGTTCCTCGAGGCCGCGCACGTCAAGGACCTGCTCGCCGTGCTGCGCTGGGCCGACAACCCGAAGAACCGCGTCGCGGCCTTCCGGGCGCTGCAGATCCTGCCTGGCGTCGGGCCGGCGAACGCGGAGCGCATCTTCACGCGCTTCGAATCGGACGGTTTTTCGTTTAAGACAATCCAGAGTGGATCGGCGGACTTGAACGAGCTCATGGCCTACCTCGCCGACTCTCCCTGGCAGGGCCAGGTGCAGCGCGTGCGCGAGTGGTACCTGCCGCACCTCGAGCGCATCTACGACGGCGCGCAGGTAAGGGCGGGCGACCTTCTCCAGCTTGAACGAATTGCGCAGAACTTCGAAACCCGCCAAAGCTTTCTCACGGAGATGGCGCTCGATCCGCCGAACGCCACGAGCGACCTGTCCGGCGAGCCCTACCTCGACGAGGACTTCCTCATCCTCTCCACCGTGCATTCGGCCAAGGGGCAGGAATGGGAATCGGTCCATATCCTGAACGTGGCCGACGGCAACTTTCCTTCCGAGTTCTCCACCGGGAAGCCCGAGCTGATCGAGGAGGAGCGGCGCCTGCTGTACGTGGCGATGACGCGCGCGAAGAGCGAGCTGCACGTCATCGCGCCGCTCAAGTACTACGTCGCCGCGCAGTCGCGCATGGGCGACCGGCACGTGTACGGCGCGAAGAGCCGCTTCATGACCGCGCCGGTGATGGCTTGCATGGAGCCGGTCGCCTGGGGCGAAGCGATCCAGAACCCGGAGACCGAGCACTCGGGCGCCAAGGTGGACGTCGCGTCGCGCTTGCGCGCGATGTGGTCCTAGAAAAAAACAGCCCGCCGAAGGTTCCGGCGGGCCGCTCGGGCGCTTGGGAAGAAGCGCCCGGGTAAGACACCCCCTGGTGTCAGGCCCCCAGAATGCGCGCCACGCGCGCTGCGAGTCAGTGACCGATTCACCTCGCTGGACGGGACGATAATGTCCGCCCATGGAATACCGCGAGCAGGCACTCAAGATCCTTCCGCACGTCTGCGCGCGCTGCGCGCGTACCTTCGAGGGCAGGCGCCTGAAAGAGCTCACCGTGCACCATCGCGACGGCGACCACCACAACAACCCGCCCGACGGCTCGAACTGGGAGCTGCTGTGCATCTACTGCCACGAGAACGAGCACGCGCGCTACGAGGACGCGAAGTACGGCGACGCCGCGGCGAAGCCCGAGGAAATCTCGAAACACAAGCCGTTCGCTGCGCTGGACCAGATGTTGAAGAAAAAGAAATGACCCCGGCCGGCGCGACATTCTCGAAGTGCCGGCGCTGGCGCTACCTGCTGTGGCGCTGCTGGGACGATTCGAAGCCGGTGGCCAACTTCCTGATGCTCAATCCCAGCACGGCGGACGAGCTGAAGCTCGACCCGTCGTGCACGCGTGCGCGCAACTACGCCGAGCGCTGGGGCTATGGCGCGCTGATCGTGACCAATATTTTTGGCTGGCGATCGACTGACCCGAAGGGGTTACTGCGCTGCAAAGATCCCGTAGGGCGAGGAAACGACGCCGCGATCGTCGAAGCCGCAAAGGAAGCGAAGCTCGTGGTGTGCGCCTGGGGAGAGCACGGTGCGCACCTGGAAAGGGGCAAGGAAGTCCTGGGGCTGCTCACGAAGCACAAAGAAAAACTTCACTCGCTGCGACTCAACGCCAGCGGCCATCCCGCGCACCCGCTTTATCTCCCATCGTCCTTGATGCCGACCCAATTCGGGGCCAGGGCCACTAATCGTTAGACGAGTCGTGGCCCTGGCCCCGAATTAGGAATTGCTCTAAGGCGGTGGTGTCGGTGGCGAGCTTGCCGCTGGCGAGCGCGCGCTTGAGCGCGTCGAACTGGTGCGCGACGGAGAAGGCGTAGTAGAGGACGATCGCGGCGCCTTCGTGCCGTTCCTCGGCGTTGTTCACGATCATCACCGGCTTGCCGATGCGGCGGCGCACTTCGGCGAGCTCGCGCGCGCCGGCGAGGGTCGGGAACACCATGTCGGCGCCGGCCGCGGCGTAGCGCTCCAGGCGCGCGATGCAGTCCTCCAGGTCGCGGTGCACCCAGAAGGCATCGGAGCGGGCGACGATGAGCAAATCCGGATTGGTGCGAGCCGCCACCGCGGCGCGGATGCGCTCGGCGGCGACCTCTACCGGATAGAGCGTCTGCGGCAGGTCGGTGTGCTTGCCCGCCCCGGTGTGGTCCTCGATGTGGATGGCGGACACGCCGGCGGATTCAAACGCGGGGACTGAGTTTTCGAAGGCCTCGGCATCGGCAAGCACGGGAATGCGCACCGCGTCCACGATCGTCTTCGCGTGCGCCGCTAGCTGTTCCAACGACAAAAGCCCGGTATCGGGCTTTCCATGGCGGCTCGCCGCGGTCGCATAGCTCCCGATGTAGACGCACTCGTAGCCGTGCGCCTCGATCGCGCGCGCGGACAGCGCATCGCTCGCGCCCGGCACGACGAGCGGGCCGCTCCGCTCGAGCAATCTGCGTAAATTCGCTGTCATCGTGGCGACGGAATTGTCGCGCGTCCCCGACGCTTTCCGCGTAGTTTTTCACTCTACAGAACGACTACAAAAAATCGCTACCACCCCGTCGTTTTTAGTTGCTACAGTGCGTAGTCGAAATAACCAGTGCGGTGGGAACGACAGTGAGGGTGAGGGGGGAAGTGATGCGGATCTTGAGGCGGATGCTCTGGCTGTGCCTAGCCGTGTGCGGAGCAGCGATTGCGGACGAAGCGCAATTCGGCCCGCGCCTCGTCCACGAAGACGTGCGCATCCCCGCCGCCAACGGGCGCTACAGCGTCGCCGCCACCATCCTGCGCCCCGAGGGCAACGGCCCGTTCGGCGCGGTGGTCCTCAACCATGGCACGCCCGGCTCGGCCAGCGGCCGCGCGCGTGAGTCCTCCGAGCTGCTGATGAGCTCCGCCGCGGTGTTCGCGCGGCGCGGCTACGTGGTGGTGATGCCGCTGCGCCGCGGCTTCGGCGCGACCGGCGGCGAGTTCGCCGAGGATCCGGGCACCTGCGCCAATCCCGACTACCGCAAGGGCGAGCAGGCCGCCTCCGACGACGTGATGGCGGCCTACGACTTCGCGCGCACGCTGCCCTACGTGGACGGCAACCGCATGATCCTCGCCGGCCAGTCGGCGGGCGGCATCGTGTCGATGTACACCGCGGGCACGCGCAACCCCGAGGGCCTGATCGCGGTGCTGGCGTTCGCCGCCGGCCGCGGCGGCAATCCCGACTTCCGTCCCGGCGTGCCGTGCGCCATCGAGCCGATCGCGCGGCTGCTCGAATCGGTGGGCAAGAACGTGAAGGTGCCGGTGCTCCTGCACTACGCCGAGAACGACCAGTACTTCAATGCCTCGACCTCGCGCCTCTGGTACGAGCGCTTCACCGCCGCGGGCGCAAAGGCCGAGTACGTGCTGCAGCCGCCGTTCGGCCGCGACGGCCACTACATCTTCAGCGAGACGCTCGGCGTGCGCTACTGGCTGCCGGCAGTCGAGCACTTCCTCGCCAAGTACAACGTCCCCTTCGAGCGCCTCGACGCCGCGCAGCCCATCCAGGCGGTCGAGCGCCTGCCGCACGTGCGCACCGATGCGTGCCGCAACCTCTATCGCGCCTTCCTCGAATCGCCCGGGCCGCGCGCCTACGCGGTGAGCGGCGACGGGCGCTGCGGCTTCGCCGGCGGCCTGCCCGACGCGGCGGACGTCGCGGTGCGCGAGTGCCGCACCAACGCGAAGGAAGCCTGCTCGCTCTACGCGGTCGACGCCGAGGTGGTGTGGGCGGGCGACGGCAAGGGCACCATCTACGCCGGCGGCGCCGCCGGGAAATAAATAGGGACAGACCCTATTTTTCGAGGGCTTCGGCCCCGAGCAGCTCGGGATTCAGGTAGCGCTGGCGGTAGGTCTCGAAGTCCACGCGGTCGGCAGCCTCGATCTTCCTCTGCTTCTCCAGCGACTCGGCCGCGAGGCGTGCGAAGCGGTCTTCCGCATCGGGCTTGAGCGGGATGCCGAGCAGCGTGCCGCGGTGCGAGAGCGACTCGGCGAGCGTGAAGCGCACGTGCGAGTTCATGTGGTTGCGCGCCATGGCGTGGAGGACCTTGGCGGACGGCGCCGACTCAGGGTCTTTCAGGCAGGAAAAAGCATTCTGCAGGGAATCCCTGTAGGCCGCCCCGCCGCGGATACCGTCGATGGCCTCGGCGATCGGCTCGCACGCCGCGAGCACTTCGTTGCCCCAGTCGGCGAGCGCCACCTGGGCGCCGCGGCGCTCGAGCGTGAGGCCGGGCTTGCGGCCTTCCTGCGCGCCGCGCAGCTTGTTGCGCGCGATCGCGAGCAGCTCCTGCGGGTTGTCGGGCGGGCTGTCCTCGAGCAGGCACCAGAGCAGCAGGATGTCGAGGAAGCGCATGGTCTGCGCGTTGATGCCGACCGGGTTGAACGGGTCGAGGTCCATGAGGCGCACCTCGACGTACTCCACGCCACGCTCGCGCAGCGCATGCAGCGGCCGCTCGCCCGACTTGATGCGGCGCTTCGGCCGGATCGGGCTGTAGAACTCGTTCTCGATCTGCAGCAGGCTCGTCGAGAGCTGGCGGTACGAGTCCTTGTCCCTGATGCCGATCTTCTCGTAGGCGGGATAAGGACTGGTGAGGGCCTCGTGCAGCGAAGCGGCGTAGCTCTGCAGGCTGTTCGCGCTCACTACCAGGCTCGACTGCGCGTCGCTCTGGTAGCCGAGGCGCCCCATGCGCAGCGACGTGGCATGCGGCAGGTACAGCGTGCCGGGCGCGAGCTCCTTCAGCTCGTGCTTGCGCCCCTCGACGAAGCTGGTGCACACCGCGGGCGAGGCGCCGAACAGATAGAGCGGCAGCCACGACAGGCGGCGGAAATTGCGCATCAGCGCGAAGTAGCCTTCGGTGCCCACGCCCGGCACCGAGAAGTTGTAGTGGATGCCCGAGATGGTCTGCATGCGCCGCCCGTAGCGGTACGAAAGGCCCATGCGGTACACGCTCTTGGCGCGCCCGACGTTGGAGGTGCCGTAGCGGCCGATCGGGATCGCCTCGTCGGCGGGCAGGTTGCACGGCATGCTCGACGCCCACAGCAGCTCCTCGCCGATCGCGCGGATCACCACCTGGTGGATCTCGGTGAGCTCCTGCAGGCACGCGTCCGCGTCGGGATGCACGCCGGTGATCAGCTCGAGCTGGCTCTCGCTGAAGTCGGTGGTGATGTTGGGATGCGTGAGCGCCGAGCCGAGCTGGTGCGGGTGCGGCGTGAGCGCGAGCGCGCCGTCCGGCTTCACGCGCAGGCTCTCTTTTTCGATCCCGCGACGAATTTCTCCGAGGGCGCCCGCGGGAAGGGCGCGCAGGCGCTCGCGCAGAGTCACCCGGACGATGCTACTACTTTTTTTCCGGCTCCGGCGCGCCCGGGTCGGCCGGGCGCACCTTGGTCGCGGCGCGCTGCGTGGACTTCACGCTGTCGATGCTCGTATCGACCGCGCTGTTGAACCACTGCGCGATCCAGCCCTTGTTCCACGCGAACGCCACCGCGGCGACGATGGCGACCAGGACGATCAATTTACCCATCGTCCGATGATACGCTGACCCCGTGGAAGAAAAGGAGGTACAACTCCGCGAAGACCGCCGCCTGCTCGGGCGGCTGCTCGGCCAGGTGATCCGCGAGCAGGTCGGCGAGCAGACGCTCGAGCGCATCGAGCGCATCCGCCAGACCGCGGTGCGCTTCCACCGCGAAGACAGCGCGAGCCGGGCGGAGCTCGAGCGCGAGCTCAACGCGCTCGACCTCGAGCAAACCGTCCATCTCGTCCGCGCGTTCAGCTACTTCTCGCACCTGCTCAACATCGCCGAAGACGAGCAGCAGCACCGCCGCCGGCGCGCGCACGCCGCGGCCGGCGCGCCGCCGCGCGCGGGGAGCTTCGCCTACGCGCTCGAGCGCGCGCGCGAGGCCGGCCTCGACGCGCGCGCGCTGATCGACTGGTTCGCGCGGGCGCGCGTGGCGCCGGTGCTCACCGCGCATCCGACCGAGGTGCAGCGCCAGAGCATCCTCGACTGTCAGCGCGAGATCGCTCGCCTGCTTTCCAAGGAATCATCTTCAGAAAGAGACGAAGCCCTGCATGCAGAAATCCTGCGACTGTGGCTGACCGCGATGCTGCGCAGCACGCGGCTCGCGGTCACCGACGAGGTGGCGAACGGCCTCGCGTATTTCCGCCTCACCTTCCTCGAGGAGCTGCCGCGCCTGTACGCCGAGCTCGAGGCGCTGGTGAAGGACAAGTTCGGCGTCGAGACGCAACTGGCGCCGTTCCTCAAGGTCGGGACCTGGATCGGCGGCGACCGCGACGGCAACCCGTCCGTGAATGCGGCGGTGATGAAGAGCGCGCTCGAGCAGCAGTCGGCGCTCATCCTCGCGCACTACCTCGTGGAGGTTGCCCATCTCTACAGGGAGCTGTCCGTTTCAGTGAACATTGCAACAGGACCCGAGATCGAGGCGCTTGCAGCCGCGGGCGATCCCTCGCCCTATCGCCGCGAAGAGCCTTACCGCCGCGCGATGTCCGCGATCTACGCGCGCCTCGCGGCAACCGCCGAAGCGCTCGCGTCCTTCAAGGCGAATCCGCCGGCTGCGGTGAAGCTGCCTGCCTACGAGAGCGCGGATGGGTTTGCCGCCGATCTTTCCACCATCTGCAGTGCCCTCAAGAAGCAGGGCGCGTGGCGCCTCGCGTCCGGGCGGCTCGCCGGGCTGCAGCGCAAGGTGCTGCTGTTCGGCTTCCACCTCGCGCCGATCGACCTGCGGCAAAGCTCCCAGGAGCATGCGCGCGCGGTGGGGGAGCTGCTTGCGCGGGCCGGCGTGGTCTCGGACTACGCGCAGATCGACGAAAACGGGCGCGTCGCGGTGCTGGTGAAGGAGCTGTCCGGGCCGCGGCCCTTGCGCATCCCGCACGTGAAGTACTCCGAATTCCTCGAGAACGAGCTCGCCATCCTGGACGCGGCGGCCCGCGGCCGGCAGCTCTACGGCGCGCGCGCCGTGCCGCACTACGTGATCTCGCACTGCTCGAGCGTGTCGGACCTGCTCGAGGTCGGCGTGCTGCTGCGCGAGGCCGGGCTGCTCGGCCAGCTCGACATCATCCCGCTCTTCGAGTCGATCGCCGACCTCGGGCGCTGCGGCGACATCGTCGGCGACGCGCTCGACCTGCCGCTCTACCGCGGCTGGGTCGACGCGCGCGGCGGCGAGCAGGAAGTCATGCTCGGCTACTCGGACAGCAACAAGGATGGCGGCTACTTCACCTCGAACTGGTCGCTCTACAAGGCGTCGGCGACGCTGGTGCAGGTGTGCGGCGAGCGCGGCGTGCGGCTGCGCCTCTTCCACGGGCGCGGCGGCACCATCGGGCGCGGCGGCGGGCCGAGCTACGAGGCCGTGCTCGCGCAGCCGCCCGGCTCGGTGGACGGGGCGCTGCGCCTCACCGAGCAGGGCGAGGTAATCGCGAGCAAATACGCCGACCCGGAAGCCGGGCGGCGCAACCTGGAGACCCTCGCCGCGGCGACGCTGGAAGCCAGCCTGAGGAGGAACCGGGATTCTTCCCACAAGCATCATGAAGCCATCGCCGAGCAGCTCTCCGCGCTCGCGTTCGAGGCGTACCGCGCGCTCGTCAAGCTGCCGAGCTTCGTCGACTACTACCGCGCCTCGACGCCGATCGCGGAGATCGCCGACCTGAACATAGGCAGCCGTCCGGCAAGTCGGGCGAAAGGCGGCGGCTCTGTAGAGCGCCTGGAGGACCTGCGCGCGATTCCCTGGGTATTCAGCTGGACGCAATGCCGCCTCATGCTGCCGGGCTGGTACGGCTTCGGCGCCGCGGTCGAGGCGTGGGGCGGGCCGACCGAGAAGCTGCGCGAGATGTACCGCGAATGGCCGTTCTTCCGCAGCGTGCTCTCGAACCTCGACATGGTGCTCGCCAAGACCGACCTCGCGATCGCGTCGCGCTACGCCGAGCTCGTCCCGGATACCAAGTTGCGCAAGGAAGTGTTCGGCAAGCTCTCCGCGGAATGGCACCGCGCGCGCAAGTGGCTCACCGCCATCACCGGCCACGAAGAGCTGCTCGCCGACAACCCGACCCTCGCGCGCTCCATCCGCAACCGCTTCCCCTACCTCGACCCCCTCAACCACGTGCAGGTCGAGCTGCTGCGCCGCTACCGCACCGGCGGCCGCGACGAGCGGCTGCTGCGCATGATCCACCTCACCATCAACGGCCTCGCCGCCGGCCTGCGCAACAGCGGCTAATAAATGGGGACGGACCCTATTTTCCGTTGCTTCGCGTAGCGCGCAGGAAAATAGGGTCCGTCCCCATTTATTTCAGCCCACGCCGAGCAGCTCGACCTCGAACACCAGCGTCGCATTCGGCGGGATGACGCCGCCCGCGCCGCGCGAGCCGTAGCCCATCGCCGGCGGAATGGTGAGCTTGCGCTTGCCGCCCACCTTCATGCCTTTCACGCCTTCGTCCCATCCTTTGATGACTTGACCCTTGCCGAGGTTGAACACGAACGGGTCGCGACGGTCCTTGCTCGAGTCGAACTTCGTGCCGTTGGTGAGCCAGCCAGTGTAATGGACCGTGACTTTCTGCCCAGAAGTGGCTTCTGCTCCGTTGCCAACCACCATGTCTTCAACCGTTAGCTTGTCCATGTCGTTCCTCAGGTAAGAGTTTTCTTCGCCCAATCCAGAATGATGGCGAGGCGAGGCGGGAGAAGGTCTTCGGCTTCGTCGAAGCTGACCCAGCGGTATTCGTGGTGCTCGGGACGGCCGAGCTCGGGGGAAACGGGGAGCTCGATCTTGTCGGCGTCGGTCTCGGCCAGGTAGTAGCGCGCGATCTTGTTGCCGGAGTACGGCAGGGTGTCCTTGTGCTCGTCGCCGAACGGGTAGTCGAGCGCAGCGAGGCCGGTTTCTTCCTCGACCTCGCGCTTGCAGGCCTCGAGCTCGTTTTCGCCGGGCTCGACCAGGCCTTTGGGGAAGTCCCAGTTCTGGTAGGCGCGGAGGAGGAGGAGGCGGATGCCGCGCTCGCTGCGCCGGAAGACGACCGCGCCTGCGGCGCGGGGAGCGGGTTTCACCCCGCTCATTTTATTAGATGCTCGCCGCCCGAGCGGGCCCTAGGCCAGAGGAGGAGGAGGAGGCTTTCGGATTTGCTCGGACGGCGAGGCAGCCGTGAAACTTAGTGCGCGCCCTTCGGTGCCTGGAACAGCTTGAGCATCGCGTTCTTGGCGCGCGACACCCCTTCGATCAGCTCGCCGATCGTAAGTTCCCAGCTTTCCGCGGCCTTCATTTGCGTGAGGTATTGCGCACGCACGCCGGCGGGAAGCTTCTCGTACGCCTTCTGCCAGAAGGCGGTGGTGAATTCCTTACGCATGTTTCAGTCCTTTCGGCCCTTCGGCCTGGAATAGACGCTTGACGGCCGCCACGGCCGCGCTAGCGAGGCGCGCCATTTCCGCGGCGCGCAGCTGACGAGCCTGGCGCTCGTAGGCTTGCAGTTCCTGATAAGTTGGATAGCGGTTTTTCATGCAGGCAATATAGGGTCCATGTAGCGCGCCGACAAACGATCTAATCTCACCCCTTGCATAAGAAAAACTCATCCATTACGTGATCTATCGCCTGCCTCCGCTGAATGCACTACGGGTATTCGAAGCCGCGGCGCGGCACCTCTCGTTCAAGGAGGCCGCGGCGGAGCTGCACATCACGCAGGCCGCGGTCAGCCACCAGGTGAAAAGCCTGGAGGAATACCTCGGCGTGCAATTGTTCCGCCGCTCGGCGCGCGGCGTGCAGCTCACCGACGCGGCGCGCGCGTGTCTGCCTAAATTGCGTGAGGGCTTCGATGCCCTTGCGTCGGCTGTGGAAATGATCCGCGAGCGCGGCGACGAGGCGGAGCTGATGATCACCGCGCCGCCGGTGTTCACCGCGCGCTGGCTGATGCCGCGCCTGGCCGACTTTTCGCGCCGCGAGCCCAAGATCGAGCTGCACGTGTTCGGCTCGAGCAAGATGGTCGACGCGGGCGCGCTCGACCTTTCCAACCTGGTGGGCGACCTCGACCTGCGCACCGAGTACTCGCAGGTGCAGATCCACCTCGGCATGGGCAGCTATCCCGGGCACCGCGCGGACCGCCTCTTCTCGGTGGCAATCACCGCGGTGGCCGCTCCGGCTCTGGAGCCGCCGCTGCGGGCCCCCGCCGACCTCGCACAGCACACGCTGCTCCACGACGACGCGCTCGAGATCGTCGCGGGCGGCAACGCCTGGCGCAAATGGCTCCAGGCCGCCGGCGTGGAGGACAAGGTCGACGCGGACCGCGGGCCGCGCTTCTCGACCAACATGCTCTCGCTCGAGGCGGCATCGCAGAGGCTCGGCGTGGCGCTCGCGCTGCGTCCGCTGGTCGACGCCGACATCGCCTCGGGCCGGCTCGCCGCGCCCTTCGACGTGAACGTGAAGCCCGGCTCCGCGTACTACCTGGTCTGCCCGGAAGTGATCGCCGACCGCCCGCCGGTCGCGGCGTTCCGCAAGTGGTTGCTCGAACAGGCTAAAACCGCTACTTGAACCCGGGGCATTGCGCCGCCATCTAACGGCGGTGAGATCCCGAGACTTTTCAAACTGGATGTGGGGCGAAGCCCTGTCGATGCTCGACCGGGCGCAGCGCCTGCAGCGCCAGTTCTTCACCCACGCCAACGTGTCGTGGGAGCCTCCCGTGGACATCGTCGAGAGCGGCGACGCGCTGCTCATGCACGTCGCGCTGCCCGGCGTGAGCGCCGACGCGATCACCGTGGCGCTCGATCCGGCCGGCATCACGATCTCCGCGGTGCGGCCCTTCCCCTGCCGGGGCGAAGGCCAGATCCACCGCCTGGAGATCCCGTACGGGCGCTTCGAGCGCCAGATCGGCCTTTCGCTCGCCGATCCGTACGCACCGCTCGAGCTTGCCGGGAAGTCGTTGCAGGACGGCATTCTCACCCTGACGTTCCGCAGGAAGGAAGGCGCATGAACCAGAAGGTGCTGTCGAAGAACGAGACCAAGGAAGCCGCCGCCGCCGCTTCGCCGGGCAAGCCAGGCCCGATGAAGCCGCTGCCGGACGACGCGCTCATCATCATCCCGATGCGCAACACGGTGCTGTTCCCGGGCGTGATCTCGCCCGTCACCGTGGGCCGCCCCGCGTCGGTCGCCGCCGCGCAGGAAGCGGTGCGCGCCGAAAAGAAGGTCGGCTTCCTGCTGCAGCGCGACCCGCAGAAAAACGAGGTCACGCCCGAGGACCTCTACTGGGTCGGCACTGCCGGGCAGGTGGTGCGCTACATCACCGGCGCCGAAGGCACGCACCACCTCGTGGTGCAGGGCCAGAACCGCTTCCGCGTGCTCGAGTTCCTGAGCGGCTGGCCGTTCCTGGTCGGCCGCGTGCAGATGATCGAGGGCAAGGAAGAATCCAACCCGGACATCGAGGCGCGCTTCCTGCAGCTCAAGGCGCAGTCGGTGGAGGCGATCCAGCTCCTGCCGAGCGCGCCGGAGGAGCTCACCGTGGTGGTGCAGGGCATGACCTCGCCGGCGCTGCTCGCCGACATGGTCGCGAACCTGCTCGACATCAAGAACGAGGACAAGCAGGACCTGCTCGAGACCTTCGACCTGAAGCGCCGCCTCGACAAGGTGCTCGAGCACCTGTCCGAGCGCGTCGGCGTGCTGCGCATCTCGAAAGAGATCGGCGAGAAGACCAAGAAGGAGTTCGACGAGCGCCAGCGCGAGCACGTGCTGCGCGAGCAGATGCGCCAGATCCAGAAGGAGCTCGGCGAGGGCGACGAGACCGCGGCCGAGCTCGAGGAGCTGAAGAAGAACATCGACGAAGCCGGCATGCCCGAGGAGACCTACAAGCACGCCGTCAAGGAGCTGAAGCGCCTGCAGCGCATGGGCGAGGGCAGCGCCGAGGGCTCGATGCTGCGCACCTACCTTGAATGGCTTTCGGAATTGCCCTGGAAGGATTCGCCGGCCGGGGAAATCGACATCGCCCATGCCAGGAAAATCCTGGACGAGGACCACTTCGGCCTGGACAAGATCAAGCGCCGCATCCTCGAGCACCTCGCGGTGCGGAAACTCAACCCGCAGGGCAAGAGCCCGATCCTGTGCTTCGTCGGGCCGCCGGGGGTGGGCAAGACCTCGCTCGGCCAGTCGATCGCGCGCGCCACCGGGCGCAAGTTCCAGCGCATCGCGCTGGGCGGCGTGCATGATGAGGCGGAGATCCGCGGCCACCGGCGCACCTACATCGGCGCGCTGCCGGGCAACATCATCCAGGCGATCCGCCGCGCCGACTCGCGCACCTGCGTGCTGATGTTCGACGAGATCGACAAGCTCGGCCAGGGCGGCTTCCACGGCGACCCGTCCAGCGCCTTGCTGGAAGTGCTCGACCCGGAGCAGAACGCGAGATTCCGCGACAACTACCTGGGCGTGGACTTCGACCTGTCGAAGATCATGTTCATTACCACCGCGAACATGCTCGACACCATTCCGGGGCCGCTGCGCGACCGCATGGAGATCATCCAGCTGCCGGGCTACACGGAAGAGGAGAAGCTCGAGATCGCCAAGCGCTACCTCGTGAAGCGGCAGATGGAAGCCAACGGCCTTACCGCCGCACAGGTGGAGCTCGGCGAAGAAACGATCCGAAAGATCATCTCCGACTACACGCGCGAGGCCGGGGTGCGCAACCTCGAGCGCGAGATCGGCGCGGTGCTGCGTCATGCGGCAATGCGCATCGCCGAAGGCACGTCGAGCAAGGTTGAAGTGAAAAAAGAGGACCTGCACGCGATCCTCGGCGCGCGGCGCTTCGAGAGCGAGGTGGCCGAGCGCACCGCGCTGCCCGGCGTGGCCACCGGGCTCGCCTGGACGCCGGTGGGCGGCGACATCCTCTTCATCGAGGCTTCGCGCACGCCGGGGTCGGGCAAGCTCATCCTCACCGGCCAGCTCGGCGACGTGATGAAGGAGTCGGCGCAGGCCGCGCTCACGCTCGCGAAAAATTACTTGAAGGATTCGTTCGAGAAGGTCGACGTGCACGTGCACGTGCCGGCGGGCGCGACGCCCAAGGACGGCCCGAGCGCCGGCGTCGCCATGTTCCTGAGCCTGGTGTCCTTACTGAGCGGTAAGCCCGTGCGTTCCGACGTCGCGATGACGGGCGAGATCTCGCTGCGTGGCCTGGTGCTGCCGATCGGCGGGGTGAAGGAGAAGACCCTCGCCGCGCTGCGCGCCGGCATCAAGACCGTGATGCTGCCGAAGCGCAACGAGAAGGACCTCGAGGACGTGCCGGCGGAGGCGCGCGAGAAGCTCGAGTTCGTGTTCCTCGAGAAAGTCGACGACGCGATCCGCACGGCGATCGGCGAGCTGCCGGCGCCGGGCGAGAAAAAGGCCGCCTAGAAAAACCGCGTGTCGTTCCCGCGCAGGCGGGAACCCCATTCTGAAAAAAAGCAGACGGGGCCCCCGCCTTCGCGGGGGCGACAGCGAAGCGCTTCCTAACTAGACCCGGATCTTCTTGACCGCCGGGAGGCGGTCGATGAAGCGGACCAGTGCGCGCTTGCGCGCCTCGCGGCGCGAGAAGAGCCATTTGCCCGCCTCGTGGATCCACTGCGGCGGGTGCTGGAAAGCGGGCTCCTGGGGAAGCTTGGGACCTGACCGGATGGGCAGCATGGCTTGCGGAGAAAAGTCTAAGCCAGCCGCGCGCGGGACGCTATCTGCAGCGCGGCAAAGCCGCCAACGGAAGTAAAATGGCGCCAAGAATCAGGAACATCGCACCATGCGCCGGTTGGCCCTCCTCCTCTCGCTGCTCCTCGCTGCTTGCACTACAAGCCCGCTGACCGGGCGCGAGCAGTTCCTGCTCGTCTCCGACTCGATGGCCGTGTCGGAGTCGGCGGCTGCGTACGCGCAGATGATGGGCGAGCTCGGCAAGAAGAAGCAGATCGAGACCGGCACGCCGCGCGCCGAGAAGGTCAAGGAAATCACCGACCGGCTGGTGAAGCAGGCGGTGCGCGTACGCCCCGACGCGGCGAGCTGGAAGTGGGAAGTGCAGGTGATCAACGATCCGAAGACCGTCAACGCGTTCTGCATGGCGGGCGGAAAGATGGCCATCTACACCGGCATGTGGGACCAGCTCAAGGCCACCGACGACGAGATCGCGCAGGTGATGGGGCACGAGATCGCGCACGCGCTCGCCGACCACACGCGCGAGCGCATGTCGATCGCGATGACCACCGCGGCGGTCACCACCGGCGCCGCGATCGCGATCGGCTCGCGCACCAACAGCCCGGCCGCGGGGCTCGCGCTCGCCGGCGCGCAGCTCGCCGCGGTGCTCGCGATCCAGCTGCCGAACAGCCGCAGCGGCGAGGCCGAGGCCGACCAGATCGGCATCGAGCTCGCGGCGCGCGCCGGCTACGATCCGAAGGCCGCCGTGACGCTGTGGGACAAGATGGGCAAGCTCGGCGCGACGCCGCCCGAGTTCCTCTCCACGCATCCCTCGCCGCAGAACCGCGCCGCGCGCCTCGCGGAGCTCGGCCGGCAGGTGCAGCCGCTGTACGTCGCCGCGAAGTCCGGCGCGCCGAGCGAGTCGGACAAGCTGATCACGTTCCCGCGCAAGTGATTCGGCTTCTGCTCGTGCTGTTGCTCTCCGGCTGCGCCGCAGTCCGGAGCTACGACGCCGAGCTCTACACCACGCTCGAGCGCGCTTCCGGCGGCGCGGTCGACGACGCGATCAAGCTCCTCGAAGCGAACAACCGCCTGCCGGACAAGGATCTGCTCTACTACCTGGAGCGCGGCATGCTCGAGCGCCTCGGCGGGCGCTACGGCGAGAGTCAGAAGACCTGGATGGCGGCCAGCGCGCGCATGCAGGCCTCGGCGGGCGGCTTTTCGGAAGTCACCAACCTGGTGCGCGGCATCTCGAGCTACGTGGTCAACGACAAGCTGCGCGCGTACTCGGGCCATGACTACGAGAAGGTGATGCTGCTCACCTACATGGCGCTCAACTATCTGGCGATGGGCGACTACGACAGCGCGCGCGTGGCGATCAAGCAGACCCACGAGCTCGAGGCGCAGATCGCCGAGCAGCGCGCGAAGCAGTACGCCGAGGTCGAGGAATCGGCGCGCAAGCGCGGCGCGCGCACCAGCTTCAAGGAGCTGAACGGCTATCCGGTGCAGACCATCGACACGCCGGAAGTGAACGCGCTCAAGAACTGCTACCAGAGCGCGCTCTCGCACTATCTCGCCGGTTTCGTCTACGAGGCGCTCGGCGAGCCGAGCCTCGCGGCGCCCGGCTACCGCCTCGCCAACGAGCTGCAGCCCGGCCAGCCGGCGCTCGAGGAGGCGCTGCGCGGGCTGGATGCGCGAGTGGCGGCGCCCGACGACGGCATGACCGACGTGCTGTTCATCATCGGCAGCGGCAGCGCGCCGGCGATCCAGTCGCGCACCTTCATGCTGCCGGTGTTCGTGGAGAGCCGCACCATCCTGATCGCCAACGCATTCCCGGTGATGAGCGCCACGTCCTCCAGCGTGCCGCCGCACGAGATCCAGGTCGAGGGCCAGACCCTGCCGGTGACGCGCATCGCGAGCATCGACCTGATGGCGCGGCGCCGCCTCGCCGACGACATGCCGGGCATCATGCTGCGCGCCGCGATCCGCTCGACCGTCACCGCCACGCTGCAATACCAGGCGCAGCGCTCCTCCGAGCGTGAGCACACCCTCGCCATGGCGCTCGCCGCCGGGATCATGACCGCCGGCACCGCGATCCTCGCCTCGGCCGACGACCGGACCTGGCGCGCCCTGCCGGCCGACGTGTCCATCGCGCGCACGCGCCTGCCGCGCGGCAAGCACGTCGTTTCCTTGCAGACGCCTGAAGGCGCGCGCAGCATCCCCGTGGAGCTTTCGGGGCGTCACGCGGTGGTAGACTTGCGCCTGCTCCGGCAGCATCTTTTCGTCAACGCCCCCAAGGCGCGCGCGTTGGAGTAGTAGAAAGGGAGGTCAAGATGACCCGTACATTGCTGATCCCCGCAGTCCTCAGCATGGCGCTCGCCGCCGGCTGCTCGACCAAGAAGGGCTTCGAGAAGCCCGGCTTCGCGTTCGGCTGCCCGATCGGCGAGGCCAAGGTGAGCTCCATGGACGACCTGGTCAGGACCAAGGTGCTGGCCGAGGGCCGGCGCACCACCATCCAGGCCACCGAGATGCGCTGCTCGCACAGCGGCGACCTGCTGCGCATCGACGCCAACCTGAACAACGACAGCAAGGCGGTGAAGCGCATCTCCTACAAGTTCCGCTGGATCGACCGCGAAGGCATGCGCGCGTGGGAAGAAGAGCCGTGGAAGCCGGTCATGCTCTACGAGAACTCCAATCTGGTGATCAACACCATCTCGCCGACCAACAAGGCGGCGGACTTCCGCCTCATCCTCAGGAGCGAAGAATGAAGGCGCGGCTGGTCGTTGCCATCGCGGCCGCGGCGCTCGCCGCCGGCTGCGCGAAGGAAACCACGCGCTACGGCGACGCGCGCTCGGTCGAGACCATCACCAACCAGTTCGGCTCCACCGACCTGCAGATGATGGCCGAGTCGATGGCGCGCTCGATGCAGCAGGCGCCGGTGATCGCGAGCGCCAACCTGCCGATCGTCACGGTGCAGGAAGTGCGCAACAAGACCAGCGAGTACATCGACACGCGCGCCATCACCGACTCGATCCGCTCCGAGCTGCAGAAGGGCGGGCGGGTGCGCTTCGCCGTCGACCAGGCCGGCATGAACCCGCAGGTCGAGGAGCTCAAGCGCCAGCAGAGCGAGCTCTACGCCAAGGACCAGCGCGCCGAGATGGGCCAGATGGTCGGCGCGCAGTACCGCCTCGAGGGCAACATCATCTCCATCGTGAAGCAGGTCCGCGACACGAAGGACGTGTACTACAAGCTCAACCTTCAGCTCTGGAACATCCGCAACGGCCTGCTGGAATGGTCCGACGAGAAGGAAATCCGCAAGACCACCACGAAAGGCTGACTTCCATGAAGCGCAAGTACGGCGCCGCCCTGGCGCGCGAGACCCTGGCGGAGCAGATGATGCGCGAGCGCGCCGCCGAGATGAAGGACAACAGCCACAACTTCGGCTCGCAGGCCAAGATGGGCTCGCCCACGCGCGGCAAGCGCCGCGGCCGGGCGTTCAAGCCCGCGCACCGCAAGTAGCGGAGCTTATTTCTCGAGGCGGAAGAAGTTGCGGTTGAACCAGCCGACCAGGGCGTCCAGGTCCTGCTGGGTCAGCCGGCCGAGGCTCTCGTCGCCGGCCCAGCGCTCGACTTCCTTGCGCAGGTCCGACAGCGACCGGATGGTCGGCAGCTTGCCGATGTCGCCGCTCGCGAACGCACTGGGCGCCATGTTGAGCAGCGCGGCGAGGTTCGGTGCGTTCGGAGCCATGTATTCAGCCTAACGCCGGCCACTCGCCGTTGGTTGACGCCAAGCAGTTTTTGACAGCCCCGAATCGTCACGAACGGCAACGGGCAAGCAATACGCCCGTTTCCATCGCGCAGCAGCATTGCGATTCCTTGCTTTGGCGGCCTCAGTCCTGCGCCGGGACCTTCTTCAAGTCGTCGAGCCAGGCGGCGGCGCTCGCGTCCGAGGGCATGCGCCAGTCGCCGCGCGGCGAGAGCGAGCCGCCCGAGCCGACCTTCGGCGCGTTCGGCACCGCGCTGCGCTTGAACTGGTTCGCGAAGAAACGCCGCAGGAACACTTCCAGCCACTTGCGCAGCTCGCGCAGCTTGTACTTGCCGCGCCAGGCGTGCCAGGCGAGGAACGCCACCTTGGCCGGCGCATAGCCGAAGCGAAGGATGTAATAGAGGTTGAAATCCTGCAGCTCGTAGGGCCCGACGCTCGCCTCGCTCGACTGGCTGCCGGGCACGAGCTCGGGGCTGATCTCGGTCTCGAGCACCCGTTTGAGCGCGCGCTTTACGTCGGCGCTGAACTCGGCGGACTCGGCCACCCAGCCGACCAGGAACTGGATCAGGGTCTTGGGCACGCTCGCGTTCACGTTGTAGTGCGACATGTGGTCGCCCACCCCGTAGGTCGCCCAGCCGAGCGCGAGCTCGGACAGGTCGCCGGTGCCCACCACCAAGCCGCCGTGCCGGTTGGCGAGGCGGAAGAGGTGGCTGGTGCGCTCGCCGGCCTGCACGTTCTCGAAGGCGATGTCGTAGACCTTCTTGCCCTTGGCGTAGGGGTGACCGATGTCCTTCAGCATCTGCAGGCACGAAGGCCGGATGTCGATCTCCTCGGCGGTGGCGCCGATCGCGCGCATCAGCTGCCAGGCCTGGCTCTTGGTGCGCGTCGAGGTCGCGAAGCCGGGCATGGTGTAGGCGAGGATATTGGCGCGCGGCAGCTTGAGCTCGTCCATCGCGCGCGCGCAGACGATGAGCGCCTGGGTGGAGTCGAGGCCCCCGGACACGCCGATCACCAGCCGCTTCGTGCCGGTGGCGCGCATGCGCGTCACCAGGCCCTGCACCTGGATGCGGTACACCTCCTCGCAGCGCGCGTCGCGCGTCTTCGGGTCGCCGGGCACGTAGGGCAGCCGCTCGACCTTGCGCTCGAGCGGCAGCTTGCCGCCGGGCAGGGCGACCGGGCAGTCGATGGTGCGGAACGCCCGCTCGCGATGGCGCAGCATCGAGGCGCCGAAGGTGTTCTGGCGCATGCGGTCGGCGAGCAGGCGGTCGAGGTCGATGTCGCCGGCGGCGAGCTGCGGCGCGTCGGCGAAGCGCCGCGACTCCGCGATCAGCGTGCCGTTCTCGTAGATGAGCGCGTGCCCGTCCCAGGCCAGATCGGTGGTCGACTCGCCGAGGCCCGAGGCGCTGTAGAGGTAGGCCGCCAGGCAGCGCGCCGACTGGTTGCCCACCAGCTGGTGCCGGTAGCCCTCCTTGCCGATCACCACGTTCGAGGCCGAGAGGTTGGCGACCACGGTCGCGCCGGCGAGCACCGCGAACGACGAGGGCGGCGTCGGCACCCACAGGTCCTCGCAGATTTCCACGTGCAGCACGAACTTCGGCGCGAGCCGGAACAGGAGATCGGTGCCGAACGGCGCCGCCTGGCCGGCGAGCACGATCTCTTTGCGCGTCGCGCTGTCGCCGGCGGTGAACTGGCGGCCCTCGTAGAACTCGCGGTAATTGGGCAGGTAGGTCTTCGGCACCACCCCCACGAGCCGGCCTTGATAAGCGAGCGCGGCGCAGTTGTAGAGCAACCCGTCCACCGCCACCGGCAGGCCGACCAGCGCGGCGATCGGCAGCTTCTTCCTGAGAATTTCCTTTAAAGCATCTTCCGCCGAGTCGATCAGCGCCTGCTGGTGAAAGAGATCGTCACAGGTGTAGGCCGAAAGCCCGAGCTCCGGGAACACGACGAGCACCGCTTTCTCGCGTGCGGCCTCGCGCATGAGCTCGACGGTCTGCTCCAGGTTGTACTGCGGATCGCCCACGCGCACGAGCGGCGTGGCGACCGCGACGCGGGCGAAGCCGTGACGGTAGAGGTTGAAAAAGTCCTTCATCCGGGCATTCTACGCCCCCTCGCTATATGGTACGATAGGCCATATGTTGCTGCTGCGCGAGAGGGTGGTGCTGGCCGACGGCGGGACGCTCGAGATCGAGCTGCACGACGACCTGCGCTACCGCCTCGCGTGGCGCGGCGTGGTGTACACCGAGCAGCGCAAGTACGAGTTCCGCTCGGTGGAGCAGCTGCGCTACGACTTCGAGCGCGATGTCCAGAAAGCTTGAGATTCGCCTCGGCGCCGCCGGCGACGCGCTGGATCGATTCGAGGCGGCATGGCACCGCGTGCAGGAAGGCCGCGCGATGCGGCCTTTGGAAATCCTCTCGTTCGAGGATTTGCCGCTGCTCCTGAAGACGCTTTCGCCCGCGCGCTGGGGCTTGCTGGAAAAATTGAAAAAAGACGGCCCCTTGTCGATCTACGAGCTCGCCCGGCGCCTGCAGCGCGACTACAAGAACGTCCACACCGACGTCACCCAGCTCGCCGCGCTCGGCGTGATCGAAAGAAGGGACGACGGGCGGGTGGCGGTGACCTGGGACCTGCTGCGCGCCGAGCTACGCTTCCAATAAATGGGGACGGACCCCATTTTTCTCATTTAAGAATCAAGTGCAGGTAAGAAAAATGGGGTCCGTCCCCATTTATCAGATCCAGCCGGCTTTCCGGAAGCGCCAGAACAGGAACACGTCGATCGTCGCCATCACCGCGACGGTCATGGGGTAGCCCCACTCCCAGCCGAGCTCCGGCATGTGGCGGAAGTTCATGCCGTAGATGCCGGCGATCATGGTCGGCACCGCGACGAGGGCCGCGTAGGCCGCCAGGCGCCGCGTGATCTCGCCCTGCCCGGTGGCCACCATGGCGAGCGCGACCTGGATCGCGGTGTTCACCGTCTCGCGCGCCGCGTCGATCGACTGGTTGATGCGCACCAGGTGGTCGTAGACGTCGCGGAAGTACTCGCCCAGGCCGGTGCAGACCGACGGCACGCGCCCGCCGTAGAGCTTGCCGGCGTTCTCCTGCAGCGGCGCGGTGGCGTGCTTCATCGTGGTGAGATTCTGCTTCACGTAGTAGAGCGCCTCGATGTTCTCGCGCGGCGAGGCGCCGGGCGTGAACAGGCGCCCCTCGAGCTTCTCGAGCTCCATCTCCACCGCGTCGAGCACCGGGAAGTAGCGGTCGACGATCGCGTCCATCAGCGCGTAGAGCACGTAGCCCGAGCCGTGCTTGAGGAGCTCGGGCTCGCGCTCGGCGCGCGCGCGCACGTCGGTGAAGCCGCGCTCGGTGCGGTGGCGCACCGAGAGCACGTAGTTGGGACCGGCGAACACGTGGATCTCGCCCGCGCGCAGGTCGTCGCCCTCGACCTCGATGGTGTTCATCACCACGAACAGCGAATCGCCGTATTCCTCGATCTTGGGCCGCTGGTGGCCGTGGCGCGCGTCCTCGACCGCGAGCGGGTGCAGGCCGAACTCCTCCTGCATCTCGGCCAGCTCGGCGTCGGTGGCGTCGCGCACCGCCACCCAGACGAACGCGCCCGGCCGCGCGAGATAGTTGCTGATCTCGTGCTTGTCGATGTCCGCGAGCTTGCGGCCCTGCTCGTACGCGACGCAATTGACCAGCATGGGGCGGCATAATACGGGTCCTTATGCCTGAAATCAGCCGCCGGGCCTCGAGCCTGGGAACCGAAAACGCCTTCGTGGTCCTCGCCGAGGTGAACGCGCTCGCGCGCCAGGGCAAGGACATCGTCAGCTTCTGCATCGGCCAGCCCGACTTTCCGGCCCCCGACAACGTGCAGGAGGCCGCGATCCGCGCCATCAAGGGCGGCAAGCACGGCTATACCCCCTCCGCGGGCATCGACGAGCTGCGCCAGGCCGCGGCCAAGTACATGGCCGGCATGCGCGGCGGCCTGCCGATCCGCCCCGAGGACGTGGTGGTCGGCGCGGGCGCCAAGCCCTTCATCGCCTATGCGGTGGTCTCCACCACCGACTACGGGGTCGGCGACGAGGTGATCTACCCGAATCCGGGCTTTCCGATCTACGAGTCCCAGATCGCGGCGAACGGCGCGAAGCCGGTGCCGATCCATCTGCACGAGAGCCGCAATTTCTCCTTCGATCCCAGCGAGCTGGAGAAATTGCTGAATAAAAAAACAAAGCTGCTCATCCTCAACTACCCGCACAACCCGACCGGGGGTTGCCTGACCCGCAAGGAACTGGAGACGATTGCCGAGGTGCTGAAAAAGCACCCGCAGGTCTGGGTCTACGCGGACGAGATCTATTCGCGCCTGGTGTTCCAGGGCGAATTCTTCTCCATCGCGCAGGTCCCCGGCATGTACGAGCGCACCATCATTTCCGATGGTGCGTCGAAGACCTGGGCGATGACCGGCTGGCGCATCGGCTTTACCTCCAACCCGCAGCTCGCGCCGGTGTTCACGCGCTGGATCACCAACACAGAGTCGTGCGCCTCGCAGATCAGCCAGTGGGCGGCGGTGGAGGCGATCAACGGTCCGCAGCAATCCGCCGAGAAGATGAAGAAGTCCTTCGTGGAGAGAAGGGACCTGATCGTCGGCCTGCTGAACCAGGTGCCGGGCGTGAAGTGCCAGGTGCCGGGCGGGGCGTTCTACGTCTGGCCGAACATCACGGAAGCCTGCCGGCGCATCGGCGCGGCCGATTCGGAGGAATTCCGCAAGCGCCTGCTGCACGAGGCCGGCGTAGCGGTGCTCGCCGACATCCACTTCGGCACGCGCGTGCCGGGCGAGGGCCAGCACGTGCGCTTCTCCTACGCCGCGTCGAACCAGGCCATCGAAGCCGGCGTGCAGCGCCTCGCCGACTTCATCAAGAAGAACACCAAGAAGGCGGCATGACCTCGGTGACGGTCGCCGCCGTCATCGAGCGTGACGGCCGGTTCCTCTTCGTCCAGGAAAAGATCGAGGGCCGGCTGGTGCTCAACCAGCCCGCCGGCCACCTCGACCCGGGCGAATCGCTGGTCGCCGCCTGCAGCCGCGAAGTGATGGAGGAGACCGCGCATGTCTTCCAGCCCACCGCGCTGGTCGGCATCTACCGCTGGTATTACGCGCCGAAGGACGTGACCTTTTTGCGCTTCTGTTTCAAAGGAACGCTCGCGGGCAAAGAAGCGCGCCCGCTGGACAAGGAAATCGTCGCGCTCCACTGGCTGAGCCCCGCAGAGCTCAAAGACAGAAAAGCCGAGCACCGCTCGCCGCTGGTGCAGAAGTGCGTGGACGACTTCCTCGCCGGGCGCAGCTTCCCGCTCGACGCGTTCTCGCCGGAGTACTCGTGAAGGTCGTGGTCGGCATGTCTGGCGGGGTCGACTCGTCGGTGGCGGCGCTGCTCGCGAAGCGCGCCGGGCACGAGGTGGTCGGCATCTTCATGAAAAACTGGGGCGAGGACGACACCGACGAGTACTGCTCGACGCGCGCGGACCTGGTCGACGCCGCCGCGGCGGCCGACGTGCTCGGCATCGACCTCGAGGCGGTGAACTTTTCCGCCGAGTACAAGGAGCGCGTGTTCGCCGAATTCCTGCGCGAGTACGCCGCCGGCCGCACGCCGAACCCGGACGTGCTGTGCAACGCCGAAATCAAGTTCCGCGCCTTCCTCGACCACGCCATGCGGCTCGGCGCAGAGAAGATCGCTACCGGCCATTACGCCCGGGTTCGGGAAGTGAAGGGCCACGTAGAGCTACTGCGCGGCCTTGACGGCTCGAAAGACCAAAGCTACTTCCTGCACCGCCTGACCCAGGAGCAGCTCTCGCGCGTCATGTTCCCGGTCGGCGAGCTGAAGAAGACCGAGGTGCGCCGCATCGCGCTCGAAGCCGGTTTGCCCAACCACGCGAAGAAGGACTCGACCGGCATCTGCTTCATCGGCGAGCGGCCGTTCCGCGAGTTCCTGAACCGTTACCTGCCGAAGGTTCCGGGTCTTATCGTGGATGAAAAAAACAACCGCCTGGGCGAGCACATCGGGCTCGCGTTCTACACCATCGGCCAGCGCAAGGGCATCGGCATAGGGGGAAAAAGCGGCTCTGCCGGCGACGCGTGGTACGTCGCGGACAAGCGGCTCGATACCAACGAGCTGGTGGTGGTGCAGGGCCACGACCATCCGCGGCTCATGAAGAAGACCTTGGCGGCGGTCGATACGAGCTGGGTTGCCGGCGCGGCGCCCGCGGCCGGATCGACGCACACGGCGAAGACGCGCTACCGGCAGGTGGATGCGCCATGCACGCTGACGCGCGTGCTGGAGAGCGAGATCCGCGTGGATTTTCCGAGCCCGCAATGGGCAGTGACGCCCGGGCAGTCGGTCGTGCTCTACGACGGCGAGGTCTGCCTCGGCGGGGGCGTGATTACTTAGGAGCCTGCGGCACGGTGTCGGCGAACGCCGCGCGGCCCATCAGCTTCTCGTGATGCCTGGCGAGCGCCGGGTACTCGGCGTGCCAGTCGACGCCGCCCGGCTTGCGGAAGCCGAGCCAGCCGAGGCAGCAGCCGAGCGCGATGTCGGCGAGCGAGTAGCGCTCGCCGTGGCACCACTGCTTCTCGCCCAAGTCGGCGCTCATCTGTGCCAGCCCGCGCTTGATGCGCGCGAGCTGCTTGTCGCTCCACGCCTTGCTCTGCTCCTTCTGGTCGCGCATCGACTCGTAGCGCACCAGCAGGCCGGCGTCGAGCACGCCGTCGGCGAGCGCTTCCCAGCGCCGCACCGCGACGCGGTCGCGCAGGTCCTCGGGGATCAGGCGGCTGATCGGCGACTTGCCGTCGAGGAACTCGACGATCACGCGCGAATCGTAGAGCGCCGTGCCGTCGTCGAGGATCAGGGCGGGAATCTTGCCGAGCGGGTTGTGGGCGTTGACCGGGTTCTCGACCGGGTTGACGTCGACCAGCTCCATGTCGCAGTCGATCCTCTTTTCCGCGAGGACCACGCGCACTTTGCGCGTGTAAGGGCTGGCGAGAGAGGCAAGGAGCTTCATTGGGGCGGCGGATTATAGAGCCTTCAGGCGCCGCCGGAGCGCCGGGATCACGTCCTTTTCGAACCAGGGATTGCGCTTCAGCCACGCGAGGTTGCGCCAGCTCGGGTGCGGCAACGGGAAGTAGTCGGGCAGGTACTCGCGGTAGGAGCGTACCGTTGCCCCCACGGAATCTTTTTTCAGCTTGCCCAAGTAATAGTGTTGCGCGTAGCTGCCTACCAGCAGGGTGAGCCTGATGTCTGGAAGGGCGGCGCGGAAGCGCGGCTGCCAGAGCGGCGCGCAGTCCCGGCAGGGCGGCAGGTCGACGCCCTCCACCGTGCCCGGATAGCAAAGACCGACCGGCACGATGGCGATGCGCGAGGGGTCGTAGAACGCGTCGCGGTCCATCGCCAGCCACGCGCGCAGCACTTCTCCGGACGGATCGTTCCACGGGATGCCGGTCTCGTGCACGCGGCGGCCCGGCGCCTGGCCGACGATGAGGAGGCGCGCGGTCTTGCCGGCGCGGAACACGGGCCTGGGTTTGAATGGCAGAACCCCGGAGCATTCGGTGCAGGCGCGCGCCTCCCGGCTGACCCGGACGAGCGAAACTCGCATCCCCTTATAATAGTGGCCCATGCCTTCGTCGCTCGCCGCCTTGTCTCCACTCGACGGGCGGTACTCCAAGGGCGCCGATCCGCTGCGCGCCTACTTCAGCGAGCAGGCCCTCATCCGCTATCGCACGCGCATCGAGCTGGAATGGCTGCAGGCGCTCGCCGCCGAGCGGGCGATCAAGGAGCTGAAGGGGTTCTCGCCAAAGACGCTCTCGGCGTTCACCGGGTTGCTGAAGAATTTCTCGGAACAAGACGCGCAGCAGATCAAGAACATCGAGGCCGAGACCAACCACGACGTCAAGGCGATCGAGCTGTGGCTGCGCTCGCGGCTGGCGAAAAACGCGGAGGCGCAGCGCGCGCTCGAGTTCATCCACTTCGCCTGCACCTCGGAGGACATCAACAACCTCTCTTACGCGCTGATGGTCGCCGAGTCGCGCGAGAAGGTGATGCTGCCGAAGCTGGACGAAATCGTCGTCGCGTTGAAGAACCTGGCGCGCAAGCACGCGGCGCTGCCCATGCTCTCGCGCACGCACGGCCAGGCGGCCTCGCCGACCACGCTCGGCAAGGAGATGGCGAACTTCGCGCACCGCCTCGAGCGCGCGCGCGGGCGCATCGCGGCGGTGGCGGTGCTCGGCAAGATCAACGGCGCGGTGGGCAACTACAACGCGCACACCGTCGCGTATCCGGACTTCGACTGGGAGCGCTTCGCGCGGCGTTTCGTCGAGCGCCTCGGCCTCGAATTCAACGCCTACACCACGCAGATCGACCCGCACGACTGGCTCGCCGAGCTGCTCGACGCCTTCGCGCGCGCGAACAGCGTGCTGCTCGACCTCGACCGCGACCTGTGGGGCTACATCTCGCTCGGCTACTTCAGGCAGAAGGTGAAGGCCGGCGAGGTGGGCTCGTCCACCATGCCGCACAAGGTGAACCCGATCGACTTCGAGAACTCCGAAGGCAACATCGGCGTGGCCAACGCGCTGCTGCGCCATCTTGCCGAGAAGCTGCCGGTGTCGCGCTGGCAGCGCGACCTGTCCGATTCCACCGCGCAGCGCAACGTCGGCACCGCGCTCGGCCACACGCTGCTCGCCTATTCGGCGTGCCTGCGCGGGCTCGCCAAGCTGGAGGCCGATCCCGCGCGCCTTGGCGCCGACCTCGATGCCAACTGGGAAGTGCTGGCCGAGGCGGTGCAGCAGGTGATGCGCCGCCACGGCGTGCCCGACGCCTACGACAAGCTGAAGGCGATGAGCCGCGGCAAGCGCCTGGAGCGCCGCGCGCTCGCCGCGTTCGTGAAAGATCTGCCGATCCCGCCGGAGGCGAAGAAGCGCCTCCTCGCCCTCACGCCCGCCAAATACACCGGCCTCGCCGCCGAGCTCGCGAAGCGCGTTTGAAGGCTTTGTGCCTCGTCGTGGGATTGTCCCTGCCGGGAGCGCTGTTCGCGCAGGAGATGGTCACCCTGCAGCCGCGCCCCGGCGCGAAGCTCGCCTTCTTCGTCGCCAACATGGGCGCGCGCCAGCCGCGCGCCGTGGCGCTTCTCCTGTCGGGCGGCGGCGGCAACATCAACCTGCGCATGGAGCAGGGCCAGGTGCGCTTCAACCAGGGCAACTTCCTGCCGCGCAGCCGGCGCGAGTTCATCCGCAACGGCGTGCTGCCCGTGATTCTCGACAACCCGAGCGACCAGCAGCGCGGGGAGGGCATGAGCGACGGCTTCCGCGCCAGCGCGCAGCACGTCGCCGACATGCGCGCGGTGCTCGCGGAGATGCACAAGCGCCATCCGGGCCTGCCGGTGTTCGTGGTCGGCACGAGCCGCAGCACGCTGTCTGCCGCGTACCTCGGCGGCGCGCTGCAGGGCGAGATCGCCGGGGTGGTGCTCACCTCGTCGCTTTTCTACAGCGACCAGCGCGCCCGCTTTCCCGCGCTCGCGGGCTACGACTGGTCGAAGGTGAAGGTGCCGATGCTGTTCGTCCACCACGGCGACGATGCCTGCGGCGCGACGCCCTACCACGAGGCTGCGCGCCTCGGGCAGCGCTTCCCGCTCGTGACGGTGAACGGCGGCAAGCCCGCCGAGAGTCCGCCCTGCGAGCCGCTCGCGCAGCACGGCTTCTACGGCAAGGAAGCCGAGACGGTCGACGCGATCGCGGCCTGGATGCTCGGCAAGCCCGTGCCGAAGGACATCTAGTGCTCTACGTAGCGACCATCTTCCTTTCCTCGTTCCTGCTGTTTCTCGTGCAGCCGCTGATCGCGCGCCTGATCCTGCCGTGGTTCGGCGGCAGCGCCGCGGTGTGGACGACCTGCATGCTGTTCTTCCAGGCGCTGCTGCTCGCGGGCTACGCGTACGCGCACCTGCTCGCCAAGTATTCGCGCCGGCGCGTCGAGGCGCTGGTGCACATCGCGCTGCTCGCCGCCGCGGTGGTCACGCTGCCGATCTCGCCGAGCGAGGCGTGGAAGCCCACCGGCAGCGAGGATCCGGTGGCGCTCATCCTGCTCCTGCTCGGCGTTTCCGTCGGCCTGCCGTACTTCCTGCTCGCGGCGAACAGCCCGCTCCTGCAGGCGTGGTTCGCGCGCGCGCGCCCGGGCGAGAATCCGTACCGCCTGTTCGCGGTCTCGAACCTCGGCTCGCTGGTCGCGCTGCTCGGCTATCCGTTCCTGGTCGAGCCGTTCCTGGGCGGGCACGGGCAGGTCGCGCTGTGGTCCTGGCTGTTCGCCGCTTTCGCCGTGCTGTGCGCGCTGGTCGCGTGGCGTACGCCGCTCGCGCAGCCGGCTGCCGAAGCGGAAACCACCGCCATCGGGCCGCTGGAAAAGACGGACGTCGTGCTGTGGCTCGCGCTGTCCGCCACCGGCTCGGTGCTGCTGCTCGCGGTCACCAACCACCTCACCCAGAACGTGGCGTCGGTGCCGCTGCTTTGGCTTGCGCCGCTCACGCTCTACCTGGCGACGTTCATCATCGCCTTCGAGGGCAAGGGCTGGTACCGGCCGCAATGGTTGTGGCCGATCCTGCTCGCGTGGATCGGCGCGATGGGCTGGCTGCTGGTCGACAACGACTTCCAGTTCGACCTGCCGCTGCAGCTCGGCATCTTCCTGCCCGGCCTGTTCCTGGGCTGCCTGTTCTGCCACGGCGAGCTCTACCGGCTGCGCCCGGCGCCGGCGCGCCTCACGGCGTTCTACCTCGCCATCTCGGCGGGCGGCGCGCTCGGCGGCCTGCTGGTGGCGGTGGTCGCGCCGCTCGTCTTCACCGGCTACTACGAGCTCGGCGCGGGGCTGGTGGCGCTCGGCGTGCTGGCGGCGATCCGCTTCGCGGCGCTCAACGTAGTCGCGCGCTTCGCCAGCCTCGCGGTGCTGCTCGGCATCGCGGCGTGCGCGGCCTACGACGGCCTGCGCTACCAGCGCGACGTGCGCGTCGCCACGCGCAGCTTCTACGGCGTGCTGCGCGTCAAGGAATACGGCGTGCCGGGCGAGGACTCGCACCTGCGCCGCCTGGTGCACGGCGCGATCATGCACGGCGAGCAATACCTGGGCGACGAGAAGTCGCGCCGCATGCTCACCACCTACTACCACCAGGACTCGGGCATCGGCGCCGCGATCCGCTCGGTGGGGGAGCGCCCGGCGCGCGTCGGCGTGATCGGCCTGGGCACCGGCACCATCGCGGCCTACGGCCGGCCGGGCGACATCTACCGCTTCTACGACATCGACTCGCGCGTGATGCAGATCGCGCTGCACGAGTTCACCTACCTCACCGACAGCCGGGCGAAGGTCGAGCTCGCGCTCGGCGATGCGCGCCTGACCCTCGAGCGCGAGCCGCCGCGCAGCTTCGACGTGCTGGCGGTGGATGCGTTCTCGAGCGACGCGATCCCGGTGCACCTCATCACGCGCGAGGCGCTCGCCGTGTACCTCAAGCACGTGAAGCCCGACGGCATCGTCGCGTTCCACGTCTCGAACCGCTTCCTCGACCTGATCCCGGTGGTGGCGCGCATCGCGACCGAGAACGGCGCGCACGCGGTGCTGGTGCGCGACGATCCCGACGAGGAGGTGGACGAGCGGCGCTCGCGCACCGACTGGGTGCTGGTGTCGCGCGACCCGGCCGCGCTCAGGCGCCCCGCGATCGTCGAGCGCGGCGCCGTCGAGCCCGAGGATCACGAAGATTGGCGCACCTGGACCGACGACTACTCAAACTTGATTCAGATTTTGAAGTAAAAACCTAGACTACGGCGCCCTCGTGCTCGTCGCGCGGGCCGCCCTTGCGCTTGGTCGGCACGATGAACTGCTCGCGCTTGGCGCCCAGCCACATGACGAGCGGGCTCGCCACCAGCACCGACGAGTAGATGCCGAACAGGATGCCGATGGTGAGCGCGAGCGCGAAGTAGTGCAGCGCCGCGCCGCCGAACAGCAGCATGGTGGTCGCCATGACCTGCGTGCTGCCGTGCGTGATGATGGTGCGCGAGATCGTGCTGGTGATGGCCGCGTCGATCACCTCGGCGGTGGAGGCCTTGCGCATCTTGCGGAAGTATTCCCGCACCCGGTCGAACACGATCACCGATTCGTTCACCGAGTAGCCGAGCACCGCGAGCACCGCGGCCAGCACCGGCAGCGAGAACTCCCACTGGAAGAAGGCGAAGAAGCCCAGGATGATGACCACGTCGTGCAGGTTGGCGACGATGCCCGACAGGCCGAAGCGCCATTCGAAGCGCAGCCACAGGTACAGCACGATTCCCGCCGCCGTGACCAGCAGGGCGAGCGCGCCGTTCTCGGCGAGCTCGCGGCCGACCTGCGGCCCGACGAACTCGACGCGGCGCAGCTCGGCCGAGGCGTTCTCCTTCTTCAGCACCGCCATCACGTGCTGCGAGAGATCCGAGGTGCTCTGGTTCTTCTCCAGGTGCATGCGGATCAGCACGTCGCGCGAGGAGCCGAAGTTCTGCACTTCCGCCTTGTAGCCGGCGCCGTCCAGCGCGCGCCGGATGCCGTCCACGTCGGCCGCCTCCTTGTAGGCGATCTCGAGCAGCGTGCCGCCGGTGAACTCGATCGAGAAGTTGAGCCCGCGATGCGCGAGGAAGAACACCGCCAGGATGAACGTGATCACCGATATGACGTTGAACACCAACGCATAGCGCATGAACGGGATGGTGCGGCGGATCTTGAAGAATTCCATCTACGCTATTTCCATGTGGTGTTGCCGATCGAGAGCTTCGCCACCCGGCGCCGGTGGCCGTACAGCAGGTTGACCATGGCGCGCGACACGGTGACCGCCGAGAACATCGAGGTCAGGATGCCCAGGCAGTGCACCA